>NZ_BBAJ01000011.1 GCF_001311195.1 Lacticaseibacillus camelliae DSM 22697 = JCM 13995
AAAATTGAGGGTAGAAGTCTTTTACTATTCGGTAGGGATGCCGCTAATGTGGCTTTCTTTGCGTTTTGTTTTGCATCGATTTCCTGTTGGCTTAAACTTTATGACCACATCCTGTGATAGAGCCTCATCGCAAGAAACTATATTTCAATATGATTGGCACTCTGCGTTAACCACCAACTAATGCGTCCCAATCACACCCCCCATTCTCGCTTCATGCGGCCGCTGATTAAGATTTCTCCAATCCAAAATAGCTAAGTCACTCATTATCTCCCAGCGGGTTTACACTGGACGAAAACTAGGGAGCAGACTCGTGAGAAAGCTACTCGCTTTATTGGCCGTGCTTACAAGCATGGTGCTGCTTACCGGTTGCAATCAAACCAGTCATTCAGCAGTCCGGGCACACACTTCGAGTGTCCTGAAGCAACCCAGACAAGTTTGGGTCGAAACAGGAACCGCCATTTCACTTCAAGCTGAAAACGGTCACCTCAGCTCACCACGGCGGCGGGCCAGTACCATATTATCGCCGTGGATCAGTAACCGCGGCAGATTATATCAGGGAACGGTTTATCACCAGACGCATTACGCTACCTTGAAGGACGCGTTAACGGGTACACTGTTCGACCAATTGTTTACCAGACAACCACGCCACATGCCCCACCCACACCTCCTGTCAGTCAACCAAGTGAATAATAGCCTCAGCGCGCTGGGCGCAAAATCACGACTCGATGATCTTGACCAGCTGGTCTATCTCAAGGATGAAAACAATCAGGCCAGTGTCGAACCCGTTGGTTTGCTTTGTGAAGGTGACCACCTGTACGTCATTCAGGTCAGTTACTACACTTTAGGCCGAGGTGCTGAAATCAATCGTGGTGCTGTTTATATTCGAAAGACTCAGCCCGCAAGTTCATTGTCCAAGCCAGGACAATAAATCGAAGCTCACTTCTGTCTGCCACCAAGTACAGATTGAATTGTCTAAACCAGTCGCGGCCGCTCCAACTCGGAGTGGCCATTTTGTAGTTCTCTGTTCATTTACAAAATCAGAGTTTACGCCCTGTTCTTGATGTTTCCATGATGATTAAAGGCATATTCAGACTTCACCTATCTTAACAATGAGCGACTCCCTGCCAGCAAAAAAACTAAATTTACAGCTGTATAAAAAGGCGAGTATGTTTGCAGCACTATTCAGTTCTGAAAGAAAAAGCCCTCACTCAGCGTCTTTTCTGGGTTTCAGGCTTTAAATGCTATTTAGGCTGCGTATTATTTTCTTTGATTAGATCGCCAAGAGACTTTTTAATCTGCGCGCTGAAACCGGGCAACTCATCATCCGCGACGTCATCAACACCCGCCGGCTTTTGATCATAAATCGGGTCTTCAATGGGCCAACTACCATCCGCCTGAGCCTGTGCAACAATTGCCCGACCGCCTTCACCCAGGCGGTCATAGGCGCTTGCTGCACTGATATCGCCATCTTCCGCATACGCCTGAATCTTTAGCTTTTCAGTGCGATAGGTTCGCGAAATGGTCGACTGCGAAACGCCGAGCAGCTTGGCGACCTCAGCCTGCGACTTGCCGGCTTCGTCGATCAGTTGGAGCATCTTGCGCGTTTGCTCTGGCGTGAGGGCCGGCTTGCGGCCCTCACGATAGTCCGGGTTGTGCGCCTTGGCAAAATTCTTGCCCGCCTGGGTGCGCTCAACAATGCCGCTGTTTTCCATCTCCACGACTGCCGCCAAAATTCTAACAGTCAGCCGGCCAACAATCGTGTCGTCGATCACGCCCAAATTGAGAACATTGAGGCAACGCCTTTTTCCCGCAACGTCTTAATCAGATTCAGTGCCTCGCTCGGGCTGGCAGTCAGCGACTCAGTCTCGTCACCGTGATCGTGTCACCCTGCCGCACCTGGTTCAGCAATGAATTGAGGCGGTGCCGATTCACGCGCTTGTTAGTGTATTTTTCTTTGAAAACCTGACCAACGCCATACTTTTTGAGCTGCGCAACCTGAGCACCAACTGTCTCAGCTGCCGATGTGACCCGTGCATAACCATAATTCATGCCTGCGACCTCCTCGGCCATGGGAATGACTTTTGCATATAAGTTCTGAATAATCAGGAATATTCTACTGCCTTGGTGTCAGTTAGTCAATCACGATTAGTCGACCCCAAGCAAAAACGCACCGGCAAGCGCGCCGATAAGCAAATTTGCTTATCCCCTGCGCTAACGGTGCGTTTTCACTTACTGACTCACGACTTCTTTGGATGCTGCAACTGCGCCAGCACTGAAAGCGCCAGCAGCAAGGCCAGTGCTGCAGCAGTGGCGATGGCAGTGTCCCAGCTGAAAAACATCACCACGAAGACAAAGCCTAAAAATACTAGGACGTACCAATCACCAAGTGGGAACAGCGGCGCCGAGAACAGCCCGCGTTCGGGGTGACGTTTCTTATATCGCAAATGGGCGATGATGATCATCATCCAAACAAACAGGAAGCAGACCGTGGCAACGCTTGTGACGAGGGTGAACACAGAGGCCGGCAGCACGGCGTTCAGTGCCACTGCGACGGCGATGACCCCACTGCTGACCAGCAAGCTGCGCACCGGGACCTGGCGCCTTGACAGTTTGGCCAGTGCATGCAGCCGCGGCCGGGTGATGCTGAGTTCAAACAACAAACGCCCGGCACTGTATATCGCCGCCATGCAGGCCGAACCGGCGGCGGTCAGCACCACGAAGTTGACAATGCTGGCCGCGGCGGGAATGTGCAGACTATTGAACACTTGCACAAACGGGCTGCCGTTTGCCGCAACTTTTGACCACGGAAATATACTCATTAGAACAATTAGCGCACCGACGTACAGCACAATGACCAAAACAGGCAGCGAATTGAGCACCCGCGGCAGCGTGCGCTTCGGATCATGGGTCTCGGCGGCCGTTAGCCCCACCTGCTCGATGCTGGTAAAGGAGAAAGCCACCATTTGAAACGACAGCATGAAGCCCCACAGCCCCTTGGGAAAAAGGCCACCGTGGCCGGTCAAGTTGGCAAGGCTTGCTGCGCCTGCAGTGGTGGGCGCGTGACCAAAAATCATGAATGCGCCAATGACGATCAAGGCGCCAATCGCGACGACTTTGATCATCGAAAACCAAAACTCGAACTCGCCAAACGACCCCACCGCGCTCAGGTTGACTGCCAGCAGCAGCACCAGTGCAACCAGCGCCGGCAGCCACTGCGGTAGCTTGGCCACCAAAACCGGATGTAAACCCCGATCGCGGTGACCTGGGCCATGGCAATGGCGACCCAGCAGAACCAATACGTCCAGCCGGTGACGAAAGCGGCTCGAGGCCCCAGGTGATGCCGAATGAGATCGAGAAACGACCGGTCACCGGAATCGGCCAGCAGCAGCTCACCCAACGCGCGAAGCAGAAAAAAACACATCACCCCGGCCAGCAAGTAGGCAAAGATCAGCGCCGGTCCGGCAACGTGTATCGATTGACCGGCCCCCAAAAAGAGTCCGGTCCCAATGGTCCCGCCAATGGCCATCAGCTGAATGTGACGGGCCGACAGATTGCGGGCAAGTTCATCTTGAGAATTTTTGTCAGCCATGCAAGGGTCCTTTCCGTTCGCGACGGTCGTGCCAAAAGCGGCCAAGGCTGATGAGAATCACCCAGGCGGCAGCCAGCAGCGCCGGAATCGCGGTAGTTTTAGACATAAGCATGATGATAGCAACTGCTACGAAGAACAGCAAGACCAAATAATCACCGACCGGGTAAAACGGGGCCACATAGCCTTGCGGATGGGGATTCTGCTGGCGATAACGAATGTGAGCGAGAATGATCATCCCCCACACAAATAAGAAGCTCGTCGTCGCCACGCTGGAGATTAACGTGAATACGGCGCTGGGCAGAAAGATATTGAGCAGCACAGCGATGGCGATCAGCGCCGCAGACCCCAAGATTGCATTCGCAGGACCTGACGCCGTGACAACTTGCCGAAGGGCTTCAGGACCGAATTCTTGGTGCCAATGGTCAAAGAAAACAGCATCCGCCCAGTGGTGAAAAGACTGGAGTTGCAGGCCGACGCCGCGGCGGTGAGAACCACGAAGTTGATGATATCGGCCGCTGCCTGATGCCCACATTGCTGAACACCTGAACGAAGGGGCTCGAGTTCGGCGACACCGCCGACCACGGGTAGATGCACATGATCACCGCAAGCGCGCCGATGTAAAAAAAAGAATGATTCGCAGCGGTAATTCATTGATGGCTTCGGGAATGACTTTTTTTTCGGATTGGCGGTTTCGCCCGCCGTCATGCCAACCATTTCAATCCCGGCAAAACTGAACGTCACCATTTGAAACGAAGCGAGGAACCCATGCAGCCCCTTGGGAAAAAAAGCCCCCATAGTTGACGAGATTCGAAACGGCGGCGTGACCACTGGCGGTCGGGTAATGCACGGCAATCATCCAGCACCCGATGATGATCAGCCCGATGATGGCCCCAACTTTGATCAACGCAAACCAGAACTCGGTTTCCCCGAACACACCCACCGAAATCAGGTTCATCAGCAGCAAAATCACGAGCGCGACTAGTCCCGGCAGCCACTGCGGCAAGGTAGGAAACCAGAACCGAATGTACAGGCCAATGGCAGTGACCTCCGCCATCGCGATCGCCAGCCAACAGATCCAGTAAGTCCACCCGACCACAAAGCCGGCGCGCTTCCCAAGGTAGCGCTTGATGAAATCAACAAAGGAATGCTGGGACAGGTCGGACATTAAGAGCTCCCCCATCGCCCGCATCATCAGGAAACACACCAACCCGGCGATCAAATACGCCAAAAGGATCGACGGTCCCGCCACGTGAATGGATTGACCAGCGCCGAGAAACAACCCCGTCCCAATGGTGCCGCCAATGGCAATCAGCTGAACGTGACGTCCTTTTAGACTGCGAGATAATTCTTGCTGCGGTTTGGCTTGCATGTATTTCCCTCCGATATCGTAATTCTATTGTAATAGTGGTTTTACCGCCTTTCAAAGCCCAGCCCGCCGCTGACGCACAAAAGCCGCGGCCTCAATGTGATGAGGCCACGGCTTTGTTCACTTTCTTAAAGCTTTGATGAAATTATCTCACTGATCAATGATAACCCTCGCCGGTTCGGTCTTTTGTCCAAAAAAAGCTTTGATCACAGCAGGCGACTGCTTGAACCGCAGCTTGGCAATGGTCACACTGCCCGCCATTGCCGCCAGCTCGGTCAAGCCCGTTGGGAGCACTGAGAGGTGCAGTGCGGTCAGCGAATCAAGGCCGCGGACGGCCCCGATCCGAGTGATCAGCGAGTCCGGCGTGATGCCGTTGCGCCAAAACCCGAACAGGCCGAGCATCCCGGTGATGAAGAACCCGCTGATGTAATCAGCCGGCGTGCGGCTCGTCAGCACCGTGAAGATCCCGATCATGACCGCGGCAGCCCAGTAGAACCACTGGAAAAAGTGGTTAGGACGCGCTGCAAAGACCAGCTGCGTGCGCACGTAGATCAGCACGGCGACGGCAACCACAAAGACGGCTAGGTAAACATAACTAAAAATCGTCATCGTGCTTCTCTCCCTTCATTTAAAAAATCGGCCGTCACGGGCCGATTTTTGACTACTTGCCAAGCCGGACGACATCACGCGCAATCATCAGTTCCTCATTGGTTGGGACCAGCAGGACCTTGACCTTGGAATCATCACTAGAAATCAGCCGTTCCTTGGCCATCACATTATTACGCTCGTCATCGATCTTAGCCCCGAATACGGAAAGGCCATCAATGATCCGCTTGCGCATCACGATGTCGCCTTCGCCCATCCCGGCGGTAAAGACTAGGGCATCGACCCCACCCATTTCCGCAACGTAGCCGGCGACATACTTGATGATCCGGTTGGCGAAGATATCGATGGCAAGTTGAGAGGCTGGCCGCGTGTCGCGCGTCTTCTCAAGCTCGCGCATGTCAGGCGAAAGCCCCGACAGTGCGTAAATGCCGGACTCCTTGTTCAGGATGTCAATCATCTTTTCCGGGTCGGTGATGTTCAATTTCTGCATCAGGAACGCGACCAGCGACGGATCGATATCCCCGCTCCGGGTACTCATCGTCACCCCGGCAAGCGGCGTGAAGCCCATGGACGTGTCGAAGGACTTACCGTCTTTTTCGGCCGTGATTGAGACCCCGGAACCCAGGTGCATCGTGACCATCCGCAACTCCTCAAGCGGCTTGCCCAGCAGTTCGGCAGCGCGGTGGGAGACGTAGCGATGACTGGTGCCGTGCGCGCCATACTTACGGGCGCCGTACTTTTCGTAGTATTCCGGCTTGATAGAATACAGGTAATTCATTTTCGGCATGGTGGTGTGGAAAGACGTATCAAACACGCCGACCTCTGGCACCCCAGGCAGGAGTTTCATGAAGGCGCGGACGCCATCCGCTTCCGCCGGGTTGTGCAGAGGCGCGTACTCTGAAAGGTCCTCGACTTCCTTCAAGGATTTCTCGTCGAGCTTTTCGGACTCCTTGAAGCGCTCACCACCGGCAACAATGCGGTGCCCAACGCCTTCGATTTCCTTGTAGTCACTGATGATCTTAAGGT
Source organism: Lacticaseibacillus camelliae DSM 22697 = JCM 13995 (assembly GCF_001311195.1). Classification (GTDB taxonomy): domain Bacteria; phylum Bacillota; class Bacilli; order Lactobacillales; family Lactobacillaceae; genus Lacticaseibacillus; species Lacticaseibacillus camelliae. The sequence continues at coordinate 6,588 of NZ_BBAJ01000011.1, forward strand.
CCAGCATGGCCTTAAGCAGCATGTCGACGGCGATATCAGCCGTGGGAATGTCCTGATTGACCACGTACTTCTGGCCGTCGCCGTACTTGACCTTAAATTCTGAATTCGGCAGGCCCATGCGATCGACCATGCCTTCCGCGATGACCTTTTCGGCGGGCATGTTGAACAGTTTCCACTTCAGAGTTGAGCTACCGGCATTGATTGCTAAAATTTTTGGCATTTGAACATCTCTCCTACGCTAGATTTTGAGCGGCCCAGCTGTGCACTGAGTCAATGAACTGACTAAAGGCATCACGGTCTGTCAGCTCCGGAAAACTGCCAAGCAGCACCTGCTTCGCCTGCTTGGTCCCTTGACCAGGCTTTTGAAGGACCAGCAGCGATTTTTGCGCTGACGCCTTGGCAAACAACGATTGCGGCAGGTTCAGGAGCCCTTGGAAGTGGGCACTGGATGTCAGCCACGCCGTTAAGCCCGCCGCTTCTTCGGATTGAAAGACGGTGCTCGGCACGAAAAACAGCCCGAGGCCGCCAGCTTTCAGCGCCCGCAGGCTCTGTTCGATCAGCAGATGGTGCGCATACGAGTGGCCTTTCTTGGCCGCGGTTGCGAACTGCTTTGCGCGCTCATCCAGCGGGTAATAGCCGACAGGTAAGTCAGACACGATGAGGTCCGCATTGCGAGTGGCCAGCGGCCCCAAGGCATCCTCATGCAGCAAGTCGACGTCTTGGTGTTGAAGCTGACTGCTCATCCCGGCAAAAGCCAAGAGCGTCTCATCATTATCCACGCCGACACCCTTGACTTCCGCACCCAAGGCCGTCTTCAGCTGGTTCATGACCGCAAACAGTAAATTACCAGTACCCACCGCCAAATCAGCAACCGTTAGCTGCTTAGGAACCGGCTTCAAAAAGACGCTGGCGATGAAGGTCGCCAACTCGGCCATGGCGTCTGGCGTCACCTGTTTGTTTGGTTCAATTCCATCGATTTGGATGGCTTTGACCAGCACCAACTGCAGCGCCTGGCGACATTCCTCCGCGGAAAAGGTCGTCAGGTCGACCGGCTTAAACAAAGCCGTTAATTTTTCAACGGTGGCTTGATCCGGCACCCCGTCCTGGACATTGATCGTCCCGGACTGCAGATCTTCACCAGCCTCCGTTGCGGCTTCAAGATAGGTGGTCTTCACTTGCTTGTGCAGCAGGCTGGTCGCCTGGTCTAATGCCTGATACAGTGATTCCATGTGCTCGTTGGCCACGCTGTTGCCCCCTTATAATCGTACAAAACTATTTTACCGGTGCGCGGGGGCTTATTCAAGTTGATAATGTTCAAGGTTGCACAACTTCATCCCCGTCGTTTGGGGATTGGACACGTTTCCATCTGACGTAAGCATCAGCGAAAGCCTTTTGCTCATAGGTCAGACGCCGTTCGTAAGCCACTCGCCAAATGGCAAACTGGCGCAAGGCGGCCCCGCTGATCAGAGTCACCAAAAGCAATAGCATGATGGCGCTGATCAGTGCACTAGCGCGTCGTTTTGTCATTGAGCACTCCTGTCAGCCGGCTGCCGTGGAAAAAGTAAAGTTCATAACGCACGATTCCCGGGCGGACGGTCGTGTACACCACTTTTTTGACATTGTAGATCAAAGGAGTCGTCCCCGGCCCACTGGTCGTTCCGGAGCCCTGCAGATAAGAACCCGAAGACGTGAGGCGCACCTCTAAGTTCAACTGCCGGTACGACGGCTGACCATTGATTTTCAAAGGCGCGGGGTCTGGAACGAGATAATACAACGAATTGATCTGCACGGTTTTGAACTCTGCCGATCCTGCCATGTACGCCGCAAGCGAGCTTTCCGCATCGAGCATGGCCATTTCCTCAGTCAAGTCCGGCAGCCGGCGGATCGCATCAAGCACCGGTCGCCAAATCAGAAACAACCCACTGAGCAGCGCCAGCGCCACCAACACCTCAGCGAGCGTCATCGCGGAATGAAAACCAGAACTTTTGGCCATCTGCTTTTTGCACCTCCACACCGCTGTCTGTGATTGTCACCGCATAGGCATTTTTCCCCAGCCAAATGGTCGTCTTACCTGTCCCTGGATGGGCGGCCAATGCCGTCCGGGCGGCGTAGCGCACCGCCACCGCTTGGGCCACCGGTGCCACCTGCACCTGATACTGGCGGGCCAGCAGCGTCAACCAGCCCACGATGACGGCGGTGACGATCAGCGCGCCTAAGTGCTCCGCTAGGACACTGGCGCTTCTCACCCGTCCTTTCGTACCATCACCCCCACTGCATCAGCACCACGACCCTCACAAACTTGCCACTGCCCCGCTGAAACACGACGGTGCCACTGTCCACCGCCCCCGTACCGAAAAATTTGTACTGAAGCTTGCTGGTTTTGACGTCCCCGTCTGTCTGCCCGCCAATTGGGACAACCCTCAGCGAATCCGGAAGCGCAAGCGCGTAACTGCTCGCGCCTAACGCGCCTTGCTCTTGAAACTTCACCAAGCGCTCCGTGACGGTCATCCAGCCTTGTCGTCGTTGGCTTTGATGTGCTGCCTCAGTTGATTCCAGTCGCTGATCAGCTGATTAAAAAAACTGCTCCTCTCGTTCGTGAACTAAAATGGCGCGGCCCACTCCCAGTGAGGCCGCACTCATGATGATGAAAATGGCCAGGGCAAGGATGACCTCAATCAGCGTAAACGCGCGTCTCATTTGACCTTATAGGCCGGCGGTGGCCCCGGCGAATAAGTCGCCACGTCCGCCAGCTGACTTTGCTGACCGCTGGTGATGATGCCGGCCCTGACCAGCGCATCAGGGTTTGTAAAGTCGCCATTACTGCTGTCCGGCTGCTGGTAGGCAATGTCGATCTGCGCGTTAACGGTTGTCACCACGGCCTGACTCTGGCGAACTTTAGCCTGCCGGACCTGGGCCTGAATCGTGACCACCAGGGTCAGCGTCAACACGATGATGAGCGCCAACGCGGCAAGGACTTCGATCAACGTAAACGCTTTGCGCTTCTTCATGGTAATCCTCCTAAGTGATCGTACAGCGGCAACAACAGTTCTCGGTACATCATGACGATTTGAAGGCCAATCAGGATAAACATCACTGGTTGGACCGCGGCCAACCAGCGCTCCACACGTTCCCCAAACTGTTTTAACAACTGCTTGGCAAACAACGTCATTCCCGCCTGCACGAGCTTCGGCGGCTGGCCAAGCATTAACAATTGCCGGGCCGGGGCATAAATCAGCGGATGCTCAAGCGCCGCTTGAAGCGGCTCTCCTGCCTCCAGCCGGGCCTGGACCGATTGGCCAACAGGGCTCAACGGATTGTTTGCCGCTTCGCTAAGCGCGCCCACATAAGTGATCAGCGGCAAGCCAGCGGCCAAGTATTGGGCCAGGCCGCTCACAAATTGGTACCGGTAATAATTGATCGCAAGGGTGCGAATAACGGGGACTTTTTGCCACAGTCCGGCCCGCTCAACTGCATTTAATCTGCGAAGGCCAAGCCAGCTGCCCGCAGCCAAAACCAGCACTGCCGCGGCGCCAAGCAACTCAGTTTGGACAAAGCTGGCATGCGTACTGCCCAACATGGGCAGCACCCCAACCAGCAGCACGGTCTGAATGACCGCAAGCAGTGCCAACAAGATCAACGGATAGACCATGAGTTGGCGCAGCTTGTGGCGACTTTCCGTCTGCACCCGCACTAATTCAGCCGCATCGTGCAGCGCATCGGCCAGTTGACCGTGATGTTCCGCCAGGGCCAGCTGCGCGACAATCTGCGGGTGAAAATGATTTGCCGCCAGGCTCTCGGCCAAACTTGTGCCCGCGCTCAGCTGCAGGTCTACGGCCGTCCACACAGGCGTCTGGGCGTCAAAAGTCAGGGTGACCACTTGCAGGCTCTGACGCAGATTAAACCCCGCGGCGAGGACCTGGCTCAGTTGCTCACACACGGCGAGCTGGACGGCTAACGGGATCCGCTGCTTACGCATGGCTGTCCTCCTTGTGAACGACCACTGATACCACCGGGTGCACGACCGGCGTACTGACCAAGCGCACATCCGCGCTCAGCCTCAGCGCGGCATTGACCAGCGGCTTAGCCACGCCCAGCGCAATCAGACGCAGCGGCACCTGCGCCGCTGTTTGCGCGTGGACGGTGGTCAACACCATGTGCCCGGAAATCGCCGCCTCACAGGCCGCCTGCGCGGTCTCAAAATCGCGAATCTCGCCGATCACCAAGACATCGGGGCGCTTGCGCAGTGCGGCCTTCAGCAGACTGGCGTAACTCATTCCCGCCTCCGGGTTGACCTGCAGCTGGAGGAATTCTGGGGCCGCAATTTCCACCGGGTCCTCAATGGTCATCACCATCTGCGCCGTCCCCAAGGCCATGGCCACTTGATAAAGTAACGTCGTTTTGCCGCTGCCGGTCGGCCCGCACAAGGCCAGCATCCGATGATCAGCCAGCCGAGTGACCAGATCGTTAACGATGGGTTCCGTCCACTGATCCAACCCCGGCACCCCATAAATCAGCCGCGCCACCAGCGCCTCTTGATTCGTGTAATCACCCACGGTGCTGAGGCGCAGAGTGACGCCCAGCTCATTTAACGGCAAGGCTCCGAGCTGCGGCCGCCGCGTTTCCGCCACATTCATCCCGGCATCGTATTTCAGGGCCCGGATCCAGCTGGTGCCTTCCGCCGCCGACTTGATCTCGGTTTGCGCCCACCCAGCGGCCGTACGCACCACCACCAAAATCCCTTCCGGCTTGGAGAGAAAATAGACGTCACTGGCGAAAACAGCACGTGCTTTTGCAAAAACCTCAAGCAATCCCGACTCCATCTTTCTCACCTCGTCAAAAGATTTCGCCAGCCACACAAAAACACCCCTCAAATCTGAGGGGTGTCAGGTCAAGCACGTTCAAATGAACTTAGTTGGCAGGGGCTTCGTCAGGCCACTGGCCGATGTGTAAACATTCTGCACGTCGTCATTATCTTCCAGCGCATCAATCATGTTCTGGAAGGTTTCAAGCTTATCTTCAGGAATCGGCACGGTGTTTTCAGGCACCATCGTCAGCTCTGAAGTCGTGAAGTGGAAGCCCTGAGACTCCAGCGCATCGCGGACCGCAGCAAAATCTTTGGGATCCGTATAAATCTCAAACTCGTCGTCGGACGTCTGGAGATCCTCAGCACCAGCTTCAAGTACCGCCTCAAGCATTTGATCCTCATCGACATCCAGTCCTTCGCGGTTGATCACGAAGTAGCCTTTGCTGTTAAACATGTAAGACACCGCACCGGCCCCGGCCATCGTGCCACCGTGACGCGTGATGGCCACGCGCACATCGGAGCTAGTCCGGTTTTTATTATCGGTCAGCGCTTCGACCAAGACGCCGATCCCGGCTGGGCCGTATCCTTCGTATTGGACTTCATCGTATTGAGTGGTGTCGCCACCCTCAGCTTTATCTAACGCGCGCTTGATATTGTCCTTGGGCATGTTGGCTGCCCGGGCTTTATCCATGACCAACCGCAGCGACGGGTTGTTGTCTGGGTCAGAACCACCTTGCTTTGCTGCCATGAAAAGCTCACGGGAGATTTTTTGAAAAATTTTACCGCGCTTGGCATCCTGAGCGTTCTTACGGCCCTGGATGTTGTGCCACTTGGAATGTCCTGACATCTTAAACCCTCTTTTCGAAAAATTAGTATGCACATAAACGCTATTGAGTATAGCAAAAAAACAGGCGCCGGTTCAACGCGCCGCAGAGCGCTTCTTGGGCCGACGGCGGCGCTGAGTGACCAGCAGCGCGATGCCGATCCCGACGAGTGCGCCAACCGTGTCCAGTATCACGTCCTGAAACAGCGGTGTGCGGTCGGCAGTCAGCATTTGGTGAAACTCGTCCAGCGCCGCCACCCCGGTGCTGCTGAGCAGTGCCAGCACCAGTCTCAACCAACTCGGCTGGACGCGCGCCCTCAAGCCCAGCACAGCCGCCAGCCCGATTAGGCAAAAGACGGTAAAGTGCGCCAGTTTCCGGACGAAGAACTCAACGAATCCGGCCAGCCCCATCGCGCTAATCGAGACGTGTTGCGCCGCCCAGTAAAAACTAATGTGGTTCAGCCACGCCCAACCGGAATGCGCTGGCAGTAGTGCGTGCAGCTCTGGCACGATGCTTTGATCGTGGTACGGCATGCTTGAACTGATAAATAAGACGACCATGAGGCCCAGGTCCAGCCAGAGCCAATTGTATTTTTTTTAGCATCGACACCCCTCCGCTCAAATTAGTTTAGCACAAGCCCCGGTGCCGACACGACTCCCTTCCCCCACCTGGCAGCCGCCTTGGCCTAAGGCGTGGAAGCACTAATGGCACAGGTGAGGCGCCGCCGCTGGAATCACTGTCTATACCGCGTAGAATTCGCTATAATTAGCGCAGGCAAAACACTGTCAATAAATATTGGGATGGGAAAAATGAAAATAAATCTGACAAATCCAGCGACTCGGCAAATCAAGCAGGCAAAGATTGGCTTTTCATGGACGACCTTCTTTTTCGGGGTGCTCGTGCCCTTGGTGCGCGGCGACTGGAAATGGTTCTTTATTCTATTAGCGATTACGATCATCCTCGGCATCCCCACCTTCGGCTTTGGTGGGGCACTCGTGGGGCTGGTCTTCTCGTTTGTCTACAACCGGCTTTACATCAACGACCTTTTGGGCCACGGCTATGGCCCGGCAGATGATTACTCCGAAAAAGCGCTGCAAAGTAAGAACTTTATCGGCTGAGCGTATTCACCTGGCTGCAACCAACTGCGCCAGGCAAAGTCACTCGCCTAGGAAACGCCAAAGCCCCCCACGATCGAACTGCACACATGCGCAGAACAGATCGTGGGGGGCTTTTTTTAAACTCAGCTACTCAACCGTGACCGACTTAGCGAGGTTGCGCGGCCGATCGACGTCATAGCCGCGGTCAAGGCTGGTGAAGTAGGCCAGCAGTTGCCCCGGAATAATCGTCAACAGCGGGGTGAGCATTGGATCCAGGTCATCGACGATCAACTGATCGCCTGGCTCGGCCAAGGCCGCGGAAGCGATTCGCAGCACCTTGGCGCCGCGGGCTTCCACCTCTTCCGCATTACTCCGCGTGCGCGCCGCGGTGATGGGATCGGTGATGAACGCGACCACCGGCGTGTCCTGCTCAATCAACGCAATTGTCCCGTGCTTCAGCTCCCCGGCGGCAAAGCCCTCCGCCTGGACATATGAGATCTCTTTCAACTTCAAGGCGGCTTCGAGGCTGACATAGTAGTCCGTGCCGCGACCGATGAAGAAGGCGTTGCGGGTTTGCGCAAACATCTCTGTGGCCAGTTCATGGAGTTTGTCCTGCTGATCGATGAGCGCCTGCTGACCGGTGGCAGCCAGGCTCAGTTGGTGGGCCACATCAAACGCTGCAGCCAGTGGCAGTGCCTTGTGCTGGCCCAGGGCTTTAGCCAACAGCGCCTCGACCGCCACTTGGGCCGTGTAGGCCTTGGTTGAAGCCACGGCAATTTCAGGGCCTGCACCTAGCTCAACCGCATAGTCTGCTTCTCGTGCCAGCGTTGAGGTGATCACATTGGTCAGGGTCAAGGAAGGGTAGCCGGCCTGTTTAACGTTGACCAAGACCTGGCGAATGTCGGCCGTCTCGCCACTTTGCGTGAGGAAAATAAACATGGGTTTGGCGGAAAGCAGTGGCTGATGGTAACCGAACTCGGACGCCAAGTAAGCCTCTGTTGGCACCCCAGCGAGGTGCTCGAACAGATTCTGGCCGACAAGCCCGGCGTGGTAACTCGTGCCGGCCGCCACAATGTACAACCGGTCGGCCGCCGCCAACGCCGAGAGCATGGCCGAATCGAATTGCGGCGTCCCCGCATCGTCGACATAGCGGGAAACCAAGCGCCGCATCACCGCTGGCTGCTCGGAGATCTCCTTCAGCATATAAAACGGGAACGTGCCTTTTTCCGCATCGGCCGCATCAATGGTGACTGTGATTGGGGCGCGGTCCAACTGCTCACCCGCGGCATTTTCAATTGTGATCTGGTCTGCAGTCAGCGTCACGAGTTCGCCATCGTTGAGCTCAATGAATTGGTCGGTTTCCTGCAGCATCGCCAGCGCATCTGAGGCAACCACGTTGAAGCCGGCGCCCTTGCCGATCAGCAGCGGGCTTTTGTTCTTGGCAACGTACAGATGAGCCGGATCGGTCCGATCAGCCAGGCAAAAGGCGTATGAGCCTCAAGCAGGCTCAGGGTCTTCGCAAATGCCGCCTTCGCGGTCAGCCCGTCACGAGCAAAAGCGGCAATCAGTTGAACCACGACCTCGGTGTCAGTTTGCCCGGCAAAGACAACATCACTGAGGTACTTCGCCCGCAAAGCCGCCGCGTTGGTGATGACGCCGTTGTGCACCAAGTAGAAACGCTCGTCGTTGGAGACGTGCGGATGGGCATTGGCCACCGTCGGCTTCCCATTGGTCGCCCAGCGCGTGTGCCCAATGCCCATCGTGCCCTGGACCTCTGGCCCCACCCCGGCAACTAACTGACTGATCCGACCCACCCGTTTCACCAGGTAGTCGTGACCACTGCCCCCATTGACATAAATGCCGGCGGAATCGTACCCACGGTACTCCAGCTTTTCCAAGCCGTTCAGCAGCACTTCAGTTGCATTCTTCTTACCGACAACGCCAACAATTCCACACATAGTCACACGTCCATTCTTTTTTATATTGGTATAAACCATTCTTGCCAAATTGGTTTGGATGATGTACCACCAAATATAGCCGTATGGCGGAACACTGTCAATTATTTTGAACGGTGGTATAGGTATTTTTTAAAACATTGGTATAGTGGCTCTCGCAAACAAAAAGGCCCTGACTAGATTTTACCCTAGCCAGGGACCCATTAGAAAATGATTACGCTTCGCCGCCCATTTCACTTTTAACCACAGCCACGATTTGATCGACGTACTGATTGACCAGATCCGTGGTTTTGGCCTCGGCCATTACCCGCAGCAGCGGCTCAGTCCCGCTGGGCCGCACAAGCACGCGCCCGTCGCCGGCCATTTCTTTTTCGACGGTGTCAATGGCCGCCTGAATCGCGGGATACTGCTTCCAATTGTTCTTGTCCTGAACCTTCACGTTGACCAGCTTCTGCGGATATGTGTGAACCGGCGCCGCCAGTTCGGAGAGCGGTTTGCCAGTCTTCTTCATCACGTTCAGCAACTGGATCCCAGTCAACATGCCGTCACCAGTGTTGTGATAATCGAATAAAATCACGTGGCCGCTTTGCTCGCCGCCGATGTTATAGCCGTGAGCGCGCATTTCCTCTGAGACGTGCCGATCGCCGACCGCCGTCTGTACGGACTTCATGCCGTTTGCTTCCAAGGCCTTATACATGCCGAGGTTGGACATCACGGTCGTGACGACGGTGTCCTGCTTCAACCGCCCCTGTGCCTTCATGTAACTGCCCAAGATGAACATGATCTTGTCGCCGTCAACGATTTGGCCCTTTTCATCGACCGCAATGCAGCGGTCGCCGTCGCCATCAAAGGCAAGGCCGACCTGCGCCCCTTTGTCCACAACAAACTTGGCCAAGGCCTCCGGATGGGTTGACCCAACGCCTTTGTTGATGTTGATGCCATCAGGGTGCGTTGCCATCGTCTCAAACTCCGTGTCCAGATCAGCGAACAGCCGAGCGACCAGACCGCTTGTCGCCCCGTTAGCCGCATCGAGTGCCACGTGAATGCCAGTCAGATCGTCAGACAGTGTCTGCTCCAGAAACTGCGTATACTTCAGTGCGCCTTCTGGATAATCATTGACGTGGCCAAGCCCCTCGGCCGCCGGGCGCGGCAGGGTGTCCTCCGGAGCGTCCAGCAAGGCTTCGATTTCGTCCTCAGTGTCATCTGACAACTTGTAGCCGTCAGGCCCGAAGAACTTGATGCCGTTGTCCTCGGCCGGATTGTGACTGGCAGAGATTTGGATCCCTGCATCGGCACTTTGCACCTTGATCAGGTAGGCCACGGCCGGCGTCGTGATGACACCCAGCGACAGCACTTCGATGCCCACGGACAGCAGGCCCGAAATCAGCGACTCGGCCAGCATTTCGCCAGACGCCCGCGTGTCTCTTGCGACCAGCACCAAAGGCTTTTTGGCGGTGTCTTTTGCGTGTTGGGTCAACACGTAGCCGCCGCAGCGCCCCAATCGAAAAGCGAGCTCTGGACTCAGTTCCTGATTTGCGATACCCCGAACCCCGTCAGTGCCAAAATACTTCGTCATGCCAAATGCCTCATTTCTCTATTTTTTTAAATGCGAAGGTTATTTCTCAGTCGAACTAGTGGCGGTGCTTGATGAACTGCTGCTTGCGCTGCTTGAACTACTGCTGCCAGCACCACTGCCTGTGGTGCCATTCGCAGTTGGGTCGGTGACTAGCGTAACATGCACCTTGATGGTACGTGGATCACTGGAAACAATTCCGGCCGCCGCTGCGGTCAGCCGCACCGTAATCGTGGTGCTCTTATTGATTTTAGAAACATCGATTGGGACCGTCAACGAGTCAATCTTGCGCAAAGCCGCCCGACTGCCATAAATAGTGGCACTGGTCGTGTCCGTATTCAAGGTGAAACTGGTCCCATGCGGAACGGTACCAGTCTGCTTCAGCACCACCGAGACTTTCTTGCTTGGCAGGCTGACCGGTAAATGAACGTGCACGGTGGCCGGTGAAATCACGACATTTAAGGTGTTCCCATCCTCATCCAGCGCCTGAAGCAGGACTTCCTGGTCGACGTCCGCCTTGGTGTTGCGCGTCAGCACAACATTGGCAACGACTTGGTAAACGCGATTAATTTCGCCCTTGCCGCCGGTGACCTCAGCAGTTTCCGACCCCAGTTGGGCCGTGTCGGCCGTGTACCCAGGGGCTAAACTATCTTCATTGTACTTGACCTGGATCGGCATCTTACGCGTGCGCCGGTCCTGAATGGTCACCTTGATGGTCTCTGGCTTGATGGCGTAGGTCAGGTCCTTGTTCAGCTTGTTCCTTGAGCTTGACCGTGTGCGTGCCAACGCCAAGGCCGGTGAGATCCGCGATCACCCGAAAATTCAGCGTGTTGGCGGTGACGGTGACCAGACTGGCACTGCCTTCCAAATCAACGCTGACGTGCTGCGGATAGCCCGTGATGAAATACTTGTCCGTATCGGCCTTTAATTCCAACGGCACGCGCAGGGTCCGCTTGGTCGTGGCGGTCACAGCCGACCCATTGTTGCCATTGCTTTGCGTCCGGTTGATCTGCTCCGCGTTGACGTAGCCAAACAACGCAATGGCTAATACCAATGCGAGGATGCGGTAGAACCACTTACTGTCCCAAAGCTTACTGAAGTTGAATTTCATCGCTTGGTCCCTCCCTTGCGCTTCAAATCAGAGAAGAACGTCTGAAACCAATTCTGTTTCTCAGAATCTTGAGGAATCAGCTGGGCCCTGAACAGCTTCAGGTAATCCGTGCGGGTCAAATCGCGAATCAAGTAATTGTTGGTCGTCACGGTCACGCCGCCAGTCTCTTCGGAAATGACAATGGTCAACGCGTCAGTCACTTCACTGATCCCGACCGCCGCCCGGTGCCGAGTGCCCAACTCCTTGGGAATCAAATTGCTCTCAGAAAGCGGCAGGTACGCGGCAGCCACGGCAATGCGATTGTCCCGAATGATGACCGCCCCATCGTGCAGCGGGGTGTTCGGAATAAAAATATTGATCAACAACTCGCCGGAAACGTCGGCATCAATTGGGATCCCGGTCTCGATGTAATCCTCGAGCCCAGTGTTTTTCTGAATGGTGATCAGCGCCCCGATTCGCCGCTTGCTCATGTACTGGATCGCTTTATCCAGCTCCTTGACCAACCGCTCTTCTTGCTGGTGTTCGTCGGTTTTGGTCCATGGCAGAACCGACCCGCGGCCAAGATGTTCCAGGCCACGCCGGATCTCCGGCTGAAAAATGATGACCATCGCAGGCACGGACCAGGTAATGATCATATCGACATATAGCCACAGTGTGCAGCTGCAAGACAAGGGAAACAATCTTGATCACGACGATCACAAAGACGCCCTTAAGCAGCTGAACGGCCTTAGTCCCGCGTACCAGCATGATCAGACGGTAGACCACATACCAGACGACCAGGATATCGATCAAATTGGTCAGCGTTGACCAGCGCAGTATGTTACTGAGAAAATCCTGCATAGCCTGTCCTCCATTTATATTATCGACTTATTATACCACGGCCGCCGGGTTCTTCTTTGCGGGCCTGTCAGTGACTGTTTCGGGAAAATATTTTTCTGTACCAATACAGCCAGAATGAATTCGATTGCATCCAGTTCATGACCTCGTGAAAATGTACACAGAGTTCCTCAGTCTCAAGTCGTCCACCGCCTCCAGGCACGTTTTCTGAAACACTGATTGATGCCTGTTATACCATGTTTTCACCTTGTTTACATCCATTTTCAACGCGTTAGGATGAAGGTAATCAAGACATGGAGATGTAACAAACATGGCAAAAGTTACTGCAATCAAGCAAGTTAATAAACAGGCGGACCCTGCCGCCGAAGTCAACACGTTGGTTGGCCGCGCTCAGCTCGCGTTCAACGCCTACTCTAAATTCAGCCAGGCGCAAGTCGACGCGGTCACTAGCGCGGTCACAACTGCCGCCAGAGCGCACGCGAAGGACCTCGCGTTCCTCGCGTGGAAAGAAACCGGCCGCGGCAACGCAGAAGACAAGGCCATCAAGAACATCTACGCGAGTCAATACATCTGGAATTCGATCAAGGACGATAAAACCGTCGGCATGATCGAAGACGACAAAGTCAACGGCCTGACCAAATATGCGGAACCGCTCGGTGTTTTGGCTGGGGTCACGCCGGTCACGAACCCCACCTCGACCGTCATTTTCAAAGCGATTCTTGCCCTGAAAACCAGAAACGCGATCATCTTTGGTCTGCACCCGCAGGCTCAGCAGTGCGGCGCGGCAACGGTCAAGGTGCTGGAGGCCGCGGCCGTCAAAGCCGGTGCCCCAGCGGGGCTGATTCAGTGCATTCAGCACCCCAGCATTGAGGCGTCCAGCGCACTCATGAACCATCAGGGTGTCGCTTTGGTCCTCGCGACCGGCGGCCCCAGCATGGTCAAAGCGGCCTACTCCACCGGCAAACCGGCACTGGGCGTGGGCCCCGGCAATGCGCCAGCCTACATTGAAAAAAAACTGCCGATATCGATGCTGCGGTCAACGATATCCTATTAAGTAAGTCTTTTGACAACTCGATGGTGTGCGCCTCCGAAAACAGCATCGTCGTTGATCGCGAGATTTACCCGGTTGTTCGTAAAGCCTTCAGTGAGCGCGGTGCCTACTTTGTTCCTGAAACTGAAATTGCGCAACTCAGCGACGCGGTGATCGATCCTCAGCGTCACACCGTCCGCGGGCCAATCGCCGGCCAGAGTGCAGAAACGATTGCAAAGAAGGCCGGGCTCAGCGTACCAAAAGGCACCAAGCTGCTGATTGCCAAGCTCGACGGCATCGGCCAGAATTTCCCGCTTTCCGGGGAAAAGCTCTGCCCGGTGTTGGGCCTGTACATCGCCAATGACCAGGCCAGCGCCTTCGACCTGTGCCAGGCCCTCCTCAACTATGGTGGCCTCGGTCACACTGCGGCACTCCACACGACCGACGAAAAGGTCATTGCGGCATTTGGCGAAAGCATGCCAGCTTGCCGCATCTTGGTCAATTCTCCCGCCTCACTCGGTGGCATTGGCGGCTTGTTCAACAAGCTGACCCCGTCGTTAACGCTTGGCACCGGCTCTTACGGCAAGAACTCGATCTCGCATAACCTGACTGACATGGACCTGCTGAACATTAAAACCGTCGCTCGCGCCACCCGTCATCCGAACGAGCTGATCGGCGAATTGCGCGATTTGATTCACGCAAATTAATCAATTTCTCATTTTGCTAAAACGCCAGCACGGCTTGCCATCGCGAGTCGGCTGCGTTTTGCGCGCACCCGTTTAAAGCGCTTGAACAAACCGCAAAAATGGGTGTTCAATCGGCGCCAAAGCGTTAGAATGGCTCTATGAACCACACGGTCAATTGGCCGTAAAGTTTGGGGTGCCCGGCCCAGCCGGGCCATTTTTTCGGCGCATGCCGAAACGTGGAGGTTAGAAAGATTATGTCTGTGACAGAAAAAAAAGCACAGTACGCGACTGATTCACCTGATGAGGTCCTAAAGGATCTCAATACCACCGCCACTGGGCTTAGTGAGGCCGAAGCAAAAAAAAGCGGCTCACCCAGTACGGGGATAATACGATCACCAAAGCCCAGGGTGAATCTCGTTTCAAGGCATTCATTAAGAACTTCACCAGTCTGATGGCGATTCTCTTGTGGGTGTCCGGGTTCGTTGCGATCTTTTCCGGAACGCTGGAACTGGGGATCGCGATCTGGTTGGTCGACATCATTAACGGGCTGTTCAGCTACTGGCAACAGTTCCAGGCCAAAAAAAGCCACAGATTCACTGATGGCCATGCTGCCGACCTACACGCAGGTCTATCGCGATGGCAAATTGGAGCAAAAAAATGCCACCGAGCTGGTCCCTGGCGATGTTTTCATGCTCCAAGCCGGCAACTCGATCCCAGTGGATGCCCGGTTGATCGAGGCCACCTCGATGCAAGTTGACCAAAGTGCGCTGACTGGTGAATCAGTACCAGAGTCCAAATTTGTGAAATACGACCCAGGCGAAGGTCAGTTTGCCGAAAGCAACCTGATTTATGCTGGGACCACCATTGGTGCCGGCACTGGTAAAGCGGTGGCCATCGCCACCGGGATGCACACTGAGTTTGGGAAAATTGCGGCGCTGACGCAGCAACAGAAAAAGGCCAAGAGTCCGTTGGCCATCGAGTTGGATCACCTGACTCGGCAGATTTCCATCATTGCCATTGGCATCGGAATCGCCTTCTTCGTCGCTTCGATTTTCTTCGTTCACTACCCTGTCGCCAAAGCGTTCATCTTTGCACTGGGCATGATTGTTGCCTTCATCCCTGAAGGCCTGCTGCCAACGGTTTCTCTGAGTCTGGCGCAAGGCGTCACCCGAATGGCTAAAAAGCACGCACTGGTCAAGGATCTGAACTCCGTGGAAACACTGGGCGAAACCACTGTGATTTGTTCGGATAAGACCGGGACGCTGACCCAGAACCAGATGACGGTCAACCATGTTTGGACCCGTAGTAAGGAATACATCGTCACCGGGCAGGGCTACGTGAACAATGGCCACATTGAGCTTGCCGGGCAAAAAGTCGATCCTGCAAAAGAACCAGAGTTGAACCGGCTGATCAGCGTTTCGGCCCTCAACAATGATACCCAGGTTCAGCAGGATAAAGACAACGGCAAGCCTAAAATCCTAGGCACCCCAACCGAAGCGGCGTTGATCATTCTCGCTCAAAAGGCTGGCTACGATTTGGCCGCAGCCAATAAAGAAACCCCGCGGGTCAAGGAATTTTCCTTTGACTCCGACCGTAAGCGGATGAGCACGGTCCACCAGATCAATGATTCCACCCTGGCCGTCTGCGTCAAAGGCTCGCTGTCAGACATTGTGCACCAGTGTGACACGATTCAGGTCGATGGCAAGATTCGGCCGATTACTGACGATGACCGCCGCGCCATTGACGTCGCAAACACAAAGTACGCCAAGCTTGGCTTGCGTTCCCTGGCTGCCGCTTACCGTGAGATTCCGGCCGAATCTGATCAGCAGAAGCAACTGGATAATTTGACCATCGAAGAAGCCGAAAATCACCTGACCTTCGTCGGCCTGACTGTCATGGCTGACCCACCGCGCCCAGAAATTTACGACGCCGTCAAGAAGTGCCATGAAGCCAACATCAAGATCATCATGGTCACCGGGGACTCCTCGCTGACTGCCAAGTCGATCGCCGTCAAAATTGGTCTGACCTCTGACAAAGCGCGCGTCGTGACCGGTACTGAACTTGAGGCCATGAGCGAAGCTGAACTGCAGGACGCGCTGAAGGGTGAGATCATTTTTGCCCGCGTTGCGCCTGAACAGAAGTACAAGATCGTTTCGACCCTGCAAAAGAACGGCGAAATTGTTGCCTCTACTGGTGACGGGGTGAACGATGCGCCTGCCCTGAAGAAGGCCGACATTGGGGTCGCCATGGGGGTCACCGGGACTGACGTTGCCAAAGACGCCGCGGACATGATCCTCACCGATGATAACTTTGCTTCGATCGTTGCCGCCATTGAGGAAGGCCGGACCGTCTACTCTAACCTGCAGAAGTTCCTGACCTACATTCTGACCTCTAACGTGCCAGAAGCCGTGCCTTCCGCCCTGTTCCTGTTCTCCGGTGGGTTAATTCCACTCCCAATGACGGTCATGCAGATCCTGACCGTTGACCTGGGCACCGACATGCTGCCTGCGCTGGGGCTGGGCTCCGAACGAGCCGAACCTGGGATCATGCAGCAGCCACCGCGTGCCAAGAACGCGCACCTCATGAACAAGTCCGTGGTTTGGAAAGCCTTCCTCTGGTACGGCCTCATTAGCTCCGCCGTTTCCACGTTTGCGTACTTCTTCGTCAATGTGCAAAACGGTTGGCCAAGCATCGCCCTAGCCGCCTCCGGTCAGGTTTACTCCCGGGCGACGACCATGGTGCTCGGCGCGATCGTCTTCTCCCAGATCGCCAACGCCCTGAACTGCCGGACCAAGACGGCCTCGGTCATGCAAGTCGGCCTGTTCTCCAACCGCCGCGTCTGGTACGGGATCGTGTTTGAAGTCATTCTGTTCGCCTTCCTGACCATGACGCCTGGTGTGCAGGAACTCTTCAACACCACAGTGCTTCAAGGCAGCGACTGGCTCTTCCTCTTCGCCATTCCAATTCCGATCTTCCTGATTGAACAGCTACGCAAGTGGATCGACCGGCGTCGCTTGGGCATCACTAGTAAAGCAGTCGCTTAGCCATCATTTTGAACCGACCAGTTTGAACGTCAAACTGGTCGGTTTTTTGTCGGCTTCAATGCCAGAGCGCTGTCCGTTGAAAAAAGCACGACAAAGACACCATTTCGCCGTGAAATGGTGTCCCTGGCCGCGCTCCTCGCGGCTGTTTGATTGCTCCGGTTGCCCGGCGCCCTGCTACCCCTGCCGCGTCACCACGGCAAGTCGCTTGATTAAGCTAGGAAAGTGGCAGCAGCATCCTTCCACACGCCCTTGAAGGGCCCCACAGTGTCGGTGTGGGCTTCATCGCCAAACAGATCTGAAGGCTCGGTGTGCCTGATCGACCCAGAATGCGGGTTGGACCGTCAGGAGGTGTCCGGGTAGTGATGCCAAGGCTGCGCTGGCCGCGGCTCCCTTCTTCCACTGTCAAGATAACATGGGTCAGGGCCACTCGCAAAAATTTTGACTCGGCCATGGTGATTTTTGTCAATGAGCTGGTGGCCACTGTTACTGCTGCCCGGCCGAGGCGAATCGCTTCTCGCTGTCATTAACGCGGTGTACACTGACTGCAAAGGAGAAAGCGAGGCGTCAAAAATGGCCTTTAAGCTCATCATTCAGAAACCACCCGGCTTTGCGTTGCGCGTGGCCGGCTGGGTCTGCGACGGAATGACGCGCAGTGTCCTGACCCCAACTGGTGAAGTGGCGAACGTGCCGCTGCTGGTGATCTATGCAGATACTTTTCAGACCGAAAGCGGCGAGCCGCTCGCTTTACCGAGTCAGATCGTCACCGTTGTCTTATCCAAGACCCTGGCCGCCCGAGGGGCAAGCTGGTCACTGGGAGAGCGCCTGGCAGTCACCGGCTGGGTGCTTTCGTTCTCGCTGCTACACAGTCAGCATGCCCAAGCCTTGACCGCCGTGCGAAGGGCCATTGCGACGCTTGATCGTAACGGCCTCGCGAAGCTGCAGCGTGGCCAGTCCTTCCGTGGGCGGCAAATCAAGCAATTCACCGCTTGGCAGACCGCCTACCAGGCAGGAGACATTGATCTAGAAACGCTGCAGCGGCGGGAAGAGAACGCTTTTACCCAGAGCTCACCGGCTTTGTTACGTCAGTTGCGGCGTCTTCACCAGAAAGAACTCGCCACCCGCAAATCAGCGTTGACAAGGTTGGTGAAAGGCGCGCGGCGATTGCCCGCGCTAGACGGGGCGCGGCATATCCAGCGCCTGGTGACCAAGGAACACCTCGTTGATTTTTCGCCGCACCCAGAAGAGGAATTTGTCAGTATGGCACGCGTGCGATCCGCCCGAAAATTTCTGGATGGGCGGCGCGCAAACCTGCCGTGCGCATCAAGATGATGGATCAGCTTCATCACTACCGTCAGCAGTGGCTAAAAGCGGGCCGACCAACCTCGATGCTGCCAGACCCCGGCGCGAACCCGGCAACTCACCAGGCTTGGCTAGACTTTGAGGCTGATCGCGCACTCGCAAGCGCCACTCATCAGCAGGTTCGCAGAAGCCAGCGGGTAGATTAAAAGAGTCACCATTCAAACCGGAATGGTGGCTCTTTTGGGCTAATCATGCAACAGCCGACCTTAGAATAGCGGATTGAACGCCGCACTGGTTGACTGAAGCGTAAACGTTCTTGACGGCAGGTTCAGTGCGCGCTTAAGGCGAACACTGAGCGCTGTGGGTCCGAGGTTGGAGCTGAAACGATAACCGCCCTTGTAGGGCCGCAGGTAAGCCACGACCGGATTCAGCGCCAAGCGGACCGCGCGCTCTTCCTGGGCTGATCAAAGACCAACGAGTAGTCGACACCAAGCCCTGGTATCTCTGGTTCTTTTGCCATCGTTCTCGCCTCCTCCTGACGTAACCGGTTCCATCCGTCTTTAATGTAGGACGCTGCCTGGCTAAAAACAACCGGCAAGGACAAAAATAGCCCGCATTCAATGCGAGCTACTGGGCCTGACGGTGAAGCCGAAACTGAATCCCGTTAAAATCATCGCCTTCGTGCTGCGCAACATACGCGGTGGCCTCGCGATTCACGCGCTTGAGGTCCACGCCTTGCGCCTTGGCCGCAAATAAGCAGCCGCAGTAACACTGCCGGTAAACGTTGTACTCTTTGCACATCTGCACGGAGCGGGCGTAACCCCCACGCTTTTTAAAGTCGCTAGGCAGGTAAGCCACATTGTAAATGTGTTGGATCTCCAGCCCACCTTCGTTGATCCACTGCGCATTTTTACTTGGGCTGATGGTCAAGGTACTGCCAAAATAGTCAAAGCCCAACTGCCGGGCTTTCTGGGCCACGGCGTCCAGCCGAAAGTTGTAGCAGACTTTGCACCGCGCCCCGCCTTCGGGTTCGTCTTTCAGCGCCTTGGTGTGCGCGAGCCAATCGCTCGGGCGATACTCGGCACTGATGAAGCGTACCGTGTTCCCAGTCCGCTGATTAAAATCAGCGATGAAACGTTCCTGCACGAGTTTGCGCCGTTCGTACTCCATGCGCGGGTGAATATTTGGATTGTAGTAGTAAATCGTGACGTCGGCATACTGCGTCAAATATTCCAACGTGTAAGTCGAACACGGCGCGCAGCACGAGTGCATCAGAAGCCGCGGACGGCGGCCCGTCTGTTGCCAGCCGGCGATCACCTGCTGCAGGATCTGATCAAAATTGATTTTCTGATCCTTCTCGAACTGACTGGCAATGGTTTCGTATTCGAGCATGGCCACCCCTCCCGCTTGATGCTCCCAGTATACAAAAGCGGTGCTGCAAACACAACAAACCGGTGGTGCGACAAACAGGTCGGTCGGCGCCGCCGTTAATCCTGCTGGCTAGTCCTGCTCCAGGTAGTCACGCATCGCCGGTAAAGCTGAAGCCGCTTCGGTCGTCCCGGTCTGGTACAGCGCCTTCAGCTTATCGACATCGTGCTCCAGCCGGCCCACGGTCACCGGCTGCTCAGGTGCGATCACAAAGACCTGATTGGCCTTTTCCAATTGTTCCAAGGCCGCCGCCTGCCGATTATACATCTCCGGCCGGGCAATTGCGGTCTGAACAAACGTCGGATGGGCGGCAAAGGCGCGCTGATAGGCGCGGCGCAGGACCTGGCTCGTCGGCGACTTGCGATAGGCACGCTCGCGAGTGCGAATGACGACCACTTTGTCATACCCGCGGTGCTGCGCGTACTCGAAGGGAATCGAATCGGCAATGCCGCCGTCCAGGCATGGCCCCGCACTGGTGTAGGCCTCAGCCGAAATGAACGGCATCGCGGCACTCGCCTTCAGGTCGGCCACCATATCACGCCCTTGGGGATGCCGGAAGTAAACCGCGTGACCCAGCTCGATCGAGGTCGCCACAACGACAAACTCACTGCGGGAAGTGCGGTAGGTTCGGTCATCAAAATTCTCCCAGTCGCCGCCGTGTTCGCCGAAAAGATAATCCAAATTGATGATGTCCTGGTGATGCAGTGCGCGCCCGACCGAGATATAATTCTTGTCCGTGCGATGCTTCGTGTTGATCGCGTTCGTGCGCCCAATCTGCTCGGAGAGATAGTTCGTCCCACACAGCGCACCAGCAGAAACGCCGACGACTAACTCGAAATGAACGTCGTGCGTCAAGAACGTGTCGAGCACGCCTGCTGTGTACTGGCCGCGCAAGGCGCCCCCTTCAAGAACTAATGCTGCTTTGTACATTCGCCGTCTCCTTTGTTGTGCGACTGCAGTGCGTCGCGACCGCCAGATCTTCGAGAAAACATTTGGCGTTTAGTATACGGGAGAAACCGCTTATTTACAAGTCGCCAGCCGGTGGCGTCTGTGAAGGTCAAACCAACACTCAACGCGGCATAGGTGGGGCTGAACGAAAAAAAGCGTGCCAAATGGCCGCAGCCGCCCCTCGTGTGCCATAATATGCACAGGAGATGAGAGCATGACAACAGAAAACGCTTCACAGTTTTTCCCGACCAATCGCGATGAAGCCATCGCGCTAGAATGGTTGCGTCAGCAGGATTTAAGCGATAAGTCACCTGAGGACGTCGCACTGCTGTTTGATACAGCGCTAAAAGGCGTCCAGCGCAAGAATGAGCAGCTCCACGAGAACAAGTAACGTGGATAAGAAAAGCGCCTGTAGATGGGCGCTTTTCTTGTCTCGTTAGAAAGGTAGATCCTCTTCTGGAATCGCGACGTCTTTTTTCTCGGGATCAAAGGGATCGCCCTGGGTAAATCCTGAGCCGGCATCCCCACCACCGGCACGCTGAGCCTTTTGACCTTGCCTGAACTCGTAAACCTTTTGCGACTCGAGGAAAATAATGTTTTGCGCCACGACCTCCAATTCGGTGCGCCGCTGCCCCTCACCGTTCTCACGCGCGTATGACTGCAATCTTCCTTCCACCCCAACTAATGACCCTTTGTGTAAATACCTGGCCATCAACTCAGCCTTTTTATCCCACACGATGGCGCGAATAAAGTCAGCGGGATGATTGCCCTGCTCATCCCGTGCGCCCCGCGCGACCGCCAGCGTGAAAAAAACCGTAACTGATGCCACCAGCCGTCTTCTTCAGCTCCATTTCTCGCACTAAATGCCCTGTCAGCGACACTCGATTGAACATGAGTGATTCCTCCGTTTCTCTTGCGTGACCCCGTCTTTTTCGCGGGTCTGAGGATATATTTCGCCAACCACCACGAATCCCCTTACAATCCTGAACCTGCGCCACCGCCCAACAGGGACAGTCTGTTCAAAGCTGAGGCTTTCAGATTGATTGCCCACGTGCTAATATAAGGCATCCCATTAACCCCATTCGGTCACCGCTCGGCTCGCACAATGAAGACTAGTTCTCACCGCAATAACAAGCAATCAGATTTGGAAGCAAGTTCAGCGACAGGAGGAAGCGTCAATGGCACATATCAGCTGGCTTTTAATTGTCCTTGGCATACTCACAATCATTGTCTCAATCGGATGCCTTTTGCTTCAGCGCTCCCGTCATTTGGCGGAGCTTGCCGCGGCTGCAGGCTTATTTCTAGTCGGGATCGGCATCTTCATGCCAAATCTCCATTGGCAGAACAGCGAACAACCCCATCCCGCGTCTGTCAAAAAATCTGGGACCACCCCTGATCGATCGAGCAAGCCAAAAAGCAGTAGCAGCAGTGACACAAGCGATTCGGCGCTGCCAAGCGGTGAAAAACGGGGCCCCTCAACATGAGTATGACTGGGCGATGTACCTGCAAAGCGTGACGCTCGGCCAAGACCATCGCTTGGCGGCGCATGCCGATGCCTTAAAAGTCTCCTCACTCGTGCTGAGTTCCCGCAAGCAACTGGCAACGCAGGCGCAAAAACTTGTGCTCGATTCCATGGCCAAACAAAAATTAATCACAGATCCAATCCGCAAACGCGGGATATATGTTTCTTTGTACGCCGGTAAAACCTTGATTCTGGACTCTAAGGAAAACAATTTTAATCAATTTCTAGCTGATGAGTGATTAAGGACGTGTGCATGGAATTCCTATTTTCGCTGTCTAAACCTAAATCAGTAAAAACGCGAGAGACTCAATGCTGCCTAGCAGCATGAGTCTCTCGCGTTTTAGTATCGACGTTCGATAGTTCTAACGGCGATACATCTTAAATTCCAAGTATAAGTCGTTGTAGAGCCCCACCGTTTTCGGTGAGAGATCTTTGTAAACCTCAGACTTCTTGATCACATCCGCATCCGGGTAGAACTGCTTATCATTCCGCACGGACTTCGGCAGCAGCTTGAGGGCGGCTGTGTTAGGGGTGGAATAACCGACGTACTCAGCGTTTTGGGCGGCATTCTTCGGCTTCGTGATGAAGTTCAGAAACGCGTAAATGGCCTTGAAATGCTTGGCGGTCTTCGGAATGACCAAGTTGTCAAACCAGAGGTTAGACCCTTCACTCGGCACCACATAGCGCAGGTGTGAGTTATTCGCCATCATGTCGGCCGCCTCGCCTGACCAATCCACGGCCAAAGCAGACTCGTCGGCCGCCATGTACATCTTGATTTCATCCGCGACGACGGCCTTGACGTTGGGTGACATCTGATCCAGCTTTGCCTTGGCCAGCGCCAAGGTATTCGGGTCGGTCGTGTTCATGGACTTGCCCATCGACCGCAGCGAAAAGCCCATGATGTCGCGTGCCGAGTCGATCAGCATGATGTTGTCCTTGAACTTGGGCGACCACAAGTCGTTCCAGTGCTGAACCTCTTCGGCCGAAACAAACTTGTCATTGTAAATGATCCCCAGCGTTCCCCAGAAGTAGGGTAGCGAGTACTTGTTGCCGGGATCAAACGACCGGTTCATGTACAGCGAACCGTAATTGTTCAGCCCGTGCAGTTTACTTTTGTCCAGCGGGATCAGCATCTTGGCGCGCGCCATTTTCTCGACCATGTATTCGGAAGGCACGGTCAGGTCATAGGAGGTGCCGCCTTGCTGAATCTTGGTGTACATCGCTTCATTGGAGTCAAAAGTCTCCAAGTTGACGTGGTAGCCGGACTCTTTTTCAAACTTTTTGACCAGTGCCGGATCGATGTAATCGCCCCAGTTGGCCAGGTTCAACGTATTATCACCCGTTGCGCCCTGGGCTTTTTGCAGCGAGTTACTCCAAAAGGCCAGCCCGATGACGGCGGCCAGTATGACGGCAGCCATGCTAATGAGTCGTTTCATTGAGTGCCGCCCCCTTTGCCTTCAGCTTCGCCTTGTGTGAAGCCGTGCCGCGCTGAATGAAGTAGTACCGATGACCAGCACCAGGGAGAAAATGAACATGACCCCTGACAGCGCGTTGATCTCCAGGCTGATGCCCTGACGCGCCCGCGCGTAAATCTCAACGGACAACGTCTCGAAGCCATTCCCGGTGACGAAGAAGGTCACGGCAAAATCATCCAGCGAGTACGTGAACGCCATGAAGAAGCCGGATAGAATGCCTGGCGTAATGAACGGCATGATCACCCGGGTCAGGGTCTGCGTATTCGTCGACCCCAGGTCCCGCGCCGCATCCAGCAGCGACGGACTCATCTCCGACAGCCGCGGCAGCACCATCAGCACCACGATGGGAATCGAGAAGGCGATGTGGCTGAGCAGCACGGACAAGAACCCGAGCGCACATGCAGCGCCGTGAAAAAGATCAGAAAACTGGCGCCGATGATGACATCCGGTGAAACCATCAAAATGTTGTTCAGCGACAGGATCGTATTTTTCAGGACGGGCTTGCTCGTCCGGCTGATCGCCAGCGCCCCCAAAGTCCCCACGATCGTCGCGATCAGGCTGGACAGCAGCGCCAGCATCAAGGTGTCGACCACGATCTGGATCATCCGGGTATCCGCGAAGAGCTCGCTATAATGCGCCCAGGTGAAGCCCCGGAAGTTGCTCATGGTGTCGCCCTTGGAAAAACTGTAAATGATCAGGTAGGCAATCGGCACGTACAGCAGGATGAAGACAAAAATCAGGTATAGATTCGACCATTTCCACTTTTTCATGCTTGCCGTCCTCCCTTCTTCTTCCGCTCACCCGTCAGGAACATGATGATGACCATCGCGACAATCAGCACGACGCCGATGGTCGAGCCCATGCCCCAATTCATCGTCGTCAGGAAATGCTCTTCAATGGCCGTCCCCAGCGTGATGACCCGGTTGCCCCCAATCAGGCGAGTCAGCATGAAGAGGCTCAGGCTGGGAATGAACACTGCTTGGACGCCGGCCTTCACCCCGCTCATGGTCAGCGGCAGAATCACGCGCGTGAACGTCTGCCACCACTTGGCGCCAAGGTCGCGGCTGGCGTTCACCAGCCCCTCGTTCAGCTCCTCGATGCCGTTAAAAATCGGCAGGATCATGAACGGGATCTCAATGTAGCTGGCAACAAAAATGAACGAAAAATCCGTGAACAGGAACTGGTGGGTGCCGAGCCCGACCGTGCGCAGGAACGTGTTGATGCCGCCATCCTGGCTGAAGATGCCGATGAACGCGTAGGCTTTCAGCAACAAATTGATCCAGGTTGGCAGGATGATCAGCAGCAGCCACAGCTCCTTATGCTTGGCGTAATGCAGCAGATACGCGGCCGGATAGGAAATCAGCAGCGTGAACGCGGTGATCAAGAAGGCGTACCAGACCGAATTGATCGTCATCATGATATAAGTGCCGGATTGAAAATAAGTGGCGTAGTTGCTGAGCGTGAGGTCCCCTTCAATGTTGAAGAAGGATTGATAGACGATCAGCACCATCGGCGCGATCACGAACAGCAGGATCCAGAGAATGTAAGGCACGTAAAAGACCAGGTTTTGCGTTGATTTTTTTCATTCTCCGCCTCCTATTCGCCTTCGTAGCTTTCCAGCCGCGCGTCAAAGTCTTCCTCGGATTCGTTCAACCGCATGACATGGATATCTTCCGGATCAAACGTCAGGTCGACCCGATCGCCGTCTTTGGCGGGATTCGTCGAGTGAATCAGCCACTCGTTCTTGGCGTCATCGTAAGCACGATTTCGTAGTAGTCGCCGCGGAATAATTGCGTGTCGACGTCAACGGTGACCTTCCCGGCCCCCACTGCGGTGATGTCTAAGTCCTCTGGCCTCAGCACCACTTCAACCGCTTCATTCGGACGCATCCCCGCATCGGCACACTCAAACTGCTTCCCGTTGAATTCCACCAAGTAGTCCTGCACCATGTGCCCGGACACAATGTTGGATTCACCGATGAAGTCGGCAACAAAATGGTTGACCGGCTCATCGTAGATATCGACCGGCGTGCCAGACTGCTGGACCTCACCATCGTTCATGACAAAGATTTCGTCGGAAAGCGCCAGCGCCTCCTCCTGATCATGCGTGACAAACAGGAAGGTGATGCCCAGCCGCTGCTGCAGCTCGCGCAGTTCGTACTGCATGTCCTTGCGCAGCTTGGCATCAAGCGCCGACAACGGCTCGTCCAAAAGCAGCACTTCCGGCTCCAGGATAATGGCCCGGGCGATGGCGACCCGCTGCTGCTGACCGCCTGAGAGCTCGGCGATTTCGCGGTCGGCCAACCCTTCCAGCCGCACCATTTTCAGCGCATCATGCACCCGCGTTTCGATCTCTTTTTTACTGCGCTTTTGAATCCGGAGGCCGAACGCCACGTTTTCGAAGACGTTCAGGTGTGGGAATAAGGCGTAGTCCTGGAACACAGTGTTGACCTTGCGCTCGTTGGCCGGGATGTCGTTGATCCGTTTGCCGTCAAACAGCACATCACCAGCAGTGGGATCGAGAAAACCGGCAATCGCCCGCAAGATCGTGGTCTTGCCTGAACCGCTGGGGCCCAGCAGCGTGTAAAACTTGCCCTGCTCGATTTCAATGTTGATGTCCTTCAGCACGGTCGTGTCCCCGTAAACCTTGCTGACATGCCGCAATTCAATGATCGTTTTGCTCAATTTTCACTCCCCCTAAAGATACGACGCCGTGGCGACGAGTAGGATCACACTTTGGCCGCGCGCCGCGTTCACAATCCGATGCTGCTGCGTGGCGTGAAAATAAATCGTCTCGCCGCGCTTGGCCAAATAGGTCTCATTCCCCAGCTGCAGGGTCACTCGCCCTGACACCACATAAATGAAAGTCTCAGCCGGTGAAGGTTCAAACGTTTTGAATTCGCCGCCCGCCTTAAAAGTGATGTGGACAGGCTCCATTTCGTTCTCATTGGACTCCGGCACCAGCCACCGCAGCTGGTAACCGCGCTCCTCATCCTCGTATTCAGTCTGATCCGCGACCGCGTATACCAGTTGCTGGTTCTTATTCTCAGTGAAAAACTGGGCCGGCGTTTGGCCCAGCACGTTCAAGATATCAAAAAAAGTCTCCATCGACGGTGAGGACTGATCATGCTCAAGCTGGGAAATATACCCCTTGGTCAAGTCGGTGCGTTCCCCCAACTCCTCTTGAGTCAGATTTTTCTGAATCCTCAAATCACGAATCTTCTGACCAATATCCATTCGGCCACCCCCAGCCCTGGTTTTGTCAAACTAAACCATAAGTTTAGTACGCTTTGCCTATTATACCGGGTCAGGCGGTGAATTCAAGCAAAAAGCGCTACGTTTTCATTACAGTTTGTTGACAAGCGGGTGAGCCCTTGACGCGTGGGCAAACGTCATTTTGCCACAAAAAAACCGTCACCCGCAGGCAACGGCAACAATCTGAATCCGCACTATTCTTCTTCGAGACTGTTCAGCTTGTCCATATCCTTATCGCTGATGGTGAAGTCCAGCTGCGTGTTGCTCTCGGCGTGGAACCGGTGGGTCGCCTTGGGCAGCGGCAGAACGCCATTTTGCAGGCAGAACTTAATTGCCAGCTGCGCGATCGACACGTTGTACTGTTCGGCCATCGCCGTGAGGTCTGGGTCCTGAAGCAGCCGGCCGGTGGCTAACGGCGAGTATGCTTCGACCAACAACCCGTTGTCCTTGGCAAACTTGGTGATGGTGTTTTCAGTGTAGCCGACGTGGTACTGGATCTGATTGACCATCGGCTTAACCTTGGCGCCGGCAAAAATGTTCTTCATTTCCGGCACGCCAAAGTTGGAAATCCCAATTGCCTTGGCCCGGCCACTTTGGTAAATCTCCTCCATGGCTTTCCAAACTTCTTTGTTTTCCTTGTCGTAGTTGCCGCGCTTGGCCCATGGCCACGGCGCATGGATCAGGTACAGGTCAACGTAGTCAAGACCCAGGTTTTTCAGCGACGTCTCAAAGTCCTTCTTCGCGCCTGCGTAAGTCTTCGTCTCTGCGGGCAGCTTGGTGGTCACAAAGAGCTGCTCACGCGGGATCCCGGAATAACTGATGGCCGCGCCGACGCCTTGCTCGTTTTGATAGGCGAGCGCCGTGTCGATGTGCCGGTAGCCGAGGGACAGCGCGTTATACACTGCTTCCTGCGCCTCTGCCTGAGGGATCTGCCAGGTGCCAAAGCCCACTTTCGGGATCTTCACACCATTTGCCAATGTATAAGTCTCACTCAAAATCGAAGATGCCATTGTAATGCCTCCTATTGATTTTGTTGTTCAAATAACTGCACGCCCTTGGCGAGTCGCCCTAACCCATCTGTCAGCATGGCTTGAGGGCAGGCGATGTTCATGCGGATAAACTGAGCCCCGTTGCCGCGATACTCACTGCCGGCCGAAAGGATCAACCCGGTCTGCGCCCGCAGGAACCGACAGAAGGTTTCGCTGTCGGTGTGCAGCGCCGAAATGTCCAGCCACAGCAGGTAGGTCGCATTCTCGAATGCCGGCCGCACCGCCGGCATTTTTTCCAGGGAAGCTTGAACCTGCTGCCGATTGGCCGCAAGCACGCGCTTCAGGTCGGCCAACCACGCCGCCCCTTGGGTGTACGCCGCGATGCTCGCCGGCAGCGAAAGCAGATTGGGTTCGGCCAGCTCGTCGTTGTTAATGGCCCGCGTCACCGATTCTCGCAGCGCCTGCCCAGGCACAATGACCGTCGCCGCGTGCAGGGCCGCAACGTTGAACGTCTTGGACGGCGACACACAGATCACCGCGTTGTCGCGAAGGGCTTCAGGCAGCGCGAAAACCGGCGTGTAGGCCGCGCCCCGAAGACCAGGTCGCCATGGATCTCGTCTGAAAGCAGCACCACATGATGCTTCAAGCATAGTTCCGCGATGCGGGTCAGCGTCGCCTTTGACCAAGCCTTGCCGATCGGGTTGTGCGGATTACACAAGATCATCAGCGTGCTCAGCGGTTCTGCCAGCTTTTGCTCAAGATCTGCGAAATCGATGTGATACGTCCCAGCGGCCGCATCGTAAACCAAATCTGAAGACAGCGTGTGCCGGCCGTTATTTTCAATCGAGTGGTAAAACATGTTGTAAACCGGCGCCTGCACCACGACGTTATCGCCAGGGTGTGAGACCCGCCGCACCACTGAGGAAACCGCCGGAATCACGCCGGTGCAGTACCACATCCACGATGGGTCCGGCCGCGCGCCGTGCTGGCTTTCATACCAGTCGGCCACCGCTTTGAAGTACGCAGCCGGGGGCTCCTCATAACCGAACACCCCGAACTGGACCTTCTGCTGCATCGCGTCAATGATCGCCGGCGCGGTTTTGAAGTCCATATCGGCGATCCACATGGGCAGCTCGCCGGGCTTCACCGCCCACTTGATCGAATCGGTTCCACTGCGATCGATGATCTGATCAAACGCACTCATGACTGCACCACCTTGGGCTGATTATCACAGATAATTTCAGTCTTGGCCGGATCGATTTTTGTCGGATCCAAGATCAGCGTGCCGATCGCCTTCGCCCGGATCTTACCCGAGCTGGGATTCTTCACGCTGCGAATCGGCGTCGTGACTTCCGCGTCGATATTGGTGCAGTACTCGAAGGCCAGATCCGTTTCCATCATCTTGCAATTCTTGAGCGTCAAATCATCCGTGTAGCACAGTCCTTGGTCGCTGGCGATCGTGCAGTTGATGAGCGTCAGGTGCTTCGTGTTCCAAGCCAGGTATTCACCGGAGATCACTGAATCAAAAATCACCACATGATCGCAGTTCCAGAACGCGTCTTTGGTGACCAAGGTGGAATTGTGCACCTCGACGTAGCGGCAACCATCAAACGCGTAGTTGCCAATCAGGTTCAGGTGGTCCACATAGATGTTCTCACTGTCCTTGGCAAAATAATCACCGCTGGCATCCACATTTTCGATGGCAATGTCTGAACACGACCACAGCGTTTCCTCGGCGTTTGAAAAGTGGTCGTTTTGCAGCGTGATGTGATGCGCGCGCCGGAACAACTTCGGCGCCTGAAAGCTGCAGTTGCGCAGTGAAATATCATCGGTGTACCAAATGCCGCTGCGGCTCATGGTCTCAAAGATCGTGTTGATCACATCCACGTGCTTGCTGTACCACAACGGATACTTCCACGTAAAGGTACTGTCACGCAGCGTGATGTCTCGACTCTCTTTCAAAGGGGATTCCCCTTCACCGAACGTCGTGCGAATGAGCCGGGCATCGTGTTTGCCAAAAAGCGGCCGCTCGCCATCAAAGAACTGATCCTGAATGGTTTCCATTGTTTCCTCCCTCACTGGCCAAGCGCTTTTTCCGGGCAAAAAAAAGCAGGCAGCCAGAGGCTCCCTGCAACAAAACTGGGTACTGCGGGAACCCGCTTACCCGTCTATTCTATCATTTTATTGATGCGATGGACCGTCACTCAAGCGTGGCCAGAGCCGCGGCGTTTTCAGTATAGTTCACACTTTGTGATAACCGCTGCGCCATGGCCACCGTGATGTACCCCTGTTCCAGCAGATCATGGATGGCCGCCCGTTCAGCGGCCAAGGCCAAAGTGCGCAGCCGGGCCATTTCCTGCTCGTACTGCAGCGACTTTTGCTTGGCCGATGCCTTGGCGGTGGCGATGCGGTTGCGGTACTGAACGATCAAGGCGTAAATCACCTGACGATTGAACTGGCGGGCCCGGTGCTCGGGCTGTCGCAAGTACTCGCTCAGTGCCTTCAGGCCGCCCTTGGCGATTGCTTTTTCAACGGCCAAGCGCTCGCCATTAAGCGTCCGGCCGAACCGTTCGGCCGCGACCTTATGCCACCAATGCGGGATCGCCGCCTTCGCCCGGTCCACAATGTCTGACAGGTTCAGGTGCCCATGATTCTGGGCCATGGCCGTCAGCGACCGCTCCCGCGTGTGCAGGCGCCGCTTGGTTTTCTGGTAAAGCGGCTCACTGACTTGATTTGCTTCAAACAGCTGCTCCAGGGCGGCGAGTTCACCAGCCACCCCGACTGCCCGCAGAGCGATCTCATCCTGAATAAACGGCGGCAAGTCATCGCTGTCATCTTCTTGAAGCTCCAGGCGCCGCAATAAATGCTGGTACTCGTCGATCAGTCAAGGACTGGCTTTTGATTTGTTTCCCGGCGCTCGCTTTCCAGCTTGCGCACGGCGCTCTGGTACAGCACACGCTGCGCCTGCGCGTGGGTCATTAGGCGCACATCGGCCGGCTGGGCCGCGTCCTCCACATCGCCGGCATCCTCAACGGCAGAGCCCCGCAACCGCAGCGGCGCGCGATTTTTGGTCATCACCGGCAAGACCCATGTGGCCACGATCATCGATAAAACAATGTACCCGGCCGCGATGAATAGCATCAGCGAACGCTCTGGAAATGGCGCCCCTGAAGGAAGAAGCACCGGCACCGCCAGCACCCCGACCAGCGAAATGGCCCCGCGCACGCCGGCAATGCCGTTCAGCAGCGCCAGGTAGACGCTGGGTCGGTCTGCGTTGCTGATGCCAGGCCGTAACCCACATGTAGCCGTACGTCCAGCCCACCCGGATCGCCAGCATCACCAGGTAAACCAGCACCACGTCCAGCAGGGCCTGCCACGTCGACACCGCGCGGCTTTCAATGGTTGCGTGCATGGCCACCGGCAGCTCGAGACCCAGCAGAATGAAGATCAGGCCGTTGAGGACGTACACGACGATGTCCCAGGTTTTTTCCGTCACGATGCGCAGCTCTGGCAATGCCGAAATGAAGCGGTTGCCGCTGGCGTTGGTGAGCAGTCCGGCCACCACGACCGCGATGACGCCGGATGCGCCGATGACGTCATCGACCAGCAGATAGATCAAAAACGGCGTGATCAGCTGCAACACGGCGTGCAGGATCGTATCGTTGATGCCCTGTTGAAGCAGCCACAGCCGCACCAGGTTGATGATGCCCATCAGCAGTGCACCGGCCAGTGCACCCACCACGGCGATGTAGAAAAAGTCGCCAATGGCTTGCGTCCAGATAAACGTCCCGGTCATCACCGCAGCGATTCCGTACTTAAACCCAATCAGGCCGCTGGCATCGTTGATCAGGCTTTCCCCGGCAATCAGATGCATCAACCCTGCAGGCAGGTGCACCCGACTGGCCAGCGACTGAACGGCGATCGGGTCCGTCGGCGCCAGGATGGCGGCCAGGGCAAAGCTGGCCGCCAGCGGCATCGCGGGCACCAACCAGTGCAGGAAGAACCCGCCGAGAAAAGTGATGATAAACACCAGAAAAATGGCATTGCCACAATCGCGCCGCGCAGCTGCCACAGCTCACGTTTGGGAAAACGGCGACCGTCATTATACAAAAGCGGGGCCGTGAACAGCAGCATGAACCAGTCCGTCTGCATGTCGAGGCTCAGCTTGAAAAAAAAGGGCCGCCCCCAGCCCCAGCGCGACCTGAATCAAGGAAACTGGCACCACGACCAAGTAATGACTGATGACGTTAGAGACAATCACCAAAGAGATGAGCAGCAAGACCGCTTCAACCAACTGCACGCCGCTCACCTCCCTTCTTCAAATTGGCATTACAACGCTTGTTCAGTCCCGATGATGCGCACCTCGGGTTCAAGCTGGACGCCAAATTTCGCCAGCACATTTTTTTGCACATAACGGATCATCGCCATGTAGTCCGTGGCCGTGGCGTGATTGATATTCACAATGAACCCGGCGTGCTTCATTGAGATTTGGGCGCCGCCGATTTTATGGCCCTGCAGGTCGGCCTGCTGGATCATCGGCCCGACGTAATGCCCGACTGGGCGCTTGAAAACGGAACCGCAGGACGGATACTCCAGCGGCTGCTTGCTTGCCCGCCGCGCGTTCAGCTTGTCCATCCGGGCCCGAATGTCAGGCTTAGGCGCCGGCGTTAACTGAAAGGTTGCCTGCAGGACCACGTCACCGGTGTCTTGCACGATGCTGTGGCGATAGCTGAACGCCATGCCGGCGTTGTCGTAGCGTTTCAGCTCACCCGCCTGGGTCAGCACCGTTGCCGCCACCAGGATGTCCTTGATCTCACCGCCATACGCCCCGGCATTCATGTAAACGGCGCCCCCGATACTACCCGGGATGCCGCAAGCAAACTCAAAGTCCGACAGGCCGGCGCGGTACGCCGCTTCCGTGGTATCGATCAGCCGGGCGCCGGCTTGGGCAGTCACTTGGTCGCCATCCACGGTGATTTTGGCCATTGCCGTCAGGATCAGGGTCAACCCCCGAATGCCGCCGTCGCGCACGATCAGATTCGAGGCGTTGCCAATCACCGTGACTGGCAGGTGCTGGCGGCTCGCGTACTGCAGCAGCGCTTCGACTTCCTCGACCGAGCGGGGAAAGGCCAGCTGATCGGCCGGCCCGCCGGTGCGGGTAAAGGTGTACTTACTCAGTGGTTCATTTTTTAAGATGGTTATGCCATCGATTACGGCTGCAGTCATGATCTGCCTCCCAGAATTAAATTACCGGTTAATTTTAACATAAATCAGCCTTCGTCAGCCGTTTGAGACCCGCCCCGTTTTCTTATATACTGAAGGCATTACGAACGGAGGCAGTACATGATGAAATTGATTTCATGGAACGTCAACGGCTTGCGGGCCGTCTTAAAGCACGATTTTATGACGACATTCAACGCCTTGGACGCGGACTGGTTCTGCATCCAGGAAACCAAAATGCAGGCCGGTCAAGCCACTCTCGACCTGCCAGGCTACCACCAGTATTTCAACTATGCCGAGCGCAAGGGATACTCCGGCACGGCCATTTTCACCAAACATGAACCGCTCAATGTCACCTACGGCATCGGGGTCCCGGAATTCGATGATGAGGGCCGCGTGATCACACTGGAGTACCCGAAATTCTACCTCATGACGGTGTACACCCCGAATTCCGGCAGCGAGCTGAAGCGGTTGGACTACCGGCAGGGCTGGGACAAGGCGTTTCTCGCCTACACCCAGACGCTGGCGGCGAAAAAGCCGCTGGTTTACTGCGGGGATCTGAACGTGGCACACCACGAAATCGATTTGAAAAACCCGACCTCTAATCACCACAATGCCGGTTTCACCGACGAGGAGCGCGCGGACTTCACCGCCCAGCTCGAAGCCGGCTTCACCGATTCTTTCCGCCACTTCTACCTTGACGTCGCCGACGCCTACTCGTGGTGGAGCTACCGGTTTAACGCGCGGTCCCGCAACGCCGGCTGGCGCATCGACTATTTTGTCGGCAGCACCGCTTTCGTGCCGTACATGAAAGACGCAAAGATCCACAACGAAATCATGGGCTCAGACCACTGCCCGGTCGAGCTGCAAACCGCTGACTGATAGGAGACTGACATGGACTTCATTGCAATGGACTTTGAAACGGCCAACCGGCAGCGCGCGAGTGCGTGCTCCTTGGCCTTGGTCGTGGTGCGGGGAAACCGGGTCGTCGATTCATTCTACACGCTGATCGATCCGGAAGGCCCATTCGAGCCGCAAAACGTCCGCATTCACGGCATCACGGCCGCCCAGGTGATTGGCCAGCCCACGTTTCCGGCGGTGTGGCCGCACATCCAAAGCTTTTTCACCCCGGATCAACTGGTCACCGCGCACAACTCGCCGTTCGATGTGTCTGTGCTGCGGCGCACGCTTGAGCGCTACGACATTCAGGTGCCCCACTACCAGGTGATCGACACCGCCAGGACCGCGAAAAAGCTGATGCCTGAACTGCCCAACCACCGGCTGGATACCGTCAGCGCGGCGCTGCACATTCCGCTGGCGCATCATCACAATGCCTTGCAGGACAGTTACGCGTGCGCGCGGATTTTGATCGCCCAGGCCCAGCGCTTCGGGCAGGCGGCCTTGGCGCCGATGCTGAAAATGACCGCTTAACGCAAAAATCATCTCGCGATGACCAACCGGCCATGCGGATGATTTTTTGTGCCTCGCTTACTGAATGGGCAACGCCTCAAGCAACGCCTTTGCGCGTGAGCCTTCAGCCTCGAAGGTCAGCGTGCGTTTGTTATCGTCAAAGTCATCCTTAATGAAATGAATCAGGAGATAACTCTCGGGCATGGCCTCGCCGAGGTAATCCGGCCACTCGACCACTGACACGCCATCGCCTTCAAAATATTCCTCCAGCCCCAGGTCACCGGCCCCGCCGCCTTCAAGCCGATACAGGTCCATGTGGTAAAGCGGCAGGCGACCGGCCGGATACTCCCGGATCAGGGTGAAGGTGGGACTTTTGATATAATCGGTGATTCCCAGCCCGCGCGCTAAGCCCTTGGTGAAGCTGGTTTTACCCGCCCCAAGGTCACCGTCAAGCAGCAGGACATCGCCACCCACCAAGTGCGGTGCCACGCTTTCGGCAAAGCCCTGCAGTGCTGTTTCATTGTCGAATTCCATCAATGCGCCTCCAGACAAAAGCGCCGGGCAATTGCACCGGCGCTCATTTGACGGTTCAAAACCATCCTCAGTTTAACATAACTAGTCGATCAGATTCTGAGCGGCGGTGATCAACGCCACTTTGTACACATCCTCTTCATTGGCCCCACGTGACAGATCGGATACCGGTTTGTTCAGCCCCTGCAGGATCGGCCCGATCGCTTCGAAGTTGCCGAGCCGCTGGGCGATCTTGTAGCCGATATTGCCTGACTGCAGATCCGGGAAAATAAAGACATTGGCATTCCCGGCAACCTTGGAATCCGGCGCCTTCAGCTTAGCCACGGTTGGCACAAAGGCCGCGTCGAACTGCAACTCGCCGTCCAGCGCCAGGTCCGGGGCCTGTTGATGCGCCAGAGCAGTCGCTTCAACCACTTTATCCACCTGTGGCGCCTTGGCTGACCCTTTCGTCGAAAAGCTCAGCATGGCCACTTTGGGGTCAATGTCGAACAACTTCGCGGTTTTGGCAGACTCGATAGCGATTTCCGCCAGGGTCTGGGCATCCGGATCAATGTTGATGGCGTTATCGGCAAACAGGTAGCGCTCGTCACGCCCGCGCTGCATGATGAAGGCACCAGAGGTCCGCGACACGCCTGGCCGCGTCTTGATAATCTGCAGCGCCGGCCGCACTGTGTCGGCAGTCGAGTGGACGGCACCGGAAACCATGCCATCCGCTTTGCCCATGTACACCAGCATAGTACCGAAGTAGTTCGGATCTTTGACCATGGCCTCCGCCTGGTCTTCAGTCGCTTTGCCATTCCGCCGGTCAAAAAAAGGCCTTCGCCATTTCCGGCAGAATCGGGTCGGTTTGCGGATCCCGGATGGTCAGCTTGCCCAGCGTGAAGCCTTTGTCTTTGGCCACCGCTTCGACTTCACTCTGCTTGCCAAGGACGATGGCTGGATCAGCCCTTCCGAAGCGAGTCTGACTGCTGCCCCAAGAATGCGGGGGTCAGTGCCTTCGGGAAAAACGATGCTGTAATTCTTGCCGGTGATTTTCTGCTCCAAGCTCTGAATTAAGTCCAAAATGATCCCTCCATTAATTGCTTTGTTAGCGCATACAACGTTCAGGGTCTATCATAGCAATTATTCAGGCAAACCGCACTGAAAATTTACGCCTCAGGCTGGGCGGGCAACTGCCAGTTGATCGGGGTTTCGCCCATCTTGGCGAGCAGCGCGTTGGTCCGCGAAAACGGCCGGCTGCCGAAAAAAACCACGGTACGCGGACAACGGGCTCGGGTGAGGGGATTCAACCACCGCATTTTTGCCCAGATCGATCAGCTGCTTTTTGGCCCGGGCGGAGCTTCCCCAGAGAATGAAGACGACCCCGCCACGGTCGGACAAGGCGGCAATTGCGGCATCAGTCAGCGTTTCCCAGCCCTGGCCGCGGTGCGAGTTGGCCTGGCCCGCGCGCACCGTCAGCACGGCGTTGAGCAGCAGGACGCCCTGCTGCGCCCAGCTCTTCAGATACCCGTGACTGACCGGTGGATAGCCCAGGTCATCCTGGAGTTCCTTATAAATATTCTGCAGTGAGGGCGGCAGCGGGACCCCTGGCGCCACGGCAAAGCTGGCCCCGACCGCCTGGTTCGGGCCATGATACGGGTCCTGACCGAAAATGACGACTTTGACCTGGTCAAATGGCGTCCATTCGAACGCCTGGAAAATGTGATGCATCT
The DNA here is from genome assembly GCF_001311195.1 of Lacticaseibacillus camelliae DSM 22697 = JCM 13995. GTDB lineage: Bacteria > Bacillota > Bacilli > Lactobacillales > Lactobacillaceae > Lacticaseibacillus > Lacticaseibacillus camelliae. The sequence goes on from NZ_BBAJ01000011.1 coordinate 43,337, forward strand.
CCGGGTAGACGGTCTGCGTTTGGTACTCTTGTTTGAGAAACTGGTGCAGCCGGGCGTACTCCGGGCCTGCGAACACCGGGGCCAGCACGGTCTGCCAGTCATTATGAATCAGTGTTTTCATCACTAACCTCCAAGTCTAGTGTACTCAAGCCTGGCCCGCTTTGCATCCGCTTTTATGGTAAAATTGCGATGATTGGAGGTTTTGCCATGATCAAACTGATCGCGTCCGACCTAGACGGTACACTGCTCAATGCCGACTCTGAAGTTTCTCCGGCCAACGCCCAGGCGATCCGGGATGCGCAGGCTGCCGGCATTGAATTTATCGTGGCCACTGGGCGCAACTTGCCACAGGCCCAGCCGCGGCTTTCACGTCACGGGCTCAAACCGGCGTTCATCACGATCAACGGGGCCTTGGTTTACAACGAGGCTGGGCAGGTCAAGGTCCATGTGCCCCTTGCGCACGACCTGCTGCTTGCCGTGCTTGATCAGATCGACCGGGCCGGCTTCTACTGCGAGCTCGTGGTTCCAGACGGCGTCGTTTCGAATTCATACGAGCATCGCCTGGCCGACATGAAGCACGCCCTGCGCCATTACCATGCTGACTGGTCAGAAGACCAGCTCACTGAACAGGCCAAGCACCGCATTCAGTACCTGTCCACGCAATATGTTGACGACTATCGGCAATTCATCACGCCAAAGGCCGAGATCCTCAAAGTGGTCGTGTTCGCCGATGGTGGCCAAGCCGCCCTGGCCCCACTCAAGGCCCAGCTCGAAGCGCAGGGAAGCTTAGCAGTCACGTCCAGCGGCGAAAATAATCTTGAAATCAACGCTCAGGATGCGCAAAAAGGCCCTGCATTGGCTGCCTACGCCGCCCTTAAACAAATCACAATGGCTGAGGTCATGGCCATCGGGGATAACCTCAACGATGAGTCAATGATCCGCATGGCCAAATACAGTGTGGCCATGGCCAACGCCGTCCCCAAAATCAAGCAGCTGGCTTGGCACGTGACTGGAACCAACGTTGAAGACGGGGTGGCCCAGGCCATTCACCGGGCCATCGCCTTGAATGAACAAGAAAAAGGCGGCGAAGTCAATGCTGTACTACATTGATGCCCAGGCGCTCCACGAATCCGGGGTCACCGTGGTCAAGGACGACCAATCACGCCCGGCGTTCATTCTCAACGGGCGCCACGGCCTGGCCAATGATAGTTTCAACCTGCACACCATCTCCGGCCAAGAACTCGGGAGATCCGCCAGAAAACCATGGGGATGTCGCCCCGCTACGACTTGACCTTAGACGGCCAAAAAGCCGGCAGTGTGAAGAAGATGCTCGGGGTCTGGCACGAGTTTGTCTTTGTGACCGACCTCAACTGGCTGATTTTTGGGAATCTGCTCGCCAATGAGTACCACATCTATCATGGGGTGAAAACCGTGACCACGATTGCCGCCGTGGGGGCCGCGACCTCGACCACGTTTAAGATCGACATCCTCGATCCCCGCAATGTCCATGCCGGCCTCTTGGTCGCTGCCGTCCTCGACCGGTGGCGGTTCGTGCACCTGACCAACCCCCTGACGCGCGGCAGTCTGGCCTACACTTCGGCACTTAAGCGAGGCAGCTCTTGGCCGCAAGCCCGGACCGATTCGCAAAATCATTTTAACCATCAGCATAAAAAAAGGCAGATCCGCTTCGGGTCTGCCTTTTTCATGCTTAAATCGCTTTTGTCATGTGGTTGTAGCGGTGCGAGCCGATCATCAGCTCGCGCGTCTTCTTGAAGCCGACCTTGCGATACAGCCGCTCGGCGTTGGGGTTGGTCTGGTCAACGTTCAGGGACAGCAGCGTCACCCCGCGCTTTTTGAGCGGCGCCACGATGCCGTTCAACAGCGCCGTGCCAACGCCATGATGCTGCGCCGATTCGGCCACGGCCAAGGTATCGATGTACCACTCGCCCGGATCGGTTTCAACATCCGGGAACAGTTCGTGGTCAACCGGGAGCCCGACGCTTGGGAGCAGCGGTTTAAACGCGTCATCAATGTGCGCTTCTTGCTCATGCGGATAGCCGACCAGAATCCCATCCACGCCATTTGCGCCTTCGTGAACCGTGGTCTGCGGGTAGCCGTAGCGGTAGTCAGGCAACAAAAAGGCTTGTCTGAACACCTTATACAAATCGGGCTTGCGCATGCGCATCAAAGCGGGTACTTCCATTTCTTCAAAGACCAAATCGATCAGCGGCACAACGGCCGCCGCGTCTTCAGGTTTACTTGGACGAATCATAATTGTTGCGG
>NZ_BBAJ01000012.1 GCF_001311195.1 Lacticaseibacillus camelliae DSM 22697 = JCM 13995
CCGCGTGCGCCGTGGTGAGCTGCACACCCAGGCCGGCCGAGCTGATACGCCGCCCGCTCGACCGTGTGCGGGATGTCGTGCAGTTTCAGGTCGAGAAAAATCTCGACGGGATGGGCCTGCCGAACGGCCTTGATGGCTGCCGGCCCTGCGGCATAAAAGAGTTCCATGCCAATTTTGACAGTCAGCGGTTCACCGCCTTCGAAGCGTTTCAAGAAGCCGGTGGTGTCTTCAAGGGTGGGAAAATCCAGTGCAATGATGGGTGCCATGTTTCCTCCTACAAAGGTTTGGTCGTGAAAGCGCGGGATTCCAGCACTTGCACGATGGCGCGGGCCGTATCAAGGCTGGTCATCAGCGGCACGCCATGCATGATTGCCGCCTGCCGGATCCGGTAGCCGTCACTGGTGGTGGCCTTGTCCTGACTGGTGGTGTTGATCACCAGCTGGAGTTTGCGGTCTGAGATGGCATCCAGAATTGCGTCCTCACCGCTTTCGCCGAGCTTGGCGATCACGTTGGTCCGCACCCCGGCTGCGCGCAGCGCCTGCGCGGTGCCGACAGTCGCGTCGATTTGGTAACCAACTTCGCGGAAACGCTTGGCCAGTGCCACGGCCTCGGGCTTGTCTGGGTCAGCCACCGTGAACAGCGCAATGCCATGGTCCGGCAGGTGCGTGTGGCTGGCTTCAAAGGCCTTGTACAGCGCTTTTTCCAGTGTGCTGTCCGAGCCCATGACCTCACCGGTCGACTTCATTTCCGGCCCCAGCGTGCTGTCCACGTTATTGAGCTTGGAGAAGCTGAACACAGGCGCCTTGACGTGCACGCCCGACCGCAGCGGCTGTAGGCCGTTCTTGAAGCCCAGCGTGGCCAGCTTGGTGCCCAAAATGGCCTGAGTGGCCAGCTGCGCCATGGAAATGTCGGTGACCTTGCTCAAAAATGGCACGGTGCGGCTCGCGCGCGGATTGACTTCAATCACGTAAACCTGGCCTTCGTGCACAATGAACTGAATGTTCATAATGCCGATGCAGTGCAGCTCGTGAGCCAGATCAATGGTGTAGCGCTCGATCTCGCCCTGAATCTCCTGGCTGAAGTCCTGCGGCGGGTAAACCGCCATGGAGTCGCCGCTGTGGACGCCGGCGCGCTCAATGTGTTCCATGATGCCTGGAATGACGACTGTGTCGCCGTCGCAGATGGCATCGACTTCACACTCTTTGCCGACTAGGTACTGGTCGATGAGAACCGGGTGGTCGTTAGAAACCGACACCGCGCGGTCAATGTAATCTGCCAGTTCCGCAGACGAGTGCACGATTTCCATCGCCCGGCCGCCCAGCACGTAGCTTGGGCGGACCAGGACTGGGTAGCCAATTTTTTTCGCCAATGGCGAGAGCCCCGGTCTTGTCGGTGGCCGTGTCCCCCACTGGCTGAGGAATGTTCAGCTTGGTGATGATCTCGTCGAACCGATCGCGGTCCTCGGCGGCGTCGAGGTCGTCCAGACTGGTGCCAAGAATCTTGACGCCATGCGCTGCCAGCGGCGCGCCAAGTTGATGGCGGTTTGCCCGCCGAACTGCACGATGACGCCCATCGGCTGTTCCAAATCGATCACGTTCAGGACGTCCTCGATGGTCAGCGGTTCAAAGTACAGCTTGTCGGAAATCGAGAAGTCGGTGGAGACCGTTTCGGGGTTGGAGTTCATGATGATGGCCTCGTACCCGGCTTTTTGAATTGCCTTGACGGAGTGGACCGTCGCGTAATCGAACTCGACGCCCTGACCGATGCGAATCGGGCCGGACCCGAGCACGAGGACACTCTTGCGTCCACTCTTGCTGCTTTCGTTCTCGGTTTCATAGGTGCTGTAAAAGTACGGTGTGGTGGAGGCAAACTCGCCGGCGCAGGTGTCGACCATTTTGTACACCGGCGTCAGGTCATTGGCCCGCCGCAGGTCCCGGACCTCATCCATGGTCTGGCCCCAGAGCTTGGCAACCTCCTGATCGGCAAACCCATTGCGCTTGGCCACGCGCAGTGTTTCCAAGTCGCCGGGGTGCGCCTTCAGCGCGTCTTCAATTTCGATAATGTGCTTGATCTTATCCAAGAAGAAGACGTTGATGTGCGACAGCTCGGCCAGCTCTTCCAGCGTGAAGTGCCGGCGAAAGGCTTCGGCCAGGTAGAACAGCCGCATATCCGTCGGCGTGACGATGAGGTCCGTCAGCTCCTGATCCGTTAGCTTCTTGGCTGCCGCAAGCTCCAAGTGAGTGGCGCCGACTTCCAGCCCGCGCACTGCCTTGAGCAGCGACTCCTCGATATTGCGACCAATCGCCATCACCTCGCCGGTGGCCTTCATTTGCGTCCCCAGGGTGCGGTCCCCGTGTTCAAACTTGTCAAACGGGAACCGCGGGATCTTGGCGACGACGTAATCCAGCATCGGCTCGAACTCGGCGTAAGTGGCGTCTGTAATAGGATTCTTGATTTCATCCAAGTGCAGGCCGACCGCGATCTTGGCGGCCATTTTGGCAATTGGGTAGCCAGTGGCTTTGGAAGCCAGCGCCGACGAACGCGACACCCGCGGATTGACTTCGATCACATAATATTTGAAGGAGTTCGGATCAAGCGCGAGCTGCACGTTGCAGCCGCCTTCGATCTTCAGCGCCCGGATGATTTTCAGCGACGCGTCACGCAGCATCTGCACTTCCTTGTCCGTCAGGGTCTGGACCGGGGCAAAGACGACCGAATCGCCTGTGTGCACGCCGACCGGGTCGAAGTTCTCCATGTTGCAGACGACAATTGCGTTGTCCGCGGCATCGCGCATGACTTCAAATTCGATTTCCTTGAAGCCGGCGATCGACCGCTCGACCAGCACCTGGGTCACTGGGCTGAGGTTGAGCCATTTTCCGTGATGGTACGCAGCTCGTCCTCGGTTTTGGCAATGCCGCCACCGGTACCGCCCATGGTGAAGGCCGGCCGGATGATGACCGGATAGCCGATTTTTTTTCGGCGAACGCCTTCGCCTCGTCAAAGTTGTGCGCAATGGCAGATTCGGGGATCGGCTGGTGCAGTTTTTGCATCAGATTCTTGAACAGCTCGCGGTCCTCGGCCTGATCGATAGCGCTGAGTTTCGTGCCCAGGAGTTCGATGTGCAGCTCATCCAGAATGCCTGAATTGGCGAGCTCCATGGCCAGGTTGAGGCCGATTTGCCCGCCGATGGTCGGCAGAATGGCGTCCGGCAGTTCCTTGCGCAGGATTTGGCTGACGAACTCGGTGGTCAGCGGCTCAATGTAAACTTTGTCGGCGATTTCCTTGTCGGTCATGATTGTCGCCGGGTTGGAATTGACCAGCACGACTTCGTAACCTTCCTCGCGCAGCGCCAGACATGCCTGGGTGCCCGAGTAATCGAATTCGGCAGCCTGGCCGATGATGATCGGGCCCGACCCGATGACTAGAATTTTGTGAATATCAGTACGTTTAGGCATGGCTCGCTCCTTTGTTGGCCGAAAAGGCGTCCATCATTTCCATGAATTCGTCGAATAAGTGGTCCGCGTCATGCGGACCAGGTGCGGCGTCCGGGTGAAATTGCACCGAAAAGGCTGGATACAGCCGGTGGCGCAGGCCTTCGACGGTGTGATCGTTGATTTCCTCATGCGTGATCAGCAGCTGATCCGGATCGATAGAATCCCGCGCGACCGCGTAGCCGTGGTTCTGGCTCGTGAAATCGATCCGGCCGGTGGCAATTTCGCGTACCGGGTGGTTGAAGCCGCGGTGGCCGTACTTCATCTTGAAGGTGTCGGCGCCGTTCGCCAAGGCGAAGAGCTGGTGACCCAGGCAGATGCCAAACATCGGAATGTGCCCTTCCACGCCGCGAATCATGTCCAAGGCGCCAGGCACGTCCTTGGGATCGCCAGGGCCGTTGGTCAGCATGACGCCGTCCGGGTTCAGCTCCAGAATCTCACCAGCAGTGATGGTCGGCGGCACCACAGTGACGTTGCACTCACGCTTGGACAGCTCCCGCAGGATGCTGTGTTTAAGGCCAAAATCCACTACCACAATGTTCTTGCCGGTGCCTGGCGCCGGGTAGGCCTGAGTCGTGGCGACCTGGCTGACCTGGTTCTTCGGCAGCACCAGTGCCCGCAGCTGATCGAATGCGTGCTCATCAGCTGCGTCGACGATGCTGGCCTTCATGGTCCCAGCTTCGCGCAGGCGCTTGGTCAAGGCTCGCGTGTCAATGCCGGAGATGCCGGGGATGTGCTTGCGGCGGAGGAATTCATCCAGCGTCATTTGCGCCCGCCAGTTTCCGGTCACCCGCGCGGTCTCGTGCACGACGACGCCCTTAGCGGTCGGTTGATGCTTTCGTAATCGTCTCGGTTAATGCCGGCGTTGCCGATCAGCGGGTACGTGAACGTGATGATCTGCCCGTTATAACTTTGGTCGGTGATGGTTTCCTGATAGCCGCTCATGCCTGTGTTAAACACGATTTCGCCGGTAGTGACGGTTTCGGCCCCAAACCCCTCACCGGGGAAAACCGAGCCGTCTTCAAGGATCAAATAGCGTTTCACTTGTTCTCCTCCTCGTATGCGATCTGCCCATCGGCCAGCGTGTAAAGGACCTGTCCAGACACTTCGCGGCCGATGAACGGACTGTTCTTCCCCTTCGACAGCCACGTGTTCGCATCGATCTTGTACTGCTTGTTCAAATCGATGATGGTCAGGTCGCCGGTTGGCCAATGCCAATGGTACCGGCCGGCAGGCCAAACGCTTTGGCCGGGTTGGTGCTCATCCACTGAATCAGCTGATCCAGCGTGAAGCGGCCGCTTTTGACCAGACTGGTGTAAAGCAGGGCAAAGGCAGTCTCGCTGCCAACGATACCAAACGCGGCAGTGCTGAAGTCTCCCGCCTTGTCCTCAGCCGTGTGCGGTGCGTGGTCGGTGGCAATCATGTCGATGGTGCCGTCTTCCAGCCCATCGAGCAGCGCCAGCCGGTCCATTTCCGCCCGCAGCGGCGGGTTCATTTTGTAATTCGGATCGTTTGCTGGGATGTGTTCGTAGTCCAGCAGCAGGTGGTGCGGCGTGGCCTCAGCGGTGACGTTGACGCCGCGGGCCTTGGCGTCGCGGATCAGCTCAACGCTTTGCTTGGTCGAGACGTGGCAGGCGTGGTAGTGCACACCGGTCGCTTCGGCCAGGGTCAGGTCGCGGGCCAACTGCGCGGATTCGCTGACGTGGTTAATGCCCGGCAGCCCAAAGGCTTGGGCCTTAGTGCCGGTGCTGATCACGCCGCCGGCCATCAGCCCGTCGTCCTGAATGTGGGCAACTATCGGCGCGTCAACGCGGGCGGCCGCCTGCATGGCCTGGTACATCGTGGCAGCGTCCTGAATACCGACCCCGTCGTTGGAAAAGCCCAGCGCGCCAGCGTCCTTTAGCGCCTGGTAGTCCGCGACGTCATTGGAGTGTAACCCCTTCGTGATGGCGGCAAACTGTTCAACGTGAATTTTCGCGTCGCTGTGATTTTTCTTGATCAGCTGGCGCAGGTCAATGACGTTGTCCGGCACCGGGTCCAGGTTGGGCATGGCCACCACGGTGGTGAAGCCGCCGTGTGCCGCCGCGGCAGCCCCAGTCTTGATGGTTTCCTTTTGATCGAAGCCAGGTTCGCGAAAATGCACGTGCACATCGACCAGGCCGGGCAGCACCGCGTTGTTTTTGGCGTCGATGATCGTGGCGTCGGCGGGCGCAAAAAGGTGCCGCCCAAGTGCGCTGATTTTGCCGTCTGCGATCAGGATGTCCCCGGTGAAGGACTGTGGGCCCATCACCTTGGCGTTTTTAATCAGTGTATGCATAATGCCCTCCTACTTGCCGCAAACCAGTTCCAGCATTGCCATCCGCATGAAGACGCCGTTGTGCATCTGCTTAAAGATCCGCGAGCGGTCAGCCAGGACCAAGTCGGAAGCCAGCTCAACACCGCGGTTGACCGGCGCCGGGTGCATGATAATGGCGCCCGGCTTCATGCGGTCGTAACGCGCCTGATTGATGCCGAAGCGTTCATGGTAAGACTCGGCGGAAAATTCGGTCTTCTCCGCCGCCGTCAGCCGCTCCAGCTGGACCCGCAGCAGCATCAAGACGTCGACCTGGGGGATCAGGTCGTCCAGCGGCACGTAGTCACCATACTGCTGGAAGTCCTTGGTGTACCAGCTCTTGGGCCCGGAAAAGCTGACCGTGGCGCCCAGCTGAGTGAGCATGGCCATATCGGAGCGTGCCACCCGCGAGTGCACCAGGTCACCGACGATGCGACGTGCAGGCCCTTGAAGTGCCCGAACTCCTCGCGAATCGTCATGAGGTCCAGCATCATTTGGCTGGGATGCTGCCCCGCGCCGTCGCCGGCGTTGACAATGTGCAGCGGCACATTGGCCTCGATCAGCGGCTGATAGTAGTTATCCTGAGAGTGGCGGATCACGGCGACCTGAATGCCGATCGCGGCCAGCGCCCGCAGCGTGTCCTCCAGGCTTTCGCCCTTGGTGACGGAGCTGTGAACCGGATCAAACGGGATCACGGTCATGCCCAGTTTGCGCTCGGCCATTTCAAAGCTGGTGTGCGTGCGCGTGCTGTTTTCAAAGAATAGATTGGCCGCATAGTACGGGGTCGCGACTTCCGGCTTGGCGCCTTGCTTGAAGGCCTCGGCCCGATCGATCAGGTCTTCGGCAATTTCGGGCGTCACTTGGGTTTCTGAGACAAAGTGCTCAAAGTTTTTTTTAGCATCGACTGGCTCCTCCTCGTTGGCTGCTTGTTGCGGCAGAATGAAATTTAACAAAATGCCGATCACGGTGGCGATAGCCAGGCCCGAGAAGGTGTAGCCGGCGAATTGCAGGCTGCGTTGCCGATCCCGATGACCAGGATAGTCGAGCCGATCATGAGGTTGCGTTTCTTATTAAAATCGACCTTGTTGTCGATCAGGACCTTGAGCCCGTTGCTGGCGATGACGCCGAACAGCAGGAAGGAGATCCCGCCGATAACCGGGCTGGGAATTGTGCGGATCAAGGCGCTCAGCTTGCCGATGAAGGCGAAGAGTACCGCGAACATCCCGGCGCCGGCCAGCACGTAGACACTGTGGACTTTGGTCATGGCCATAACCCCGATGTTTTCACCGTACGAGGTGACAGGCGGGCCGCCAACAAAACCGGCGATGATCGACGCCGTGCCGTCCCCGGCCAGCGTGTGGTTCAGGCCGGGATCCTTGAAGAAATTGCGGTGGGTCATTTCGTCCAGCACCATGATGTGCCCCATGTGCTCGGTCATCGTGACGAAGGCGATTGGCGCCATGGAGAGCACCGCGCCCCAGTAAAATTTCGGCTGGTAGTTGACAAACGGAATCTGGAACGCCGGCAGTGAGAACCACTTGGCCTGCATGACCGGCGTGAAGTCGACGATGCCGAACATCAGCGCAATGATGTAGCCCGTAATCAGGCCCAAGAGGATCGGCAGCAGGCTGATGAACTTTTTCAAGTACATGTTGTAGATGATCGTGAAGGCCAAAGTCAGCATGGCCACCGCAAAGTAGCGGATGTCGTACACACTCTTGGTAGCAGACACGGCGCGCATGGTCGCATCAGTGGCAGCGGTGCCGGCCAGACTCAGGCCGATGACCATGACGATTGGGCCAACCACGATCGGCGGCAGTGCCTTGTCGATCCACGCCGAGCCCGCGAAGTTGACGATCAACGCGACAATCAGGTACACGCACCCGACGGCGATGGTCCCTTGCGCGATGCCCGGATAGCCGGTGGTCTTCATCAGCGACTCCATCACGACGATAAAGGAAAAACTGGAACCCATGTAGGCCGGAATCTTGCCGCGCGTGATCAGGATGTAGATCAGCGTCCCGACCCCGCTGGAAAACAGCGCAATGCTGGGATCAAGGCCGACCAGGATCGGCACCAGCACGGTGGAGCCGAACATGGCGAATAAGTGCTGGATGGAAAGGCCCACCCACTGACCGAAGCCAGGTTTATCGTGAATGTCTAAAACCGCGTCATCATCATGAAATTCCTTCATGCTACGCCTCCAGCTGGGCGATGCTGATGCCATCTTGCCCGTCAATTTCCTTCACCTGCACGTTAATTTCCTCGTGCCGGGAAGTCGGAATGTTTTTACCGACAAAATCGGGCCGGATCGGCAGCTCGCGGTGGCCGCGATCGACTAGGACCGCCAGGCTGATCTGACGCGGCCGGCCCTGATCCATCAAGGCGTCCAGGGCAGCGCGAATCGTGCGGCCGGTGAAAATGACGTCGTCGACCAGGATGACGTGCTTGTTGGTGATCGAAACCGGCAGGTCTGAGCCCTTCACGTCGGGCTGCATCCGGTAGTCGGCGGTGTGCACATCATCGCGGTACAGGCGAATGTCGAGATCGCCGACCGGCACATCCAAGTTCTCCAGTTGATTCAGGCGCGCGGCGATCCGGTTCGCCAAGTACACGCCGCGGGTCTTGATCCCCACAATCACCAGGTCGGACAGATCCTTGTTCTGCTCAATGATCTCGTATGAGATACGCGTCAGTGCGCGCTGCATGGTCACTGCATCCACTACTTGTTTTGCCATAATGATCTCCTTTTCTGCACGAAAAAGCCGCCTGCCATATCCAGTTCGGGTATAGAAGGCGGCTTTCAGCCGAAAATTTCGTTTGCCGCAGCAAACACGTGCCCTTCCAAGCCTCTCTGGACTTAGTTAAAGGTGCTTTATCAAGTTGTTCTTAGTCTAGCGAACGCGTCTTGTCTTGTCAATGCCAGCCCGCAGATCCGCCAAAGTTTTTTTTGAAACAGCACCGGCGGCTCAACGGAAAATTCCATGAATTTGCCGGTCGTCGGATGGACGAAGCCCAGCGTGCGCGCGTGCAGGAACTGGCCCGCGCCAGGCAGTGTGACCCGCGGCCCGTACAGCGGATCGCCGGCCAGCGGGTGGTGGATCGAGGCCATGTGGACCCGGATCTGATGAGTGCGCCCGGTTTCGAGCACGCACTTAATCAGCGCGTAGTGGGGAAACTGCTCCAGCACCTGGTAATGGGTCACCGCGTGGCGGCCGCCTGGGACAATCGCCTGGCGCTTGCGGTCCTTGGGGTCGCGAGCCAGCGGCGCATCGATGGTGCCGCTGGTCTGGCGAAAGGCTCCATGTACGATGGCCCAGTACTCGCGTTTGGTGGTTTTGGCCTTTAGCTGTGCGGACAGGCTGACTTGCGCCTGGGCGGTTTTGGCGACCATCAAAAGGCCGCTAGTGTCCTTGTCGATGCGGTGCACGATCCCCGGCCGCAGTACGTCGTTAATGCCGGGAAAACTGGTGTGGTAAAGCAGGCCGTTGACCAGTGTGCCATCCGGATGGCCCGGTGCGGGGTGCACGACCATTCCCTGCGGCTTGTTGACGACTATGACCTGGTCATCTTCGTAGATGATGTCAAGGGGGATGTCCTGCGGCACAGCTTCCAGCGGCTTGGGCTTGGGCGGATCAAGCCGGATCACGTCCCTGGTGCGACCTTTTCCTTGCCTTTCACTGCCTTGCCGCCCAGGGTCACCAGCCCAGCAGCCAGCCATTTTTGGGCTTGCGACCGGGAGATATCCGGAAAATGATCGGCGATCACTTTGTCCAACCGCCCGGTTTCCGTCGTGATGGTCAATTCTAGCGTGATTGTTCCCCTTTTCCATCCATGAACAGCAGGTAGATGACGACCATGATGACCCCAACGGTCAGGCACGCATCGGCCACGTTGAAAATGGCGAAGTTCATGAACGTCGTCTCAAACATGTCCGTGACGGACCCAAACCGCACGCGGTCGATGAAGTTGCCAATGGTGCCAGCGAGGATCAGCGCCAGCGAAAGTTTGTAGAACCGGCTGGTGCCGGCGTCTCGCCACAGCCAGTAAACCACGATCAGCGACACCACCGTGATCAGGTAAAAGAACCACTGCTGACCGCGCAGGATCGAAAACGCGGCACCGTCATTTTGCAGGTGAGTCAGCGCAAGCCCTGGCAGAAACGCCACGGTTTCCCCCACAGCGATGTGGGCAACCACCCACGCCTTGACCAGTTGATCGACCACGACCAACCCGGCCGCCAGCAATAAATATAAACCCATATTTTCTCCTTGTTAGAACAATCCTGTGATCACGCCGTCGTCTGAGACGTCCATGTTGAGCGCCGCCGGCTGTTTCGGCAGTCCCGGCATGGTCAGCACGGTTCCGGTCATGACGACCAGGAACCCGGCGCCGAGCCGCGGGGTCACGTCGCGGACGTTGATGGTGAAGCCAGATGGCGCGCCCAGCGCCTTGGCGTTATCGGAAAAACTGTACTGGGTCTTGGCCATGCAGATCGGCAGGTCAGCCCAGCCGTTTTTGGCGATGGTCCGCAGCGCCAACTCCGCCTTGTGATCATAGTCGACACTGGCGCCGCCGTATATTTGGGTGACAATCGTGTTGATCTTATCTTTGACTGCATCGGTATTGGCGTAAAGCGGCTGGAAGTTAGCCGGCTGCTTGAGGGCCTCCAGCAGCGCATCGGCCAGCGCCAGGCCGCCCTGGCCGCCTTTGCCCCAAACGTCGGCCGGAATGGCAGTGGTGCCTTCCTGCTCACAAAGCTCGACCAGGAGTTTGATCTCGGCCGGCGTGTCAGACGTGAATTCATTGATGCCGACAATCACCGGCACCCCGTAGCGCTTCATGTTGTGAATGTGGCGCTTCAGATTGGCAAAACCGCTTTCCAGCGCGGCGAGATTTTCCGCCTTCAGGTCAGCAAGTTTCTGCCCGCCGTTGTACTTAAGGGCGCGGACGGTGGCAACGATGACGACCGCATCCGGGGTTTTGCCCAACGCCGGGGCGGTGATGTCCATAAACTTTTCACCGCCCAGTCTGCGCCAAAGCCGGCCTCGGTCAGTGCAATGTCGCCCATTTCAAGCGCCGCGCGGGTCGCGATGATCGAATTGCAACCGTGCGCGATGTTGGCAAACGGGCCGCCGTGAATCAGCGCCGGCGTGTGCGCCAGCGTTTGCACAAGGTTGGGCTTGACGGCGTCTTTCAGCAGCATGGCGATGGCGCCGGTCACGCCCAAGTCCGCCACGGTGACCGGCTTGCGGTCGTAGGTGTAGCCGATAACAATTTTCGCGATGCGGCGCTTCAAATCGCCCAGACTGTCCGCCAGACAAAGAATCGCCATCAGTTCGCTGGCCACGGTGATGTCAAACTCGGTTTCCCGCGGACCCCGGACGTGGTGCCGCCCAGCCCGATGGTGACGTGACGAAGCGCGCGGTCGTTGATGTCAAGCACCCGCCGCCACTGAATGCGGCGGGGGTCCAAGTTCAGCTGGTTGCCCTGCTGCAGGTGGTTGTCGATCAGTGCCGCCAGCGTGTCGACGGCGGTCGTCAGCGCGTGCATGTCCCCTGTGAAGTGCAAGTTGATGTCTTCCATCGGGACCACTTGGGAGTAGCCGCCGCCTGTCGCCCCGCCTTTCATGCCCATGACGGGGCCCAGCGATGGCTCACGCAGGGCGATCACCGCGTTTTGCTTGCGCAGCCGCAGCGCGTCCCCCAGACCGATGGTCACCGTCGACTTGCCTTCACCAGCCGGCGTGGGATTGATCGACGTCACAAGGACCAGCTTACCCAGCGGTTTGCTTTTGAGCCGCTTAATGGCCGCAAGCGTGAGTTTCGCCTTGCTGCGGCCGTATGGTTCCAGCTCGTCCGGCGAGAGCCCGACCATTGACCCGATTTCCTGAATCGGCTTCATTTCGCTTTGTTCGTTTGCCTGCGCAATATCGATATCTGACACGGCTAACCCCTTTCTGGCAGCACTGCTGCCAACGCCTGTTTGAGTGCACCACTCTTGCCAAGGTGAATAAACGTAATTTTACCGTAAGACCGGGTCGTCAGCGTGCAAGCGCGCTTGGTCCACGCCACATGGGTCACGTCTGCTGGTGAAATTTCCAGCGAGTTGCCGGGAATCAGGCGGCGCAGCGTGATGCGGCCCGATGAAATCGTCAAACGTGACCGCCGCACTTGCACGACCGCCAGTGCCAAAACAAGCACTAACAGCAGCGTGGCGGGCAGACTGACCGGTCCATAGCCGATGAGTTCCATTTGTAAAATCACCGCCAAGCTCACGCCAATCATAATGAACGCCCAAAACATGGTAAAATCGAGCCAGTCCGGTTGAACGTAAAATCGGTTTTTCACACACACACTTCCTTAAGGAGAACGATGAATAAACTATACACAGATGCAGCGACAAAAGGCAATATCGGTCTCGGCGGAATCGGGATCTTGATCATCGCGGAAGGCCATCAGGACCAGACCCACCTGCCACTTGCCGAAATGAGCAACCACCAGGCCGAGTTCGAGGCCGCCATTGCCGGCTTCAAGCGCCTGCTGGCTCTCGGGCTGACCGGCCCGGTGACTTTTTACAGCGATTCCAAGCTGGTGATCGAGGCGCTGGATAAGTCCTACGCCAAGCACTACGGTGATTATGTCACAGAATTGGTCACTTTGACCAAGCAATTCCCGCTGGTCTTGTGGCAGTGGCTTCCTGACCATAAAAACCGCGGCGCCCACATGCTGGCGCAGCAGGGCCTGCACGAGGCAGAGGCGGCAGCGCAATAAGCGTGCCGGCTGGGCGCTTTGACTGTGGCTTCTATATAATGAAACTAGGTGCCTTGTGCTAAGCCTCGGCGCGTGGCAAAATGCCTAGTGATAGCCGCCCCGGGATTATTGACGTGATTTGCCAGCGCTCTACGTTGTTACACCGGTCCAGCGACAAAAATTCGATGACAGGCGGTGTCTTATGTCTTTACTCACGATCATTATTTTACTGGTACTCCTACTCAACACCATTGCGGCGATTTTTACGGTGCTCCGGTCGGTGCGCGATATTTCCACGACCTGGGCCTGGCTGTTGGTGCTGATTTTTCTGCCGGTGATCGGGTTTGGGATATACCTGTTTGCCGGCCGCGGCCTGTCGACCAAAAAAAAGTGCACGCGATTCAAACCGAGTACCGGCGTGGGACCAAGGCGTTTGTCGCGATGCAAAAGCACGCGAACACCCATGGCCGCCTGCTGCCTGCTGCAGTGTCCTCCACGGCGGCCAAGGAGTTGACCACGCTGTTTCTCAACACGGCCAGCGCCCCGGTCCTCGGCGATAACTCGGTCGACCTGTTTTTCGACGGCCAAAAAAAATTCGCCCAGTTGTTTAAAGACATTGAGGCCGCCAAGGACCACGTGTTTGTCGAGTACTACACCTTCTATAACGACGAGCTGGGCAACCAGTTTCGAGATCTGCTGATCAAAAAGGCCAAGCAAGGCGTGGCGGTCAAGGTGCTGTACGACGCCTGGGGCTCGATTGGGGCGAACAAGAAATTTTGGGCGCCGCTTTTAGCCACCGGGGCCAAAGTTGAGGCCTACTTCTCCTCGCAGCACCTGATCACCGATTTTCGTCTGAACTATCGGCTGCACCGCAAAATCGTCGTGATCGACGATGCCATCGGCTACATCGGTGGGTTCAACGTCGGTGACCAGTACGTGTCGCGCAAGAAGAAGTTCGGGTTCTGGCGCGATACCCACCTGCGCATTCGCGGCAACACGGTTTACGCCCTGAAGGTCCAGTTCCTGATGGACTGGAACGCCACTGTCCCGGATGACCAGGCTGAGCCTTACGCCATCGATGTGGCCCCGCTATCGCCTGAGAACCTGGCCACGCGCCACATTCACCTGGGAGAAGCCCCCATGCAGATCGTGGCCAGCGGGCCGGATTCTTCGGCGCAGCAGATCAAGTACGGCTACGTGAAAATGATTGCCAGCGCGACCAAGTCGATCCGGCTGCAGACGCCTTACCTCATTCCGGACGATACCGCGATGGACGCTTTGATCACGGCAGCGCTAGCAGGCATCGACGTGCAGGTCATGGTCCCGGACATGCCGGATCACCCTTCATTTTCCGTGCCACGCAGTACTACGCCAATTACCTGAGCCGCTACGGGATCAAGATTTACCACTACCAAAACGGGTTCCTGCACGCCAAGACCTTGGTGATCGATGATGCGATCGCCAGTGTGGGCTCGGCCAACTTCGATATTCGGTCGTTCAAGCTGAATTTTGAAGTGAATGCGTTCATTTACGACGCCAAGATCGCCCAGCAACTGACGGCGGCGTTTGACGAGGATGTGACGCACAGTCAACTGCTGACGCCGGCACTGATCAAAGAGCAAGGGCACTGGCTGCGGTTCAAGCAGTACTTCTCGCGGCTGTTGTCGCCAATTCTATGAGTTAAAAAAAACAGTCCGCCGGATGCGAACTGTTTTTATTTGACCCATTTATCAAAGCTTTCGGGATGCTTGCGCAGGGTTTCCAAGGCTGCTTTGACCATGTCGTCATGGCGCGCCTTGAGCTCGTCGCCTTCCAGGTGATAACGATCGACCAAGTAGCCGGTGGCGAGGTCCTCAACGCTTTGCCGCTCCAGACCGCCATCCTTGAACAAGGCATCGACGCCGTCCAATCCGTTTTGCGTGGCGTCGATCAACGTCTTGGCCAAGTCGTCGCTTTTGACCCCGTGCTTGCTGGCGTAATCAATGAGGCCGTCGATCATGTCGACCGCCGCCGCTTGGTCCGCCTTCTTATCATCATTCATGTTTTCACCTCCGATGCCTTCATCTTCATTATAGGTCATTGGCTGAGCCTGAGGAAACTTACAAAAAAAAGCAGTGTCCAAGTATTGTTTTTACGTGGACAGCCGGGGTATACTAGACGTACAAAACCTTTAGCACCACACCTTGAGCCAACGATCGTCGTCGGCCACAAGATGTGGTGTTTTTGCTTGACCCCACCCCCAACATTGAGTATGATAGTCCCATAAGATAACAAGAAAGAGTGATCAGCATGAGTAACATTACTTTGTTTACCAAGAACGGCTGCCCGCAGTGCCGCATGACGAAAAATTACCTGCGGAGCCACAACATTCAGTTCACTGAACACAACATCAACGAAGAGCCCCAATACATCAGCTACTTGAAGGACCAAGGCTTCCAGGCAGTGCCGGTACTTGAGGCCGACGGCGTGAAATCCTTCTACGGCTTTCGGCCGGAAGCACTGAAGCAGCTGGCTGGCTAATCGGCCAGCTTTTTTCATCTCCCTAACTTTGTGAAAGTGGTGACATTATGGCATTAAGCACATTAAAACCAGAGGACGTTTCCTACTACGCCTTGAATAACGAGATCAACATTCCAGTTGACGGTCAGATCCCGTTGGCCAAGGACAAGCAGGCGCTCGCGGCATTTTTAAAAGAAAACGTTGACCCCAACACCAAGCACTTTGACTCGCTTCAGGCGCGGTTGGATTACCTCGTCAAGCACAACTATTACGAAAAGGCGATGCTCGATAAATACAGTCCCGCTTTCTTGGAAAAACTCAACACTTTTCTGAGCCACGCCGGGTTCCACTTCAAGTCTTTTATGGCGGCCTATAAGTTCTACGCGCAGTATGCGCTGAAGACTGACGACAACCAGTACTACCTGGAAGACTTCAAGGACCGGGTCTTTTCTAATGCCTTGTATTTCGCGGACGGCAACGAGGCCCTCGCCATGGCGATCGCCGACGAAATGATCCACCAGCGCTACCAGCCGGCGACGCCATCGTTTCTCAATGCCGGCCGTCAGCGCCGCGGTGAGCTGGTTTCCTGTTTTCTGCTTCAGATCAGCGATGACATGAACTCGATCGGTCGCGCCGTCAACTCCGCCTTGGAGCTGTCTCGCATCGGCGGCGGGGTCGGCTTGACGCTGTCGAACCTGCGTGAAGCCGGGGCCCGATCAAGGGCATCGAAGGCGCCGCCAGCGGCGTGTTGCCAGTCATGAAGCTGCTGGAAGACAGTTTTTCCTACTCCAACCAACTGGGCCAGCGCCAAGGGGCCGGGGTCGTTTACCTGAACGTCTTCCATCCGGACATCATCAGCTTCCTGGGCGCCAAGAAGGAAAATGCGGACGAAAAGTATCGCGTTAAGACCCTGAGCCTCGGCGTGATTGTGCCGGACAAGTACTACGAACTGGTCGCCGCGGATGCCGACATGTACCTGTTTTCCCCTTACTCTGTCGAGCGCGAGTACGGTCAGCCGTTCTCCTATGTCGACATCAGCAAGGAGTACGACAACATGGTCGCCAATCCCAAGATCAAGAAGTACAAGATCAAGGCGCGCGACCTTGAAAACGAAATCTCCAAGTTGCAGCAGGAATCCGGTTACCCGTACATTGTGAACATCGACACGGCGAACGATGCCAGCCCGATCGCCGGTAAAATCATCATGTCCAACCTGTGCTCCGAGATCATGCAGGTCCAAACCCCGAGCGTGATTAACAACAAGCAGGAATACGACGTGATGGGCACGGATGTTTCCTGCAACCTGGGCTCGACCAACATTCCCAACCTGATGAAGAGCAAGGACTTCGGCAAGAGCGTTGAGGCGATGGTGCGGGCGTTGACCTACGTCACCGACAGCAGCAACATCGATGTCGTGCCGTCGGTTCAGCACGGCAACCACTTGGCCCACTCCATCGGTCTGGGCGCGATGGGCCTGCACACTTACTTTGCCCTGAACCACATGCAGTACGGGGATGAGGAGTCGCTGGACTTCACCAACATTTACTTCCTGCTGCTCAACTACTACACCCTGAAGGCCTCAAACAAGATTGCCGCCGAGCGCGGCGAGACGTTCCACAACTTCAAGGCCAGCAAGTACGCCGATGGCTCCTACTTCGACAAATACATCGACCAGACCTGGGCCCCGAAAACCGAGAAGGTGCAGGCACTGTTTAAGGACGTCAAGATCCCGACTCAGCAGGATTGGGCTGATCTGAAAGCCGCAGTGATGAAGGACGGCTTGTACCACCAGAACCGCCTCGCCGTGGCCCCGAACGGCTCGATTTCTTACATCAACGACACCAGCGCCTCCCTGCAGCCGATCGTTAACCGCATTGAGGACCGCCAGGAAAAGAAGATCGGGACGATTTACTACCCGGCCCCCGGCCTCTCGAACGACACGATGCCCTACTACAAGAGCGCTTATGACATCGACATGCGCAAGGAAATCGATGTTTACGCCGAGGCTCAGCAGCACGTTGACCAAAGCATGTCCCTCACCCTGTTCATGCGCTCCACGATTCCAGAAGGCATGTACCCGTGGAAGAAAGGTCGCACCAACAAGATGACCACCCGCGACCTGAACATCCTGCGCAACTATGCGCACCACAAGGGGATTAAATCGATTTACTACATCCGCACTTACACGGATGACCAGGAAGAAATCGGCTCAAACGCTTGCGAATCTTGCTCGATCTAAACTGCAGCGGGCAGGGCTTGGCCCTGCCTTTTGCGGGTCTTGCGGCAAACAATTTTAAGGAGTGGCAAAATGGCTGAAAAGCAGTACATTGCGATCAATTGGAACGACATTGAAGACCAGATCGACAAGGCGACCTGGGAGAAGCTGACTGAACAGTTTTGGCTGGACACCCGGATTCCGGTTTCAAACGACTTGGATGATTGGCGCACGCTGGGTCATGACGAACAGTGGGTCGTCGGGCACGTCTTCGGCGGGCTGACCCTGCTGGACACCCTGCAGAGCCAGGACGGCATGCGCAGCCTGATGGATAACATCCGCACCCAGCAGGAACGGGCCGTGCTGAACAACATTCAGTTCATGGAGTCCGTGCACGCGAAGTCCTACTCGACGATTTTCTCCACGCTGAACACGCCGGCGGAAATTGACGAGATTTTTGAGTGGACCAACTCCAATAAGCACTTGCAGTACAAGGCGAACAAGATCAACGACATTTACCACAACGGTTCGCCGCTGGAGAAAAAAAGTGGCGTCGGTGTTCCTAGAAACCTTCCTGTTCTACTCCGGCTTCTTCACCCCGCTATACTACTTGGGCAACAACAAGTTGACCAACGTCGCCGAGATCATCAAGCTGATCATTCGCGATGAGTCCGTTCACGGGACCTACATCGGCTACAAGTTCCAGCTCGGCTTCAACGAGCTCTCAGAAGACGAGCAAGGCAAGATGAAGGATTGGATGTACGATTTGCTGTACGACCTTTACGCCAATGAGGAAGGTTACACGAACGACCTGTACGCCAAGACCGACTGGACTGACGAAGTCCTCACCTTCCTGCGCTACAACGCCAACAAGGCGCTGATGAACCTCGGTCAGGACCCCTTGTTCCCGGATACTGCTGAAGACGTCAACCCGATCGTCATGAACGGGATCTCAACGTCGACCTCAAACCACGACTTCTTCTCTCAGGTCGGCAACGGCTACCGGCTGGGCCAAGTGGAAGCCATGAGCGACGACGATTACAAGTTCTAGGCCAAACAAATAGCGCTGATCGCTTCGCGGCGATCAGCGCTATTTTTATGGGCTAAGCCAGACCAGGCGTCATGCTGGCTTGGTAAATGGCGGTGACTGCCGCTTCGTCCAGTGGCAGATAAGCATTACCCAACCGCTTGGCCGCGGCCTGAGCCATTGGAGCGAAGTTCTTGTCATCGGGGATGCCGACTTCTGGGAGCGTCATGCCAAAGCCCAGGCTGGTGATCCAGGCCAGCGTTTTGGCAATGGCGTGCCCTGCCAGGTCTTCGTCTTCGGCATCGGTCAGGTGCCAGACGTTGCGGCCGAACCGCGCAAACAGCGCGGTGGTCGTGGGATCGGTCGTCAGGACATAATGCATCCAGCGCGGCGTCAAAATGCCCAGCCCGACGCCGTGCGTGATGTCGTAGTAGGCGGAAAGCTCGTGCTCCATCGGGTGGCACGACCAGCCGTTGCGGTTGCCGGCGCCCATTTCCCCGTTCAGCGCGGCGGTCGCGGTCCACATCAGGTTCTGACGAGCGGGCAATGAATCGGGGTGCTTGATGGCGACCGGCGCCCACTTGATCACGCTGCGCAGCAGGCCTTCGATCATGCCTTTGGTGGCATCATTATCGGGCTCGCGGTCAAAGTACTGCTCGCACAGGTGCTGAAAATATCCATGGCGCCCGCCGCCGTTTGCCGCGCCGGAACCGTGAAGGTCAGGGTCGGATCCATGAAGGAAACGGCCGGCGTGCGACTGCTGCGAGCGCCCAGCTTCTGTTTGGTCTCAGGGTTTGAGATCACTGCGTTGATGTTCATTTCAGTGCCGGTCGCGGCCAGGGTCACGACATCGACAATCGGCAGCTGCGGGGTGTTTTTGCCCAACTCACTGTCGCGCACGATGTCCCACGGGTCACCGTCGTAGTTCGCAGCCTCGCCGATTACTTTGGACGCGTCAATGACCGAGCCGCCACCGACGGCCAGAATCACCTGAATATTGTTGGCCTTCGCCAGCTTCTGGCCGGCGCGCACGGAATCGATCTTAGGATTAGGTGCGATGCCTGGCAGTTCCGTCACGTGCAGGCCGGAGAGCGCCTTGATGACGCGGTCGTAGAGCCCGCTGGCCTTAATTGAATGGCCACCGTAAACGAAGAGCACACGGTCGCCGAACTGACTGACGGCCGCTTTCAGGTCCGCTTCCTTGAGCGGTCCAAAACGCAGATCTGTTTGATTATTTAAGCGAAAAGCTTGCATGATTGACCTCCAATACTTTCTTTGGCAGGCGAAGCTGTCATTTCTACTGTGAGCCAAGTGGCTGGAATTGGCAAGCCGTTATCGGTAGCGCACCCACCAGGTCTCCGCATCTTGGTGTGCGGAAAAGACCAGCCAGGCTAAGTGCAGCCCTAACCGCCGTGCGACACTGGCAGACTGCTGATTGGACTCATCGCAGCCGATCAGGACGGATTGCGCCTCGAGCGGGCCGAACGCCAGCTGCATCACGCGCGGGCCGCCTCAGTCGCAACCCCCTGCCCCCAGTACTTGGGCAGCAGCAAGTAGCCAATTTCCACCGCCTCGATATCTTGATGCAGGTGACACTCGACCGCACCCAGGAACACGCCGTCTTGTTCGATCACCCACTTGCCCGCCGGTTGGCCCAACCAGTAGCGGCGAATGTTGGCCTCGGCGGCGCTCAGGTCGGCGAACCGCAACGACCACTGATTGGCGCGTGGATCGCGACCATTCTCCAGCAGGGCCTCGGCATCAGACAGCAAAAACGGCCGCAGCGTCAGCCGGACCGTTTCCAGACGCGAATATTGCGCCAATATCTTTTCGGTTACCAAATGTGGACCCGCTTTTCCGGTGCGGTGTACATCCCGTCGCCTGGTTTAACATCGAAGGTCGTGTAAAATTCGTCGAGGTTTTGCGGTTGCACATTGGCGCGCAACTTGTTTGGGGCGTGCACATCAATCGACAGGATAAACTTGGCGTACTCCGGCCGAGACTTCTGACGCCAGACCCGGGCCCAGTTGGTGAAGAAGGCCTTGAGGTCAGCGTCCGGCTGATTCTGCGCGGTTTCCAGTGCGGCGGCCAAGCCACCCGCATCGGCGATGTTTTCGGAGACAATCTGCTTGCCGTTGACCTTGCCGGCCGGCGTTTCGATTCCATCGAACTCGTCGATCATCTGCTGGGTCAGTTCCTTGAAGTGCGCGTAGTCGGCTTCCTGCCACCAGTTCGTCATGTTGCCGTACTCGTCAAACTGGGCCCCGTTGTTATCAAACCCGTGTGAGATCTCGTGGGCGATGACCGCGCCGATCCCCCCGTAATTTTCGCTGGCGGTCTGCTTCAGGGAGTAGAACGGCGCCTGCAGGATCGCTGCCGGGAACGTGATGTCATTGCGCGACGGATCGTAACTGGCGTTGACCAGGTGGCCTGGCATGTTCCAGACGTTGCGGTCGACCGGCTTGGTCAGCTGCTCAACGTTGAAGGCATGCCGGGCCTCGGCAAGCTGGATCACGTTTTCCAGCAGGCCTTGGTCTTCCTGCACGTGCATGCGGTCGTACACTTCGTTCGGGCGCTCCGGGTAGCCCATTTTCAGGACCATTTTGTCGAGCTTGACGATGGCCTTGTCCTTGGTGGACTGACTGAGCCAGTCGGAGTGCGCCAGGCGGCGCTTGTAAGTCGCGATCATGTTTTTGACCAGCTGGGTCACGTCCTGCTTGGCTGCTTCGCCGAAGTACGTGCGGCCGTAGTAGATACCGACCGGTTCCGAGAAGACCCGGTTGGCCAGTCGGTAGGCGTGCTTGATTTGCTTAGGCGCTTCGGGATTGCCTGACAAAGCGCGGCCAAACTTACCCCCGAGCTGGCGCAGGTCTTCGCTCAGGTACCCGGTGTTGGAAACCAAGTCGGAGACATAGGCCCAGTGCTTGTAACGCTCAAAAGTCGCGGCGGAGAACAGCTGCGTGAACTCCTTCAAAAAGCGCGGATCGCCAACAATAATGGTTTCCGGCACTGCCGGCCACGCGTCCTTGGCAAAGCGCGCCAAATCAAAGTCTCCTAGCTGATCGGCCACTTCCTGGAAGGATTGCGGGTTGTAAGCTTTCGGGTAGTCCGCCCATTCCTCGCGCGTCTTGACGTGCTTGGCGAGTTCGCGGTCAAACGCCAACGCATCGTTCAGGTAAGTCTCTTGGTCGCCGGCAGAAAGGTCCGTTTGCGCCAAAATTTCCTTGACCATGTCGGCCCAGACCTTGAGCAGCGCCTGGCCCTGCTGGTTATCTTCAGCGTAGTAAGGCACGTCAGGCAAAATGGTCGAAGGACCAGTCAGCGTGATCTTATTCACGCTGGTATCCTTCAGGTCGGGTTCCGCATCCGTTTCAAACGGCATTGGGAACAACGACGCTGACAGGTCAGCGGCTTTGGCGTTGAACGCCGCAATATCAGAGGTGTCATTCAGTGGTACTAGGCGGTCCAGAGCCGGCTTAATCCCCGCCTTGTCGCGCGCAGTGAAGTCCTTCGCCTTGTCGTAAAGCTTAACGGCCTCCGCAAAGTAGGCATCCGGCGCCTTTTTACTGCCGTCACTGACCGCCGCAAAATCGGCCATTAACTTGGCCTCAACGTCGTCTGCGAGGTCATTAAAGCCCCCAGTCGCCGTTTTGTCTGGCGCGATTTCCGCCGTTTTTTCCCATTCGCCATTGACTGACTCGTACAAGTCGTCTTGGTATCGTGCTTCTGCCATGTTCCTGTCGCTCCCTTCGCTGGCTCTCACCAGCGTTTAATGTAATGCTAATTATAGCGCAAGCCGCAAGGGTTTTCACCCATACATTCCCCTTACCACCGTTCTGCACCAATAAGGCAAAAAAAAGGCACGACATTGAACGTCGTGCCGCAGGGCTCAGGCCCAGGCGATCTTGGTGATCGCGTATTCCTGTAGCCGTTTCGCCCCTTTGGTGGTTTCGATGATCACCGTGCTGCGTTCCTGATACGGCTTCACCGTGGCGGGGTGAATCTCCGAGATGATCCCCTTCAAGACCTTTTTGTCGATGGTGTGAATCGACACCTTGCGTTTGGTCAGTAATGCGTCCTCCAGTAAGCTAATAATCTCAGTGGTGCGTTGCGCCATGAGCAAGAACCTCCTTTTGGGTGCTTTTGATAACGCTTTCAGTATACGCGTTATCCGGTCAAAAATCAGTAGCCAGCGGTCAAGTCAACGCGATTTTTGACAATCTGACCCGTGGCGGCTAAGGCCTCGAGGTTCGGTTTAAAAATTTGGTAAACCGCCTCGCGCAAGTGCGGGACGGTGCCCGAAATATGTGGCGTGATCAGCACGCACGGCTCCTGCCAGAGCGAATCGGTGCCCGGTAGCGGCTCTTGCTCGAAGACGTCCAGCGCCGCCCCTGAGAGGCGGCCGGCGTGGAGCGCATTGCGCAGCGCCACGGTGTCCACAGTCTGACCGCGCCCGACGTTAACAAACAGCGGGGCCTGCTTGAGGCCGTTGAAGAAACCAGCGTTGAAAAAGTGCTGTGTGGCGCCAGTCAGCGGCATGACGTTGATCAGCACATCCGCATTTTCCGCAAACGAAGCAGCCTGCTCATCGGTACCGACCTTCGCGAACCCTTCGGCGGCGTTGCCGTGGCGGCTAATTCCCCAGACAGTCATTCCCTGCTGGTTGAGCCGGCGGGCGATGGCCCGGCCGATGTGGCCCGTGCCAAAAATCACCGCCGTTTTGCCGGCTGGTAGCCACATCGAAGGCCGCCTTGCTTCATTGTCCCACTGCCGCGCAGCAGGCACTAGTCCGCGCGCAAAGGCAAGAATCATCGCCAGCGTTGACTCGGCAATGGGCTCAGCATGAATGCCGCTGGTGTTGGCCAGCTGAATGCCTTGCTGCTGGAACTGCGTCAGTGGCAGGTAATCGACGCCAGCTGACATGGCCTGAACGAATTTAACGTGATTCGGCCCGGCAATCAGCTCAGCGCCGACCGCGTCCCAGCCCAGGATCACATCGATGCTTTCGGCCTGAGCAGAGGTAAAAGCAGCCTTGGAAATGACATGCCAGTCCGGGTGCTCAGCAAAGTCATCAGCCGCACTATCCGGCAGGCCGTACAAAGTTAAAATGTTCATGCTACCACTCCTTAGTGGCGCCGCTGCGCCCAGAACTGGAAGTAATCCGTGCGAATTGTCCCGTTGTATAGCTTGCGCCGCTTTGTGGCCTTGTGCCCGAACGCTTTTTCAAATTCGAGGTCCGCGGTCAGAATGTAGCGGCTCCAGTTAGTCAGGTCGCCGTAAACTTGCCCCATCTCGCGGTAAAGCGTGCGGGCGGCGTCAAGCTCACCCAGTCGTTTCCCATATGGCGGATTCGAGACCAGCACCCCGTGTTGGTCGTTGTCCAGCCGATTGTCTTTGACGGCGAGCTGCTTGAATCGAATTGTCTGGCCCAGCCCGGCTTGCTTGGCATTTTCCTGCGCGATCTCGATCATTTTCGGGTCCAAATCAAAGCCCTGAATGTCGAGCTCGCGGTCAAAGTCGGCTGCATCCAGCGCCTCGTCCTTCACATCCTGAAGCACCTGCGGAGCCATGAAGGCAAAATTCTCGAACGCAAAATGCCGCTGCAGCCCAGGGGCAATGTTTAAGCCCCACAGCGCGGTTTCAATCGGAATTGTGCCAGAACCAGTGGTCGGGTCAACAAAGGGCATGTCCGGGTGCCAATTCGTCAGCATCACCAGCGCGGCCGCGAAGTTCTCTTTTAGCGGCGCCTCCCCTTTGGCGATCCGGTAGCCGCGTTTGAACAAGCTGGGGCCGGTGGTGTCGATGGTCAGCGTCGCGACGTCACGGAGAATCGAGACCTCAAGCGGATACGTTTTGCCGGTTTCCGCCAGCCGTCCGCGCCGGTGATACACCGTGGCCAGCTTATCGACAATGGCCTTTTTCGTGATTGCCTGCACGTCAGGCTCGGAGTGCAACTTCGAGCGCACACTGCGGCCTTCGACTGGGAAGGCCGCGTCCAGTGGCAGGTACTGATCCCAAGGCAGTGCCTTGACGCCTTCGAACAACTCGTCAAAGGTCGTGGCCGTGAATTGGCCGACAATGATCTTCACGCGGTCGGCGGTACGCAGCCACACGTTGGCCTTCGCAATGGCTTTTTCGTCGCCTTGAAAATACACCTTGCCGTTGTCAGTCTGCTCGTCAAAGCCCAAGTCGCGAATCTCGCGGGCGGTCAATGCTTCCAGTCCGGAAGCCATGGTGGCCAGTAATTTATATTGCATAATAGTCTCCTTTTCTGTCGCTTCAATGTTACCCCAGAAAAGGGGCTGTGTCACCGGAAACGAACACGGCAATGCCTTGATCGTCTGGTCATCGGGCTAAACGGCGCCAGGCCTTCGCACCATTAATCGGGCTTCGGGTTCTCAACGATGGAGCATCCAGCCTAGCTAAGCGCGCGAACCCTTCGCACCATACAAAAAACAGCCCGGGGAAACCCCGAGCCGCGCCTGTTTGCAGTCCTCTATAAGCCATGTTTTGTTCCAGCACCAAGTCAGGCCAAGGTGCCTTCAGTAATCATCTATCTCAGCTTTCGCTGTTAGGGCCATCGGTTCAATTTCCTAGGCCTTGCGCCCCTACCAAAGTTTGGGTTACTCGCTCGCGGGGTTTACCCGTTCCAAGCTGACGGTTTCCCGTCAGCATCGTCTCTGTGGCACTTTTCAGACCGACTCACGCATAGCCGAAGCCTTAGCGCTTTGGGTCGCCGTTACCGTAAAACGGTACTCAGGCTTATTGGGCCTGACGCGAACACTCCAAGCATCGCAGCTTGGGCGGGCATGGACTTTCCTCACCAGACATCAGCCTGGCGCGATTACTCGAGAACTGCAAATGAATTCACAAATTTAGTACTGATCGATTCCAGATTGGTCGTCGTGGGTGCTTTGGCCGCCATCAGACAACTTGCTGCCAAAGACGTGACGCTCCAGGTTGGATAGCCGCTTCAAAATGTCGTAGTTCGTCGCAGTGGCATTCGGCTGCTGCGGGGTGGCCGCGGCCACGTTCTTCGAAACGGATAACTGCTTGGTCAGCTCGTCAACGCGACTGCGCAAACGGGCATTTTCCTCACTTTGGCGATCCAGCTCGGCGTTATAATTCTCGTAATCCTTGATGATTTGATCGAGAAATTCATCGACCTCGTCGGGATCGTCACCGCGCATGACCTTTTTAAAATTCTTATCCAAAATGGCCTTGGGGTCAAGTTGAACATTGAATGTTGTTTCCTTGCTATCCATATCCAGCACCTCATTCGAAGACTTACTGAAACTATTGTATCATACCACTAATCGCTTTAAAACTGCTCATTTGCATGGTTTTCGCCCCAATCGCGGGCGGCCTCTTCCAAATCCTCCATCGTGATCAGTGTCAGCGGATACGCACGGCGATTACTTTCCGCCTGCGCGCCTTGGTACGCAAAGCGCGGCTTGCCCTCAAAGTCCGGGTCGTAAACCAGCAGCGCCCCGTCTGTGTGGTGCAGCATGAACTGCGTGTAGCCCGAAAGTTGGCGTGGGTTTTGGTATGGGGCGCTAGAAGTGGGCTGGCTAAAATCCACCTGACTGATCAACGTCTGCAGGCGATTTTGATTATCTTCGTTCCACTGGTGACCGAAGTCCGCAAATGGCAGCATGACCGCCACTTTTAAATCCGGGTAATCAGGCTTCAAACTCATCGCAACTTGAGCACCCCACTGCTCGATGCCGAGCTCCCCGCCTGTGATCACCCACTTGAGGCCATCATCCAGAAGTGGAATCAAGGCATTTTTTTAAACTATACTTAATCACCGTGATTTTAGGGTCGTCTTCCCCGTGAGTGCTCAGTTCCCACGAGCGATACCCGGTCAGCCAAAGGCGTGTCAGCATAACGGTTCCCTTCTCATTAGGTCACAACCGGCCAAGATTGATATAATGGCGCTAGGAGCGTGGACATATGGCAATTCATTACCCCAATGGTAAAGCATACGAGAGCGGCAAGCAAACTGCCGAAGACGCCGTCAACTACGGCGGCCGGGGCATGACGCTGGAAGCCGAGCTCAATGCGAGTAATCAGTATTACCGGGCGGCCAAACGCGCGGTGATTTATAAAAAAACCGACCCCGATCCAGATCGTCAAGGTCGACTACCCTCAGCGCAGTCAGGCGGTCATTAAAGAGGCTTATTTCAAAACCCCTTCGACGACCGACTATAATGGCGTCTACCAGGGTTATTATGTTGACTTTGACGCCAAAGAGACCAAAAACAGGCAAAGCTTCCCGCTCAAGAACTTTCATCCGCATCAGGTCAGGCACCTGAACGCTTGTCTCGAACAAGGCGGGATCTGTTTTGCGTTGATTCGCTTTGTGACGTTGAATCGGCTGTTTGTGTACCCGGTCAGTGACTTGAACCGCTGGTGGGCCGAGAGCTTGAAAAACGGCCGCAAGTCGATTCCCCTTAAAGCAATTGAAACAGCCGGGTTCGAACTCCACCCCAAGCTGCAGCCACTGATTCCTTACCTGGACGGCGTGGACTGGTTAATCAAAACAAAGAGAGGCACTGAAAATGGCTAATACCCCATCACGAATGGCGCGTAAGCAAGCGCGGCACCCGAAGAAAAAGCGGCGGTGGCTCACCGTTCTAAAAACCTTGCTGGTTGTTTTTGTGGTCGCTGTGGTCGCCGGCATCGGACTGTTTGCGTATTACGCATCCAGTGCTCCCAAAGTGACCGAGGCCGCACTGAAATCAGGCGGCAGCTCCACGATTTACGATCGCTCAGGGAACGCTATCACGACCTTGGGCGTTGAAAGTCGTACCTACGTCGAGGCCGATCAGATCCCCCAGACGCTTAAGGACGCTGTGGTCTCAATCGAAGACCGCCGCTTTTATCAAGAGCGCTGGGGCATCGACCCCATTCGAATCGCCAGTGCGGCGATGAATAACGTCGTCGGCCGCGTGACCGGCCGCGGGTCAGGCCTGCAAGGCGGCTCGACGCTAACGCAGCAGCTGATCAAGCTGTCGGTCTTTTCGACCAAGGCTTCTGACCAGACCCTCAAGCGCAAGGCGCAAGAGGCTTGGCTGGCAATTAAACTGGAACAGCAGTACAGCAAGGAACAGATCCTGGAATTTTACATTAACAAGGTCTACATGGATAACGCCCAGCGCGGCATGGGCACTGCAGCCAAGTACTACTTCAACAAGGACCTAAAGCAGCTTGACCTTTCGCAGACCGCACTGCTGGCCGGGATGCCGCAGTCCCCTGCCGGGTATGACCCTTATGAGCACCCGCAGGCCGCCACGACGCGTCGCAACGAAGTCTTGCAGGCAATGGTGACGAACAAGAAGATCAGCCAAGCGCAAGCGGATGCCGCCAAGGCCAAACCGGTGACTGACGGTCTGGTCACGAAAAAGGCGCAGACCACGAACTCAGGCACGGACAAGGTCATCGATTCCTACCTCACTTCCGTCATCAAGGAAGTCAAGGCCAAAACCGGGGTCGATCCTTACAGCGAAAATCTCAAGATTTACACCAACATCGACATGAAGGCGCAGCAACGCCTGTACGATATTGTGAACACCGACCAGTATGTTCAGTTCCCCAACAATTCGCTGCAGACGGCGGTGACCATCACCAACCCGAACAACGGTCGTGTGATCGCCCAAATTGGCGGCCGCAAGACTGGTGATGTGCGCCTGGCGTACAACCGGGCCACTCAAAACGATCGCAGCAACGGGTCGACCATGAAGCCGCTGCTGGACTACGGCCCGGCAATCGAGTACCTCAACTACTCCACCTACCAGCAAATGGATGACGCGCCGTATACCTGGCCGAACAGCACCGCGACCCTTAACAACATTGACCATAATTACCTGGGCCGAATCTCTATTCGCGAGGCCTTAGTCAAATCACGCAACACCGTCGCTGCCCGGACACTGGAAGCGGTTGGCCTTTCCAGGGGGCTGAATTTCCTCAAGGGGCTTGGCATCACCCTGCCCAAAGACCAGCAGGTTTATCCGAGCGCGATTGGCGCTTCGGTGACCACAGAACAGGAAGCTGCCGCCTATTCCGCCTTTGCCAATGGCGGCACGTACTACAAGCCGACTTATGTCCGGAAAGTTGTTGACATGGAAGGCCGCACCACCAACTTCACCAGCAATGGCACCCGGGCAATGAAGGCCAGCACTGCTTACATGATCACAGACATGCTCAAGGGCGTTCTCACCGGCGGGACCGGCGTTTACGCTCGGATTCCCGGGCTACACGAAGCCGGCAAAACCGGGACTTCCGATTACGGTGATCCGGAACTTAAATCGAATCCCGCTCTCTCCGGGTTGGCCAAGGATATTTGGTTCACGGGTTACACGACCCAGCGCACAATGTCGATTTGGACGGGCTACGACAAGCCGCTGCAAAACGGCTTGGGCAATGACTCGAACTTGATTGCCCAGCAAATCTACAAGGCAATGATGAGTTACCTTGTCGAAAGTGAAAACCTGCCAAACAAGGATTGGCACAAGCCTAGCTCAGTCCTAGTCGAGCACATCCTCAAGGGGTCGAACCCGGGCACTGCCGTGACGGGCAATATGGCCAACACCACACGCGAGCTGTACGTCCGCGGCCATGGGCCATCCACCAAGACCGCTGTTGCCGACACGCCGACCAGCAGCTCAAGTACCAGTTCTTCGGTCAGCTCGACGTCGAGCAGTGAAACATCCTCGTCTTCGTCGTCAAGTTCAAGCGTGTCGAGTACTTCAAGCAGCGCAGTCAGCTCCAGTGAGCCGGCCACCAGCTCCTCCTCGGCGGAAAGCTCGTCCTCAGAGACCAGCGAGACATCGTCCTCGCATCAGCAATGATCCCCCACCAGAGATTTTGAACACAAAATCAAAGGCCTTGCCGTTTAATGAAAACGGCAAGGCCTTTTTCGTCATTTCGCTGTCACCGTGACTTGGGTCGTTTCAATGTGATGGTCCCGGAAAAGGTGGACCGCGTACGGGTCGTTATGGTAGTCATGCGCATAGTAGACACGCTTGACCCCGGCCTGGATCAAGGCTTTGGTGCAGTTTAGGCACGGATAATACGTCACGTACACAGCAGCGCCGCGCGTTGAGACCCCATTTTCGGCACACTGTAAGATCGCGTTCATCTCGGCGTGCAGCGTGCGAATGCAGTGCCCATCACGCATCAGATGGCCGGCGTCATCGCAGTGCGGATCGCCGGAAATACTGCCATTGTAGCCGGTGGCAATAATGCGATGATCGACGACCAGCAGCGCCCCCACCGTCGCGCGCTCGCAGGTCGAGCGCTGGGCGACAACGGTTGCGAGCTGCATGAAGTAGTGATCCCAGGATTCGCGGTGCTGATGCCGGGTCGAAGACACAATTTGATCTGTCATTTTGATTGACCTTCTTTCAGTGGCTTGTACTCATTCTTGAACGCCTGCCACGCAGGGTCAGGCGGCAGCTGCGGGTGCCGGGCGGTCAGCCATTCGCGGCCCAGGCGGATCAACCCCCGGTGCAGGCGGATCCACGTCTCCGGTTGCATAAGGTGTTCAAGCCGCGCTTGAATCTGGTCGGGCGTGGCTTTTTGCGGCGCAATGCCAAACCCCTTGATGATGCGGCTGACGTGCGTATCGACCGCGATGCCTGGGATGCCAAACGCATCGGTGCGCACCACGGTCGCGGTTTTGCGGCCGACGCCTGGCAGGCTTGTCAGGGCTGCGTAGGTTTGCGGGACCTGACCGTTAAAATGGTCAACTAAGGCTGCGGAAAGCGCCTTGAGGTATTTTGCCTTGTTGTGATAAAGTCCCAGCCGGTCAATTTTGGCCTCGATTTCGGCCAGCGGTGCGGCGGCCATGACCGCCGGGGTTGGATACGCGGCAAACAACGCCGGCGTGCAGGCATTGACTGCCACATCGGTGGTTTGTGCCGACAACATCACCGCGACAAGGATCTGATACGGACTGGTCGCATTCAGCGTCGGCTGCGGATCCGGGTAAAGGTCAAGCACGAGCCGCAGCAACTGCTGCGCCCGTGCATTCGTCATTTTGCTCATAGGCCCAAGTGCCTTTCCTGCTCGGCTTGGACCTGAGCCGGGGTCGTCAGGTGCTTTTTCTCCCAGTTGAGCAAGATCCGGTCCATGTACCGCAGCGAGTACGCCTGGTTCAAAACGGCCTCGCGCAGGGCCAGGTTGATCATGTCCGGTGCGTAGTGGTCAATGGTCAGCCAGTCGGTAATAGTCTGCTGCTCGATGGGCGACAGCGGCCGGCCAAACTCAGCCTCGATTTGGCTGAACACCTGCTGATTCGGCGCCTGCGCAGGTGAGACGGCTTGGCCTCCCGCGGGTTTAAGCACCTGGTCCAGCAGTGGTGTCACGTCGTACTGATCCAGCGTGCGGCCGCCTTTGCCAGGCCGCTGCACCAGCTGGATCGCCTTTTTTTGAATCAGTGTTTCGATCACGGTGTATAAATCCTGCTTTTTGAGCTTGGTCGCGGCGGCCAGGGCCCCCAGCTCCGGGGCCTCAGTGTGGTGCTGCCCCCAGTTCGCGAGAAACAGGTAAACGATAAATTCGCGGTGCGTCAACGTCGTCTCACTGAAATGCGCAAACAACGCCTGCGACAAACTGGTTTGGCCGGCGGCGAGGTAACTGCTTAGCTCTGCCATGACGGCACCCCCTTTCTTGACAAAAAAAGCCGGGCCTAAGCCCAGCCCTGATATCACGGCTTTAAACGGTTGATCATCCGTGGGAACGGAATCGATTCGCGCAGGTGGTCCAGGTGGCAGATCCACGTGATGGCGCGCTCGAAGCCCAGGCCAAAGCCCGAGTGTGGCACGCTGCCGTACTTGCGCAGATCCAAGTACCATTCGTACTCGGAAAGATCCAAGCCCTTGGCCTCAATGGCGGCCTTCAGCTTGTCATAGTCAGTCTCCCGCTCGGAGCCACCAATGATTTCGCCGTAGCCTTCCGGTGCCAGCAGGTCGGCGCAGACGTAAGTATCGTCGCGACCTTCTTCCGGCAGCATGTAAAATGGCTTGATTGCCTTCGGGTAGTTCAGGACGAAGACCGGCTGTTCAAACTGTTCGGACAAATAGGTTTCCTCAGGTGACCCGAGGTCGTCGCCCCACTTGGTGTCAAACCCGCCTTCCTGCAGCATCTCGATGGCTTTGTCATAGCGGATCTGAGGATACGGGGTCTTGGTGTAGCGCTTGAGGATCTCCGGATCGCGGTCGATCAGCTTCAGCTCGTACGCACAGTTATCAAGGACGGACTGGACCAGAAAGGCGATGTAGTTTTCCTGAACCTTCAGGCTCTCGGCCTGATGCGTGAACGCCATCTCGGGTTCGATCATCCAAAATTCGGTGAGGTGACGGCGCGTCTTGCTTTTTTCGGCGCGGAAGACCGGGCCGAACGTGAAGACCTTGCCGTACGCCATCGCCCCGGCCTCGGCGTACAACTGGCCGGACTGGCTCAGGTAGGCCTTTTGGTCAAAGTAGTCGGTTTCAAACAGCTCCGTCGTCCCTTCTGGCGCACTGCCAGTCAGAATCGGCGGGTCCATTTTGATGAAGCCTTCCTTGTTGAAGAATTCATAAGTGGCCCGCACCATTTCGTTGCGGATCTGCTGGATCGCGAACTGGCGCTTGCTGCGCAGCCACAGGTGCCGGTGGTCGAGTAAGAACTCGATGCCGTGTTCCTTGGGCGTGATTGGGTAGTCTTCGCTTTCTCCGACCACTTCGATGTCGTGGACTTCGATCTCGTAGCCAAAGTGGCTGCGTGAATCTTCATGAATTTCGCCGGTCAGCCACATGCTGGTTTCCTGCCGCATTTCCTTGGCCGTCTGGAAAACTTCCTCGCTGACCTTATTTTTCAGCACGACCCCTTGGAAAAAGGCCGAACCGTCGCGCAACTGCAGAAAAGCGATTTTCCCGCTTGAGCGCTTGTCGGTCAGCCAGGCCCCGATACGAACTTCTTCATTTACGTGATCCTTTGCGTCTTTGATGCGGATCTCTTGCGTCATTGGTTATTTCCCCTTACTAGTTATTTCCAACAAAATTTTCGATGCGGCCCACTGCATCAAGCAGCGATGCCTTGTCTGTGGCGTAACTCAGGCGGGCATAGTCCGGCATGCCGAACGCCCGGCCGGGCACCAGGCCACGCCGGTTTCCTGCAGCAGCGCAGCCACGAAGTCGTCGACACTGGTGTAGTGCGTGAGCGCGGCGGCGCGCTTGACCTGCGGAAACAGGTAAAACGCCCCTTGCGGCTTTTCAGGCAGGTCGAAGCCCGGCAGCTTTTGCACCAGCGGAAAAATCGTATTCAGCCGGTCCTCAAACGCCTGACGCATGGTTTCCACCGCTGTGCCGTCGCTGGTAAAGGCGGCCACCGCCGCGTACTGACTGGCCGCAGTCGGATTGCCAGTCGCGTGGCCCAACAACTTACCCAAGGCGTCAATCAGCTTCTCGGGTCCGGCCGCAAAGCCGATGCGCCAGCCGGTCATCGCGTATGATTTCGACACCCCGGAGATCAGCACCGTATTGGCAGTGATAGCCGGATCAATCTCGATCATCGAGGTGTAACTCGCCCCGTTGTAAATAAGGTCGCGATAAATGTCGTCGGCCACGACTAAAATCCCGTGCTGCAGTGCCCAGTTGCCGATCAGGGTCAGCTCTTGGCGGGCGTATACCGCGCCGCTAGGATTTTGCGGTGAATTGATGATCACGGCGCGGGTCTTCCGCGTCCGCTGGGCCTCCAGCTCATCCACAGTCACCTTGAAGTGGGCAGCCGCCACGACTGCGCGTGGCACCCCACCAGCCAGGCGAATCTGTTCAACATAGGACACCCAGCCCGGCGTCGGGACAAGGACCTCATCACCGGGGTCGAGCAGCACCTGAAACAGCCCGTACAGGGCCAGCTTGGCACCGGTCGTCACGGCAATTTGCGATTTGGCGTAAGTCACGCCTGTTTGCTTGGCCACGTGAGCGGCGATGGCGTCCTTCAGCTCTGCGATCCCGGTCGCCGGCGTGTAGAAGCTGGCCTGGCCGGAATTGATGGCAGCAGTTGCCGCGGCGTCGATGAACTGAGGCGTCGTGAAGTCGGGCTGGCCGATCGACAGGTCGATCACGTCCTGCCCCTTTGCTTTCATTTGCTTGGTGAGGGTACTGATCGCCAGTGTGGCCGATGGGGAAACACTGTTGATACGCTTAGACAGATGCATCTAATTCCTCCTCGAAGACGGTCACAAGTTGTTAATCGCGTTGACCTGTGAGCCGGTCTTGAAATCGTATGTCACGTATCCCAGTTTACCAGACTTTGTGATATAGCCAACATCCCAGACGAATTTCTTTGCCCGCCAGCGCATCCCCACGTTCAGGATCTTGCGCGGAGCAAATTTGGCCTGAGCCTGGGCAACGGCAGTGCTGCGACTGATGCCGCTGCGCTGAGGCGTCACCCGGACCTTACCGGTTTTCTGGCGAATGAGGACATACACCGGCTGGTTCTTACTGGTGGTGCCCTGCACTGTCAGGTAGGCGTTATCCTCTTTGTCCCAGTAGAAATTAGAAACCTGATCCACGTCAGCCGTTTTGCGGGCAATCGCGATTGCCTGACGACGAACTGAGTGGAGCGGGCTTAAGGCGCGAACATAAGCGCCAATGATGATGGCCAAAATCACGAGGCCGATGGCGGGGCCGATCAGGTTCCGCCACTGCATTCGATTACTGCGCATCGTGCGCCTCCTTGTTAATGATTGTGTGATCAAGCCAGGCCGCCGCCAAGGGGACCAATTCCGCAAGCGGCAAACTCATCGGCTTCAGGTTGGGCAGGCTTTTGGCCATCTGCCGGCCGTAAGCCGTGGTGCCCAGGCGCGGATCCAAAACGACGAAGACGCCGCGGTCGCGCTCGGTGCGGATCAGCCGGCCAAAGCTCTGCCGAAAGCGCAGGATCGCGCGCGGCAGCATGTCGGCCGCAAACGGGTCCTCTCCGCGTGCGGTCAGCGCCTGTTCACGCGCCTTGACCTCGGGGCGCTCCGGGTTATCGAACGGCAGCCGAGTGAGGATCACCTGCTCGAGCTGCTTATCCGGATAATCGACGCCTTCAAAGAAGCTGGCCGCGCCCAGCAGCAGTGTCTGGTCCCCCACCGCAAAGCGCTTGGCGATCCGCGAGGCCGTGCCGGTGACCCCTTGGGCCAGCAGTTCCTTGCGGCCGGCAATGGGCATCGCCGAAAGCCGCGCGAAGACCTTTTCGATCATCTTCAGTGAGGTAAACAGGACCAGCGTTTGGTGCCGGTTATCGGCCAGTTGGGCGATTGCGCGGGCGAGGTAGTCCGCGTAGACGTCAGTGGGCAAATCCTGCGCATTCGGCGCGTCACTTGCCAGAAACGCCTGGGCCTGCTGCTTATAGTGGAACGGGCTGCGCAAGCGCAGGGTTTGCGCTTCTGGGAAGTCCTGGTAGCCCAGCTGGGCGGCCAGAAAGTCAAATTTGCGGCCCACGGTCAAAGTCGCGCCGACAAACACCGGCGCGGTGAACCTAGAGAGTTCATCTTGAATGATAGCACCCGCAGCGAAACGCGTCCAAGTCACGGCCAAACTCAGTCGGTCATTTTGGTTGGCCAGCGTCAAACTGACGACCACCTGGGCCTTGGCCAAGGCAGAAATGTCCAATTGACCCAAGCGGTCGCTTTGCCGCTGCAGCGCGCTGAGCAGACCGGCTAGGCCTTCAAGCACAGGGGCGGTCCCAAAGTGACTGTGCTGAGTTTGGACGGTCTGCGCAACTGCCGTGACCGTTGTCAGCAGCGCAGGGAGCTGCCGCCTGAACGCCGTAAGCGGGCCTGCCAGCTCCTCATTCAGCCAGGCGATTCCCGCTGGGTCGAGAGTCTGACTGACCCGGCCGCTGGGGTGCGCAGTTGGCGCAAACGTGTGCCGGTAGAGCCGGTCTTGCAGGTGCTCAATTTGCCCCTGCAGTGCTTCGCTCGCAGTGATGGCGCGTGAGAGTTGATACGTCAGGTTCGATGAGTCGCCGACCAACTGACTCAGCCCTTCCCCGTGCTGCCCTTCAATGAAGGTCAACAACTGGCCCAACCGACGCCTCAGTTTGCCGAGGTCCAGGGTGCGGGAAAAAGCCTCCGCAGTGGTATCAGCAAAGTGTTGCGCCTCATCGACGACCAGGTAGTGGCAGGACTCAGGAAGCGCCTGAAAATGCCGGGCTAAGTACGCGTGGTTGGTGACGATGATCGCCGCTTGGCGCATTTTGGCTTTCAGCCGCACCAGAAAATCGGCATCGGCATAAGGGCCGCGCACCGCTAACCGCTCGTCGCCGGTCGCTTGAATGCGGGCAAACAGCGGGGCGTGATAATTCGTCAGCTGCAGCTCGTCCAAGTCGCCGGTTTCGGTTTGCGTCAGCCACACGATGATTTTCAGTTGCAACAGGCGCGTCTGCCGGTTAGGCCGCGGCAGCTGCAAACTGGCGGCAAATTTGGCTAGGTCCAAGTAATGCCGCGGGCTTTTCAGCAGCACCGCCGGCAGGGTCAAGCCCGTCAGCTCACGCACACTTTGAAGCTCCTTGGCAACCAGTTGCGTCTGCAGCACCGTGGTGTGGGTGGTGACCACCAGCTGGTGTTTGGGGTCGGCCAGATAAGCGTACGGCAGCAGATACCCCAGACTCTTTCCGGCCCCGGTCCCCGCCTCAATCATCAGCGGCTTTTGGGGACCAACCGCATTGTCGTGAATCAGATCCATCATGCGCGCCTGGACCTGCCGGAACCGAAAACGCGGTCTGAGCAGCGCCTTTTTGGCCGTCGCATCAGCGGGATAAACGGCCTGGCCTGCCTCGGGTTCTGCCGGTCGCGGCCGCCGGATCACCAACTCCCCCACTTGTTCGAGCTGATCGGGCAGCGGGCGGTCAGAGGTCACGGCATCACTCAAAAAGTGCCCCGTGTCGCGCAGCAAAAAAAGCACCATGGCGACTTAAGCTTCTCTGAGTCGCACTGGGCAGCGCCTGAAACACGGCGCGCAGCCGCCACAGGAGCTTGGCAGTGCTGATGGCGTCACTGTCGGCCCGGTGCGGATGGTCATGCGTGATGCCCAGCGCCGCGGTCAAGTCACTGAGGCGGTAACTCGCCTGCGTGGGCAGCAGGAGCTGTGCCAGCTCCACCGTGTCCACTGCGGGATTGGTCAGCGGCTGCTGCCCAGCCAGCGTCAAGGCGTGCGACAAGAACGGATAATCAAAATTGACATTGTGGGCGACAATCACTGTATCCGCGATCAAATCGCGGATTTTGGCGGCCACATCCGCGAAGTACGGAGCCGCGGTCAAATCGGCCGGGTGAATCCCGGTCAGCTGCTGGATCGCCGCAGGTACCGGGCGGTCCGGGTTGATCATCTGCGACATCGTCGAGATGATGTGCCCGCCTTGCATGACCGCGCACCCAAACTGGATGATGCGGTCCGAGTCGCGCTCGGTCCCGGTGGTTTCAAGATCGATCACCGCGTACACTGTGTCGCCCTGCATGTGCATTCTTCCTTCCGTTCTCCAAAATCACCGCTGCGCGTGCTTGGCCGCAGCCACCTCATGAACATCGCCGGTTTCCAGCAGGACCAGGTAACGGTGCCGCACCGGTTTTCCGCTCATCAGGGTCAGCGCCTCGGCGTAGACTTCCAGCTGGCCTTGGTAGCGTTCGATCACATCGTGCAGGTGGTCGCCGATGTGATCGGTCTTGTAGTCGAACAAAGTGATACCATCCGGCTCCTCAATAAACCCGTCAATCACCCCGTGGACCAGCACGTCGCCTTCCAACTCGCCGGATTGAGGCTGCTCCCCTGCCGCCTGCGGAAAGTCTGCCGCCGGCCACAGCAGCGAAAAGGCCTGCTCGCGGTGGACGTTGGCCGGCTCTGCCACCAGCCGTTTTCCCAACGCCGTCTGGAAAAATGCCGCGACCCGGTCAAGGCGCATAGCGCGCCGCACCGCCGGCGTGATCAGTTGTTGACTCGCCAATGAGTCCGCTAACTGAGCCAGGGTTGCCTCATCATGCGGGCCGGTCAGCGGGACCTGCTGAAGCAGCAAGTGCGTGGCAGTGCCCACTGCGGCGGCGCCGGCGCCATTTTTCTGCTGAAGAAAGGCCGGTTGGGCAAAGTCGCCAGTCATCCGGCGTCCTCGCCGACTGGGCGAGCTGTCCTGCGCATCCACAACGTCAGGATCTTCAAACATCCTCTTGAGCTCCGTAACACTTTGAAACCCGGTCATCGTCGCCGCGCGTTGGTCCGCGTAAGTGAAGTCCAACCAGTCCGTCAGCGCCTGGTCAAAGTGCGCCGGCAGGGCCTGGGCCGGTTCCTGCAGGCCGGTACTTTCCGCCTCATCACGCGCCGGTTTGACTTGATAGTCGAACTTAATTGCCGCTTTTTCGGCGTCTTGCGCCAAGGAGGCCTTGGCGGCGCCGCCTTGCGTGAGCACGCCGGCCCTAGCCATGGCCATCCCCAGCCAGTCCAGCAGGGACTGCGCAGACAATCGGGTCGCTGCCGGCAACACATCGCCTGCTGCGCCTTCGGCCTTGCTCAGCCAACTAGTTTCCAACTGCTCTTGGGTGAGCAACTTGCCTTGTGGCGTCTTGGCCGTACCGACAATGAACAGCTGTTGCTCCGCCCGGGTCAGCGCCACGTACAGCAGACGCATTTCCTCGGTCCATAGCTGTTTCTTTTTCTGATCTTTCGCCAGTTGCCACTGAGGCAGCTGGTACTCCACAAAGGTTTGCGGGTCGCGCCATTTCAACCCGACCAGCTCGCGCTTGGGGCCCCCTGCTTGTTCTGCCGGTGCCTGGGCAAGAATTGCCGCCCCGCTCAAGTCACTCGTGTTGAAGGCCTTTTGGGTATCCAGCAAAAAGACAATCGGGAACTGAAGGCCCTTGCTATTGTGAATCGTCATCAGCTGGACCGCGTTGACATTGGCGGCCAATGAAACCGGCTGGCTGAGGTCCTTATCCTGCTTTTGCATCGTTT
Source organism: Lacticaseibacillus camelliae DSM 22697 = JCM 13995 (assembly GCF_001311195.1). Lineage (GTDB taxonomy): Bacteria > Bacillota > Bacilli > Lactobacillales > Lactobacillaceae > Lacticaseibacillus > Lacticaseibacillus camelliae. The sequence continues at coordinate 38,293 of NZ_BBAJ01000012.1, forward strand.
CAATGAACTGAACAAAGGCGAACAGGCCCTTGAACCCCCCTTTTTCATAGTCCGCAGCCCGCTTGGCCAAAGCGCGTAAATTCGCCTGGCGTTGTCTGCCGCCGGCCTGACTGCGACAATGTCCAAAAAGCCGGTTTCCTCGTAGATGTGCCAGATCAGCGCCGATAGCTCGTGCGTCCGGGCAAAAACGCGGAGCTCGTCCAGCAGCGCCGTAAAACTTGCCAACTTCGTCTGAAGCCGGTTTTCATCCGGGTCGGCACTGGCCGGCCGTTGGGCGTAACCAAAGACGGCCTCATCGTACGGGCCCTTTGCGAGATCCGAATGCGGGCCAGGTCATTGGCGTCCAGCCCCACGATCGGCGAGCGCAGCACGGCTGTGAGTGGGATCTCCTGCTTGGGATTGTCAATAATGCGCAGCAGGCTGAGCATCACCATCAGCTCAGTGGTTTTGAAGAAGTTCTGAGTCTTGGTGATCACCACCGGAATGTCGGCCTCCGCAAAGACCTGCTGCAGGGTCAAATTATTGGTCCGGCTGCGCGTCAGCAGCGTAATGTCGGAATACTGCACCCGCCGCTCATGACTGGCACGGTCGCCGTGCTCCGCTTTGGTGTAAAGGCGGGCGTCACTATCCGGGGCGGTCAGGGCCTTGATTTTCGCCGCCACCATGCGGGCCTGGCTGACGCTGAGGTCATCGCCAGACTCATCTGTATCGTCAGTCGCGGCGGCTTCAGCAGAGGACTGGTCATCAGGCGCCGCTTGAACCTCAAGCAAAAATTCCGTGTTCAGGCGGTACGCTTTGGTTTGACCTGCTGCGGTCTGATAGTCGTAACCTTGGTTTTCGTGCAGCCGCTCGGCCTCGGTGTAATCAATGTCGCCCAGCGCTTGATCCATGATCTGCGTGAACACCAAATTGGTGAAGGCCAACACATTGTCCGTCGAGCGAAAATTCTGGTTCAGCGTCACCAGCTGACCGTCCGCGCCGGTCTGAGAGTACTGGTGATAACGGGCAAGGAATTTTTGCGGGTCGGCAAGCCGAAACCCGTAAATACTCTGCTTCATGTCGCCGACCATGAACCGGTTTCCCGGAGCGGGCTTGCTGACCGCATCTAATAAGGCGTCCTGAAGCGGATTAATGTCCTGGTATTCATCGACCAGCACTTCTTGGAACTGGTCTTGGTAGTGGTCGCCAACTGTGTGGCCGCCACCATCTTCAAGCGGTGAGTTCAAGATTCGCAACGCGTTTTGGGCGATGTCACCAAACGTCTGGACCCGGCGCGCCGTTTTTTTCTGCCTGCATCGCTCGATCATACTCCAGCATGGTGTCCTGCAGTGTTTGGGCCATCGCCATGGCTTGGGGCATTGCCGCCTCAAGGTCAGCCGGTGCGATCTCAAACCAGCCGCTTAAATCATCCAAAGCGGCCTTGGCCTGATCACGCAACGCTTTGGCCTCGGCAATGGTCGCCTTCACGTCGGCAAACTTCTTGGCGGTGCTGACCTTCCAGCCTGGGTAAGTCAGCGCGTGATACGCGTCATAGGCAGTGCGGTAGCTGGGCTGAGCCAGGGCCAGCAGCGCTTGAACGCACGCCGTCGTCTGGGCCAGGCTATCGTGCCAAGGCGCCATCAGCGCGTCGCCTTGGACCAGCTTGGCCGCCTCTTCCAGCAGCCGGGCATTTTGCGCAATGATTGGTTTGGCGGCAGCCCAGACGTCTGTCATCCAGGCTTCGTCGCGGTCGCCGTATGCCGCAGCAATGTTACCAAGGTAGCCGGCCGGGTCCTTGGTGGTCATGGCGTAGTCATATAGCGCAAACACCACGTCCTGAAGCCCGTCGCGGGTGGCCTTGGTCGTGAAATTCGCGGCCAGGGTCGCAAACGCGGTGCGCCGGTCCGGTTGGCTCATGATATTCGCGCGCAAGTCTTCCCAGACTCGCGTTTTGAACAGGAGCACTTCAGACTCGTCGGTCATCATCCGGTAGCCCGGATCCAGGTCGATCACGTAGTAGTAGTGGTCGACCACCTGCTTGGAAAAAGCATCCAGCGTCATAATGTTCGCCGCGCTGACTTGAGCCACTTCTTTGGCCAGGTGCTGACGCTGCGCGGTCGTTAACGCTCCTGCTTCCGCCAACTGGTCGCGCAGTTTGTCTTCAATCTTGAGCTTCATTTCCGCTGTGGCGGCGTTGGTGAAGGTCACAATCAGCATTTTGCTCAGGGAGGCAGTCGGATCGTTGATCAGCCGGTGAATAATGCGATCGACCAGGACCTTGGTTTTCCCAGAACCCGCGCTGGCTGAGACCAACAAATCGCTGCCGCTTAAGGTCACGGCTTTTTCCTGATCAGGGGTGCGTTTAACAGCGTCACTCATTGTTCTTGTCCTCCTGTTCTGCCAAAATCTTGGCCAGCACCTCTTCAGGCGAAAGCGGCGCCACGTGGTGATACTGGTCGCCGCCTGTCGCCGGGTCAAAGCGCATAATCGCCTGATAATCGCTGCGGGTGATGATGTCTGACTCGTGCTTGAACTGCAGCGGCGCCAAGCTGATCACGCCGTTCAAAATGGCGGTGGCGGCGTTGATGATCAGACGCTGATTGTGCGCCAGAAGCGCGGTCAGCTGCGACTGCTGCAGCAACTTCTTCTCAGATTTTGCCGTCAGGGCGCCGCCTTTCTTCACCGCCAGCTCCACAATGGCCGATTGCTGACCTTATCCTTTGCCAGCTCTGGGGTCAGACTCTGGTCAAACGCGGTGATGAGCTGCTGCCGGTGAGCGGCATCCGCATCATCAGGCAGCACGATCAGGCCCTTGAGCCGGTAATTTTGCAACAGTGCCTCGGGCTTTTTCGGGTCGATGTAATCCGCGTAGGCGATCCGCGGCAGGTTGAAGACAAAGTACTCGGCCCCGGCCGGCGTCATTCCGGCAAACGGACCCGTGGTCTCATCGATGGCGTCAATGTAGGTCAGCAGCTGCATGGATTTGCCGTAGTAAGCATTTTGCATGCTGAACTCGTGCGGACTGGATTTGTAGTCAAGCACCATGAAGTAGCGCTGATCATCGATCACCGTCTCGTCCAGCCGGTCGATCCGCCCTGCTACCGTGACGCTGCGCCCGCCGTCAAGTGGCAGCTCCAGTCCTTTCATGCCCTTCCCGCGGCCGAATTTCAACTCGAACTGCTTGGGGCGAAAGCGCGTGTTTTGCTGCTGACGGGCGATCATCTTGGCACTTTGCGTCAGCATCGCGCTGATTTGGCGGGCGACAAAGCGCCAGTAATCATCGGCCTCCAAAATCTCAATGCCGAACGCCTGCACATTTTCCTTCACCAGTGCCGCGACGGTTTGCGCCAGCGTGCCGTCCTGCACTAACTGGTTCAAGTTACCATGCTGGCGGAGCAGTAACTCCATCACCTTGTGGTAAAGCGTGCCCGAGTCCAGCGGCGAAAGTTCGAACTCAGGGCGCTTGCGCAGGCCCAGTCCGTACATCAAAAAGTACTCGAACGGATTGGCGTAAAAACGCTCGAGCTGAGAAATGGAAATGCTCATGTGCGGCGAGTACAGCTGCTCGGCCAGCGCGGCTGAAGGGTGCCGATCGGATTTTGCGTGCCGGCACTGGCCGCCAAGCGACTGGCCAAACCGCCCAAGGCGCCACCAGCGGCCTGCAGCGTGGTCATGATTTTGGCCCAGGCCGCCGGGATCGCAGTGTGGTCAGCTTTGGCCTGCTCGAAAACGCGCATGTAGTCTGCGAGCATCCCCCGCGGGCTGCTGAAGTCCTGCGGGACGTTGAGGGTCAGCGCGACCTCTGGCCATGGCTGGGTTGGGACATCAAAATAGGCCGCCATCTGGGTCAAATAACTGGACGCATGATTTTCATCATCGGCGTATTCCGGGTAGCTCAACGTCAGGTCAGTTCTTCCGGCCATCATGGCCAAATAATTGAGAAACGCGTCTCCCAGCGCACTTTCCGCCCCGGCTTCAGGCAAAAACGCCCCTTCCTCTAGCAACGGCTGCAGCGCCTCCCGGTCGGCCGCCGTGATGATGGGATGATCGGTCGGCGTGTCTGGCATGACCGAACTGGTTGCCCCGATCACAAACACATGCTTAAATTTTGCCAGCCGGCTCAGTCCGGTTTCGGAAACCGTGACCTGATCCAAGGTCGATGGGATCTGCGTGTAGCTGGCCCCGGCAAAGCCGGCGTCCAGCAGGTCGGCAAACCCCTGCAGGTCGAATTGACCGGTGGCATCCCCATCAGCGGTCCCACCGAGAATAGTCGCGTAGTCATCCAGCAGGGTGACCAGCTGCTGCCAGGCCTGCTCGCCGGCGGTCGAAGCCGTTAAGTCCCCGGCATCGATCGCGGTCTGGCGCCACTGGCCGAGCACCTTCGTGACTCCGACCTGGTCCAGCCACTGGTAAAGCGCGGTGGCGCCTTCAACACCGCTGCTGGCCTTGGCCCACTTGGCAAACAGCGGCGGCAGACTTGCGGCCACAAAATCACGCACCAAGTTGATTTGGGCGGTTTTGGCCTGATCGAGCACCACCTGATCATCGCCGGCGCCGCCACTGGTCGGGCGGTGCTCGATGTGGTCAATGTACTGCCACTTGGGCCCCTTGACCCAGGCATCGCCTTGCTTACCAGTTTTTAGCAGAAAGTTGTCCGTGACGTCCAGCGCGTCACGAAAAGCTTTGGCACTCACGCCAGTTGGGACCAGCAGCTCGGTTTTCAGCAGTTTCATCATGTCTTCGTACTGATAATGGTACCGCTGCACCGCAAATAGACTCTGAATGAGCGCCACCAAGGGATGATTCTCCATCGGCCGCTCCCGGTCGATGAAAACCGGCAGGCCCTGTTCGTCAAAGACCGGTTGCAGGTACGACTCGTATGGCGCCAGGTGCCGAGCGACAATGAGAAAATCGCGGTACCGCAGCGTGGGATCGGCATGCAGCGCCTGCACGATTTGACGGGCCACGGCCCGCAGCTCGACGTATGGCTCGCTGGCCTTGTACAGCGTTAAGTGGCCTTGCACTGCCGCCTTCGCCGCTGCTGTCAGCGAGACGGCCGGGCTGGCTTCGCCGCCGTACTGCGACCGCCAAAACGCGTCCAGCCCGCCGAGAAACGACTCTGGGCCGTGATTCACGCGGCACATAAAGGTTTGCGGCTGCCAAGTCCGACCGGGTATATCAGCCACCGACTGGCTCAGCTGATAGTAGAGTTTGGCCGCCGGCAGAAACAATCCCGGGCCCTGGGGCTGAGCTTCTGGCGCCTGGTCGAGCGTCAGGGCAACGGTCAGGTCGCGCCGGTGTGGAGCATGGTATGGACCAGGTGGAATTCACTGGCCGACAGATTATTGAAGTGGTCAAGGAAAAAGGCCGCGTTTTGCAACCGGTCCGCGTGGGCAGCCACCCAGCGGGTCAACTCCTCGAGCAGCGCTGCGCTGGTCGCAAACCTTTGCACCTGGTTTTCGTAGGCGGCCGCCACGATTTGCAGCTCCTTGAGTTTTTCGGCGTCCTGGAGCTGACTTGCCCCGCGCGTCACGGCGTCCGCCAGCATGGCGGACGTCACCCGGCCGGTTTGCAGCTCGGCCAGCTGATCCGCAAGCTCGGCAAAAAAGCCGGCGTTGTGGACCGAGCCGGCAAACAGGTGGAGTTGCTGCTTCGTTGCGTCATCGTTCAGCAGGTCGCTGAAAACCTTGCTCACCAGCATGGTATTGCTGGCGCGATCGAGCTGCGGCCGCTGGTACGCTTCAGTGTTCTTCAAAAAATACCAGCCCAGCCGACTGAAGGAAAGCACCTGGAGGCGGCTGACGGCAAACTGGGCCTGGCCCGTCCCATTCAGATCCCGCAGTCCCTGCAGCAGGCTGACTTCGGCTTCAAATTTCACGTGATTCGGTACCAGGTAGAAAACCTCTTTGCCTGCTTTCAGCGCCTTGGCGACGGCCTCGACCATTGCCTCGCGGTGGTCACTGGCCGCAGTGCCCAGATAAAATTGCAACGTCATGTGCGCTCCTCCGTTCCCGTTTTTGCTGCTCTAAGTTTAGCATAAGCGACTAGTCGAGGCAGCGGCGATGGGGTATCATTTATAGGAATTAAAAGGAGCGATTTCATGCATCAAGCAAAAGGCGCCAGCTGCGCCAAAATCATTCTCATTGGGGAGCACGCGGTCGTGTACGGTCAGCCGGCGATTGCCCTGCCCATCAAGTCGATCAAGCTGACGGCAACCGTCACCCCCACTGCCGGTCCCCAAGTGATCCACTCGACCTTTTACAGCGGAAGGCTCGCCGCGGCCCAGCCGCCGTTTACCGGTCTAACGAAGCTGATCAAGCAGCTGTTGACGTTTTTCAGCGCCGCGCAGCAGGGCTTTGACCTCATGATTGACAGCGCCTTACCTGCCGAGCGCGGCATGGGCTCGTCTGCGGCCTGCGCGATCGCCATCATCCGGGCCTTTTACGGCGCGTTTGACACGCCACTGGACCGGCCGACCCTGCTGAACTGGGCCGCCGTTTCCGAAAAGGCGATCCACGGCAATCCCAGCGGCCTGGACGCGGCCACCACGTCTGCGGAAAGGCCGCAGTGGTTTATTCGCGGTGAGGCCCCCAAGCCGATTCACTTCCCGACCCGGGGCTTTCTGGTGATTGCCGACACTGGTGAAATAGGGCAAACCGGCGCCGCAGTCGGCCATGTGGCGGACTTGCTGCGCCGTGATCACACCAAGTTCCAACCCGTGATCGAGCACATCGGCAGCGCCAGTCGCAAGGCCGCGGTCGCACTCGCCCAAGACGACCTGAAGGCGCTGGGAACTCAGCTCACTGTCGCCCAGACGGCGCTTGCCCAAATGGGTGTTAGTGCCGCTTCGCTCGACCGGCTGATCGAAGCAGCGATTCAGGCCGGCGCGCTGGGCGCCAAGTTGACCGGCAGCGGCCAGGGCGGGTGCATGATCGCATTGGCAGCGGATCATGCGACGGCGCATGCCGTGGTGCAGGCGCTGACTGTTGCCGGCGCTGCCGCAACCTGGACCTACGACTTTGCTGAAAGCGAGGCGCTTTGATGACAACGACAGCCCGGGCGCACACGAATATTGCCTTGATCAAGTACTGGGGCAAAAGAGACGAAAAGTTGATCCTGCCTTACACCAGCAGCGTATCCTTGACGCTGGATGATTTTTACACCGACACCACCGTGCAGTTTGACCCGCACCTGATGGCAGACCAGTTCACGCTGAACGGCCGGCCGCAATCGCCTGACAAAATCAGCGCGTTTTTGGACATTGTGCGCGCCCAGGCGCACTCGGCGCAGTTTGCGCATGTTGCGTCCGTGAACCACGTGCCGACCGCTGCCGGTTTGGCC
>NZ_BBAJ01000013.1 GCF_001311195.1 Lacticaseibacillus camelliae DSM 22697 = JCM 13995
TTTTTTTAAGTATTACGCAATCGATGCGGATAAAAATCAGCAGCCCTCTGAGAACATTACCATCAAGCGTTGTCTGATAAACGATATCGGCCGGCTGATCAGCTACAATCGCGGCGACAAATCTGTCATGCAAAACGGCTCTTACATGCGGACACTGACTTTTGACTCTTGCGTGATCGATCACGTCTCGGCGCCATCCGTCATTCACGGCAACGGGACCGCGTTGACCGTCACCTTCACCCATGTTCAATTTGGGCATAACGAAGCGACCCAGCTACTTCAGCTGATTCCTCAGTCGCAGTCATCTTAGAAGACGTCACCTTTCTTGAACCAACCATGATTAAGCAAGGCACCGATACGTGCTCGCTGTGCGGGCATGTGACTCGCATGGTACTGTCCGATAATGGCTAACTGGTATTCCTCGTTCATGGCATTAAAAAAAGCAGCGTCTGCTCGCTGCTTGGCAACTCTATCCTAAGGAGGGGGATAAAAGACGCTGGAGGAAACGTCTTCGTGGAACCATCTCATATTGGAAGTGTCTTATCTCTTCCATAAATTAAGTTTACCAGATGAACGGATCACATTGCAAGCGCTTTCTGGAAAATCTTAATAGCATTCACCAATCCTGCTAGAAGGCGCTGTTATCGACCAGCACGACCGCAAACCAGTTGGACAACCCGGGCCCAAAACGCAGAGCCGTCGCGGTGCAGCGGCAGCCGCATAAAAATGCGTGAATAAGTTCAGTATCAGCAGCAAAATCACTCACCGAAGCGTAAGATTAACTGCAATAACGGACTGGCTGACACGTCAGCCTGCACAAACGGTTAAGGAGCTTTAACATGACCAATATCCAAATCATCCCTGTCACCGAACCCCAAATCCCCACACTGGTGCGCCTGGCCCGCACCACTTTTGCCGATACCTTCAACGCCAACACGGCCCCGGCCGACATGGCGGCCTTCCTAGACACGGCGTACTCGCCCGAACAGCTCACTCAGGAGCTGCACACGCTGGGCACGACTTTCTGGTTCATCACAGTCGCCGGCACCCCGGCCGGCTACCTTAAGCTCAACGTCGACGGCGCGGTGACCGCCGATGTGAAGGCGAAAAACGCGCTGGAGCTGGAGCGGATCTACATTTTACCAGCGTACAAGCGCCAAGGTCTGGGCAGCAAGCTTTACGCTCATGCGCTGAAAATGGCAAAGGACCGGCACAAGGACACCATCGCGCTCGGCGTCTGGGAACATAACGAACCGGCCAAGCTTTTTACGCCGCACGCGGCTTCCACAAAGTCGGCGAGCACGCCTTTGTCGTGGGCAGCGACCCCCAGCGCGACTGGCTGATGGAGGCGGCGGTGTAGCACCATCCCTTACCAATCTTTCGAAATTAAAGTAAAAACTCTCCTCACGTTTGCGTATTCCTGCAAACATGGGGAGAGATTTGCTGTCATTTAAATTTAGTTGCCGCTTAGATGGAACGTGATGGGGACGCTGGTGATTCCGCGGGCTGCAGTGCCTTTTTATCTCTCACAGCCTACGCGAAGAACCAGTTGCTGGCGTCCGCGTATACTTTCTCGACTGTCACAGGCTTGTCATCGCCCGGCAGATCCGCACTGCTCTTGAGGCCGGTCCGGGCCAGGACGTAGCACAAGCCCTGGTAGCTTTCGCGGTAGGAAGCCAGCTCCTGCGTGTCGATCTTGATCGGTTGGCCAGGGACGACCGGGACCAACTCATCGCGTTCGTAAATGCAATCGCCGGACAGGATCTTCCAGACCCCGTTTTGCTTCTCCAACCGGGTGAAAATGCGCGCGTAGGAGTGCAAATCAACGGCCTGGCCGTCCAGCTTAATGCGCGGCGACAGCATCATCACCGTCATCTCACCAATCGCCTTGGTCCCATTGACCCAGACAGTGGTGTAATTGATTTTGTGTTTCGACCCACCGCCGTTGGCCTGCGCCAATTTTTCAAAATAACCCTTCGCGGGGCCGTCATACCAGGACACGTGAATCTGGGCGTCGTCACTGTAGCAGGCCGCCTCTTGGGCATACAGGCCGTTGTCCCGCGTGTAACGCTCGTACTCGAGTAGTTCGCGGATCTCGGCCCGGTCGGCGAGCGCTTGCTTATCAGTTTGATCCAGCGGGGCATCATAGAATTTTTTATCAGTCATCATAAAAACCTCCTAAATGTTGAGTGCGTTATACATAATGACAAAAGTCGTGCCAGCAATTTTGTGCGTCCGCGGATGCATGGTGTCACTGTCGGTGACTGGCCCGGTCGGCATCTGCGTAATCGGCGTATCGGTTTGACCGCCGCCCGCCTTGATGTCGGCGACCCCTTGGATCAAGGTGCTGAGCACGTGAGGTGGAAACGCGTCAACGCGGTGACCGCTGTAAAGCTGTGCGTCATCCCCGACCAGGTGTTGAAGCTTAGCCAACCCATTCGCCCAAACGGTGAGCGAGGCACAGCGCGCATCGTAAAGCTCGCTCATGGTCAGGGTAGCCAGCTGTCGCCAGTAAAGCCCAAGTGCCGGTCAACATCGACAAACACCATGCTGCCGGCCGAGTGGCCTGGCAGAGCTAATGCGGTCAATGTGGTGCCGCCAAGGTCGAAGCGGTCGCCATCATGCAGCGGCTGATAGCTGAAACTGGCGTCTTGCGGCTCTTCGGCTTGCATGTGGGCAACCAGCTCAGCGTTGTGGCCACTGGCCACGTCAATCGCGTGCAGGCGAAAGCGCGGATCAAACGCGGCTTCATCACCGCGTCGTCGGCGGGATTCATGTAAACCTGGTCGAACAACTCCGCTCCGCCGGTATGGTCGGGGTCACCGTGCGTCAGCAGGCAGATGACCGGAAGTTGGGTAATTTTACGAATTTCCTTCAGCAGGTCCCGGTCAATGCCGAACCCGGCATCGATCATTGCGGCGCGCTGAGTACCGACCACGAGCTGCTGGGAGAACTTGATGGGGCGATCTGTAATGTTTTCGCTGATGTTGTAGACGCCAGGGTCAACTTGCGTCAAGGTATATAAGTTTTTCATGAGGCCCCTCCTTAATTCAAATGCAGCAACGCGGCCGCATTCTGATTGGCGATTTTTTCCTGATCCGCTTGCGTCAAGTCAGATTCAGTCAGAAACTTCTGCGCGTCCGCCGGGTGATTGTAGGGGTAATCCAGCGAGTAAAGCAGATGATCGGCCCCGACCTCGGTCATGGCCAGCGTCAGCTGCGCCGGGAAGAACATCCCGCTTGGCGTGATGTAAAAGTTGTCGCGGTAGGTTTGGCTGATGCTGCGGTCGAGGTGGACAGTCAGGCCCAACGTTTGGTCCATCCGTTCGAGGAAATTCGGCACCATTTCGCCCCAGTGGCCGGTGATGATTTTGAGCTTCGGGTGGCGATCAAACACACCGGCCAGGATCAGGCGGATCATCTGCACGCCGAGGTCTTCGTGCCAGCCCCAGCCGGCGCCGGCAAAGGTGAAGGCGGTCAGCTCCGACCAGCCCTGGCCCTGATAGTAGTGCTCACTGATTTCTTCAGGGATCACTGCCGGATGGAAGTACAGCGGCACATCGAGTTCTTCAGCCTTGGCGAAAATGGGCTCGTACATCGGGTCGTCGAACATGTGCCCATCGTAGTAACCGTGAATCATCGCACCTTGCAGGCCGAGCTGCTTGACGGCGCGTTCGAGTTCCGCGGCGGCCGCTTCGGGATTGCCAACCGGCAACGTCGCCCAGCCGCCAAGACGGTCGGGATGCGCACTGATGGCCTTCGCTAAATCGTCATTCGCCATTTTGCACAGGTCAATGGCGACCTTTGGATCCAGATTTTGTGGCGTGTCGTCGCCGTAACCCATGATCTGCATCTGAATCTCGTTTTGATCCATGAAAGCCAGGCGCCGCTCACCGGCGCTGATGAGCTCAGTGTTGTCGCGCTTGGTCTTAGCAACAAACTCTTCAATGCTGTGGTCATCCGAATTTTTGTGCGGATTGGCCGGCTTTGGCATGTACGGCTTAGCAGCGTCATTAACGCGCTGTGATTCCCAGTGTTCTTCTAGTGTGATTAATTTCATGTTGGTTGCCTCCTGATTGAATAAACCCATTGTATGAGGCAGCACCTACTAAAAATAGCCGTGTTTGTTGTCAAACATGGCCATTCTGTCATTTTTCTTCGAATTGGGGTTATAGGTCGCGGAAAATCTTGGCCGGCGCCGGCAGCATCTTCTGAAAAATTGTGATCAACTGACTGCGGCTCAGCTCAGGGTGTTCGTTGACAACATCGGCGAAAGCGAGATACATGCGCGCCAGCAGGTCGATCATGATCCCCTTCATCGGAATGTTGGTCCCTTCAATACTGCTCACACGCCGAATCTCGCGGCTGAGGTACGCAACAATGAGATCGCCGGCGTGGGCCCAGCGGACCATGGCGATCAAATCGCGATGTGCAAGCAGCAAATCGACCTTCAAAGGCGCCCCTTCCTCACTGGGATCGAGAGCTTGATCGGCTTTTTGCAGGGCCGAATTGATGACCCGGGCGACGGTGACTTCGATAATTTCGCCAATACTGTCGTAATGCTGGTAATAGGTCTGGCGGGCGATTTTGGCTGTTTGACACAAGGCGCTCACGCTGATGTTGGCAAACGCCTCACCGGCATCGAAGTGCTGTTTCAAGGCAGCGAACAGCTTGTCCTGGGTCGCCTGCAGCCGCTTGTCAGGCGCCTGATAATAGGCAACTGGAATGTGAACTTTACTCATGACGCACCCTCCCTTGGTCGATGCAGCAATTGCCAGACTTTACATCTATTATACGGTCTAAATAGAAAGCATCATCGTGCCGCCAGAATTCAAGCGGTGAGTTCGAAGTCTCCCCCCTGACAGAGTTCCTTTGATTCCTTCGGCTAAACCAGAATTTGCCGTTGACAAGGCAAGTGCTGCCGTTATTTAATCGGCTGCTTTCTCACCTGGCAAGTTTGCATCATCGCATCCAAAAAGGCGTGCGCGGCCGGTGACAGCTGCCCTGCTTTCGGCCAGATCAAGCTGGCATGTCCTTCCAGCTGTGGGTTCAGCGGAACGAATTGCAGATCCGTCCCTGTCGTATTGACGATGCCATCTAAACACACGGCCACACCGATCCCAGCGCTGACCATGAGTGATGCGTTATACAGCAGGTTGTAAGTCGCGACCACTGGAAACTGCTTGGCGCTGGCCCCCAGCCAATCCCGCAAACGGTCGACGCTGCCCCGCTGCCTGGTCATGATGACGGTTGATTGTGCAAATCACTGGCGGTGACACCCTCAAGCTGCGCCAGTGGCGAAGTTTTTTTCACTAACACGCCCCAGCGGGTGGCGCCTGGCAGATTGATAAAATGATAATCCTGCTTGTCCGTCGGCTCCATGACGACCCCAAAATCAAAGAAGCCGGTCTGCATACGGGCGTGCACATCCTCCGCGTCGGTGCTGTAAATATTCGCTACGACTTTCGGGGCCGTCTCCCGCATGTGTCTGATGGCCGCCGCCACACTGACCATCATCGGGGCCTCAGCACTGCCGATCATCACGCTGCCGCGGACATCGTGCTTGCGCTGGACGTTTGCGACAGTTTTGTCCGCCAACAAAACGATCTGCCTTGCCTGCTGGGCGAAGTATTCCCCGGCGACGGTCAGCTCAATGCGACGCTGGCCGCGTTCGAACAGCGTCACGCCCAATTCAGCCTCCAGCTCGCTGAGCTGCCGGGAAATCGTCGGCTGCGACACGTGCAGCTTTGCGGCCGCCCGTGAGATGTTGCGCTCGTCGACCACCATCAGAAAATATCGCAGAACACGCAGCTCCATTGCGCCCACCTCCATGCTTTTTAGCTATAGTGTAGCATCCGACATAGGTATTAGACAGAACAGCCGGCCGTCTTTATGATAAATCTTGTCATCAAAAGGAGGTCATCTCGTGAGTATCCCATTGCCACAACTAATCAATGCCGGGGCGGTCAGCTGGACCGGCGCGCTGCCAGCGCAGGTTGACGCCATCGTGGCGCAAACTAGCGCGCAGCTGATTAGGTTCAATCAGACCAGCGAAGACGCCGCGCGCCGCACCCTGCTGGCTCACCTGCTGAATGCCCCACTACCTGCCACCTCGGCAATCAACCCACCGTTTCAAACCGACTTCGGCCCGCACACGTTTATCGGCGAGCACGTGTTCATCAACCGCGACTGCTTTTTCGTCGATTTGGGCGGCATCACCATTGAGGACACGTCTTGCTTGGCCCGCGCGTGATGCTGATCTCCGTCGGCCATAACGAGGACCCGGCCTTCCGCCGCGACTTGGTACTCAAGTCCGTCCGCATCAAAAAAAAGGCGCCTGGCTGGGCGCCAATGTGACGGTCAATCCTGGCGTGACGATCGGCGAGAACGCCATCGTCGGCTCCGGCGCAGTCGTGACTCACGACGTCCCGGCCAACACCGTTGTGGCTGGCGTCCCGGCCAAAATTATCCGGCCCATTCGTCAAAATTAGGAGGAAATACTTATGATCGAAAATAAAGTTGTTGTCATTACCGGCGCCTCAAGCGGCATCGGTGCCGAAACCGCCAAGCTGCTCGCCAGCCACGGCGCCAAGGTCGTGCTGGGCGCGCGCCGCGAGGAAAAACTCAAGGCACTGACTAACGCCATCAACAACGCCGGCGGTCAGGCTGCTTACCGCGTCACTGATGTCACTAAGCCCGAGGACAGCAAGGCACTCGTGCAGCTGGCCAAGGATACGTTTGGCGGCATCGACGTGATGTTTTTGAACGCCGGCTTGATGCCGAACTCGCCTCTGTCCGCGCTGAAAGTTGAGGAGTGGAACCGCATCGTCGACGTCAACCTGAAAGGCGTGCTCAACGGCATCGCCGCCGCCCTGCCGATTTTTAAAGCGCAACAGTCCGGCCACTTCATCGCGACCAGCTCCGTCGCCGGCCTCAAGGCTTACCCTGGCGGTGCCGTTTACGGTGCGACCAAGTGGGCCGTTCGCGACCTGATGGAAGTGCTGCGCATGGAATCCGCTCAGGATCAAAGCAACATTCGCACCGCGACGATTTACCCCGCCGCGATCAAGACTGAGCTCCTGAACACCATCACGGACAAGGGAGTCGCCGCTAACATGAAGCACGAGTATGACACCTACGAGATTACGGCGGATCGCATCGCCAAAGTTGTCGAATTCGCCATCGATATGCCAGAAGACACCAACGTCAACGAGTTTACCGTTGGGCCGACGAACCAGCCGTGGTAAAGGCCACACTCAGCTAACAATGTGCACGCTTCTACGCGGTGATCCCTGGTCTCACTTTCTTCTGACTAAGGGGAACCGGACATAATAAATAGAAGTTACACAAGTGAAAGTACACCACAGGGTCAGGCGCGATTCTCACGCCCCCCAGCCCTGTGGTGTTTTTAGTTACAGCGTGGCTCAGATCTGCATCGAATTATTCCGGCTCGGCAAAATAATCTTCAAAATCCGCTTGCCTTACAGCTACTGTAATGGACTATGCTTCTTCATGAGCAATCCGGTTTGCCCATGAAGGAGGTCGATCATTTGAACAAAACACTAATTGCCTATTACTCTTGGTCTGGTCACACAGCGGCTTTAGCTGAGCGGTTGCACGCCCAAACTCATGCAGATCTATATGAGATCAAGGCCCCTGCAGACACCTTTTCAGTTGACATGTACGAAACCGCCGACATTGCAAAAGCGCAACTAAAGGCTGGTCAGCTGCCGCCACTGGCCGAGCCGCTACCAGACCTGAGCAAATACGACACTATCTTGGTTGGTGGCCCGGTCTGGTCCGGCGCCCCCGCTACGCCAGTGCTGAGCTTTTTAGCCGCAATTCCAGATGATGATGTTCGACTCGCCCCGTTCTATACCGACGCCGGTACGCCCGGCGATTACGAGGCAGTCTTCAAGCGCGCCGCGGGTAAGCATTCAATCGCGTCTGCCCTGGGTCTGCCAGGTTCAAAAGTGGCCACTGCCCAGACGCAAATTCAGCAATGGTTAAACCAACTATAAGGAGCAAATAAAAATGAAAACGACAGTATTTGAGAAACCTGGTAAAGTCGTCCTCAAGGATTTTCCCATGCCAGAAATTCAAGAACCCAAGGACGCGGTCGTCAAAATCCTGCGTGCCTGCGTCTGCGGCTCTGACCTCTGGTGGTTCCGCGGTCTCGACAAGCGCGAAACGGGCACCACGGCTGGGCATGAAGCAATTGGCATCGTGCAATCGGTTGGCGATGGGGTCACCCACGTTCAGCCCGGCGACTTCGTTATCTTACCGTTCACACATGGCTGCGGTCACTGTGCCGCCTGCAAGGCCGGATTCGAAGGCAACTGCCTGAATGCCAAGGGCCATGGCAGCAGCAGCTTTCAGGGCGAGTACGTTCGCTACACCGAGGCCGACTGGTCTCTGGTCAAGATTCCGGGGCAGCCTGAGGATTACACCGATGAGCAGCTCAATGACCTGCTGGCCCTCTCTGACGTCATGGCCACCGGCTACCACGCGGCGGCCAGCGCCGAAGTTCACCCAGGCGACACGGTCGTGGTCATGGGCGATGGTGCGGTCGGCCTGTGCGGTGTGATCGCCGCCAAGCTGATGGGGGCAACGCGCATTATCGCGATGAGCCGTCACGCCGATCGGCAAGCCATGGCACGCGAATTTGGCGCCACTGACATTGTCGAGGAACGCGGCGACGAGGCCGTTGCCAAGGTCCTCGCCATGACCGACGGCGGCGCGGACGCCGTGCTGGAATGTGTTGGCACAGCGCTGTCCGTTGATACCGCGATCAAGGTCGCGCGGCCAGGGGCCATCGTCGGCCGCGTGGGTGTGCCGCAAGAAGCGACCAATGCTAACGCGATGCCGTTTTGGACCAACGTCGGTCTGCGCGGCGGGATCGCCAGCGTGACGACCTACGACCGCGGCGTGTTGCTTGACGCAGTCCTGCAGGGCAAAATTCACCCGGGCCACGTCTTCACCCAGCGCTTCGACCTAGCAGATGTCCAGTCTGCCTATGAGGCCATGGACAAGCGCGAGGCCATCAAATCTTTGCTCATCGTCAGCAAGTAATTAACAAGCCACTCGCTGCCTAATCCAGAAAAATGCACGCTCACCTTGCCTGGTGGGCGTGCATTTTTCTAACTAGCTAACTATGCTTTGGTGAGCTGCATGTCTGGTGCTTTGTCCGGCGCTTCGGCCACGTTTGAAGGCTCATAACTATCCGGCTTTTGGTTGATCAAGACGTCAGCGTAATGGGCAACCTTCTTATTGATGGTTTCCAGATGGTGATTTAACTCATCGATTTCCTGAAGCGTCCGCTGCTGCTGGGCCAGCATAATCTGGTATCGCTCAGGCACGGTGTCACTGCCTGCAATGACCAAGTCCACATAATGCTTGATGTTGGCCAGCGGCATTCCTGTCTGGCGCAGGCACGTGATTAGGTGCACCCATTCCAGATCCACATCATCGAACACGCGATTGTTGTTCTCGTCCCGCTTCACGTATGGCAACAGGCCGTGATCATGGTAAAAGCGCACCGTATATGTGGTCAATCCCATTTTCTTTGCTACCTCTTGAACCGTGTATGTCATTGGTCTACCTCGTCTCTTGATTTTCTCTATCATAATCCCTTAGACCCACTGTAAGCCAAGCCCTAATTACAGTTACTTTAACCCCCGTGATGAAGGCATTACCGTTGGGCTACTCGCCAGCGACTAAAGCTTTCCCCCACACAGTTTTTATGCTAGAAGTCCCCAAAAGGCTGTCCTAACGGCGCCCAAAATTATTTTAAAAAAAGGCTTGCGCTTCAACCAACTGTAACCCTTAAGCTGATGACATCAACAAAAAGGGGTACACAAAATAGGAGGAACAACATGAAACTACTCATTTTAGCGGCGAACGGGCAAATTGCCCGCATCGTGGAACACCGGATTTTGACTGAACCGCAATTCAAAGGCGTTGAGTTGACCCTGGGTCTTCGGCGCGCAGAGCGGTTGGCTAGCCTCGCAGATAACCCGCGCGTGAAGGTCGTCGAGACTGATCTTGAGAATCCTGCATCAGTGTCTACCGCCGTCTTCGGACAGGATCTCGTCTTCGTTGCCGTCGTCGATCACGATGCCGATAATGCCATGACCAAAAACGTGATTGCCGCTATGAAGGGGCACCATGTTGACCGCGTCGTCTTCACCAATATCCTAGGGATCTATAACGAAGTCCCTGGTGAGTTCGGCGAATGGAACTTGAACCAAGTCCGCAGCGGCCTAGATGCCGCGATCAACTCGGATCGGCTGCTCGCCGCTTCTGGGCTGACCTACACCACCCTGCGGCTGCCATGGCTGAACGACCGAGACGAGGTGAAATACACCGTGACGACGAAGAGCCAGCCTTATAACGGTGTCTCCGGTTCTCGCCAAAGCATCGCCGATGTTGTGTTGAAAATCGTCGCAGACTCCAGTTACGCGGCTAACGACAGCATTGGCATCGCAGATCCCGATACCCAAGGGCAAACGCGACCAGTTTACTGATCGATCAACAAGGCACCTGGCAAAAAATTCGTCAGGCGCCTTTTGCGTACTTACTTTTCAGTACTTTTGCAGGCCCATGATCACCCAGAAAATGGCGGCAAGCAAGGTGACAATCATCATTGTCGGCGGAAAGGCGAAGGTCAACAGCAATGCCGCGCACTTCACCACCACGTCCCAAAACAGCAGGCGATTGCGAGGCGCATCCCCCAGCACCGACCGGTACAGTGCCAAGTTGGCCAGCGTCACGCCGATGATGATCAGGCCGTAGAAGACTTGCGCGCCGACGCTCATGAAGTGGGCCGAGACGATCCGCGTCGCATAAGGCACCAGCGAGCTAAAAAACAGCAACACGATACCGAGCCACGGCGCAGCCGCGTGATCGTTTTAACCCGGCGCCAGTTGTTGTGCAGCCCGACCCACATTGCCCCGATCCAAAAGAAGCTGATAAAATACGCGATGAACTGATCTCTCAGGGCCCAAAAGCCGCCCACCGTTATTGCTCAGGCAGCTTCAGATCCAACACTAGAATGGTCATCACAATCGCCAACACGGCGTCGATAAACGTGGTCAAACGCTCTTTGCTCATAGGGACTCCTGCCTTTCAGACATGCCTAGCAGATCATACGGGCTTAAAAAGCGCGTTTTCATGATGATTGCGCAAACCGTCTCCGGTGACTCTGGGTTGGCGGACTGCAGCCAGGTCTTGACGATGCTAAACAAGCCAGAAATGATTAGCTCCCAGGCGTAATCTTGGGGAATCGTGGTCGTCACCGCCACCTGTCCTTTGAGTTGATTCAGCCGTTCACTAATCGAGGCGCGGACCATCTTCTCCAGCTGAAATTCAAAGCGCGGATCACCCGTTGGCCCGAACAGAACCTTGAACATGTCAAATTCCGCGGCCACCAAGCCGACGACCTCCCGCACCACGGGGTACGTCATCTCCCCGGTCCTTTCCGCTGTTGCGACAATCATCGTGTCCGCAAAGTCAGCGCGAAAGAACGCCGTGATTTGGCTGACCAGATTGTCCTCGTAATGCTCAAGTAGTGCGTATTTGTCAGCGTAGTGGAGGTAAAACGTCCCCCGATTGATACCCGCCGCCTGCGTGATATCACGCACCGAAATCTGCTCAAATGGCTTCATCCTCATCAAGGCAATGAACGCTTTCTTAATACTGCCCTCAGTTTCCACAATTTTCTTATGCACTGGCTCTGCCTCTCGGATTTAAATTTGTTTCTATTATTCGGCGCCAGTCAAAATAAATCAACACGCGGTTCAGTTGGTCACGAGATGGCCTACCCAATTGTGACAGTGAACTCAACACTTTATAGAAAGATGGTCATTGCCCGGACCCGTGAACCGTCCTACGATGGGTTTGAAATAGACGCGGTGTTGATAAAAAATTTGGAGATGTTCTGATGACTGGTATTATCGATGTTCACACGCACTACCTACCCAAGATCTACACTGAGGCATTAAAACGCCATATCCCAGGTAATCCAGACGGCTGGGCGACTCCTGATTGGACACCGGCAACGACCTTGGACTTCATGAAGAAGAATAATATTAGCTACTCGGTGCTGTCGCTGTCTTCGCCACACTTCAACTTTGGCGATCGGCAGGAGACACTGGAAATCGCGCGCAAGGCCAACGAAGAAGGCGAGCGCTTGACCATTGCCCACCCGGATCAGCTGGGCTACCTGGCCTCACTGCCGCTGCCGTATGTCAACGATGCAGTGACTGAGGTGAACTGGGCCCTCGCCCATCATGCCCGAGGCTTCACTGTCCCGACTAATACTCGCGGCATCTATTTTGGGTCGCCCATATTTGACGAGGTCTATGCGCAATTAAACGCGGCCAAAGCGGTCGTCGCGATGCACCCAAATCAGCCTCAGACCTGCCTAAAAACGTCAATATCGACCTACCTACCCCCTTGATGGGGTTTTTCATCGACACGACGATGACCTTCATGAACTTGCTTGAATACCATTTCTTTGACCGTTTTCCCGACATCAAGCTGATTGTCCCTCATGCCGGGGCTTTTCTCGGGATTCTTGCCGACCGCGACGAGACGTTCGTAAAAGCGCAATACCAGACAGACCTGTTCGCGGCCATGAAGCACGTCTACTTTGACACTGCGGGCGCGGTTTTTCCCCGGCAACTGCCAATGCTGCTGACGCTCGCAGATGAGCAACACATTCTCTACGGCAGCGACATACCCTACACTGAACTGGGGCTTTCCAGTCAGCTGCTCAGCATAATCGTTGATGCCGACGATAAGAAAGCAAGCCGCAAGATGAAGCTGGTGCAAACCGCTCACCGTTTTGATCACTTTTACGCCAAGCACAAAAAAACTCGCCGAAATCCCAACCCTGCTGGACATGGTCATCAAAATGATGAACGGTGCCGAGATCCTGACGCCAACGCTGAAGAAGGAGATTTTGACCGACAATGCGAAAACGCTGCTTGGCCTGTAAGCATACTTATTAGACAATAGCATCCCCGACTAAGCAGGGTTAAGACTTCCACGATGGTGTACCCTTGTTGATGACACCCAGCTGCTCAGTCTGCCCAGGCCTCACAAGAAAACAGGCGACCCCAAAGGACCGCCTGAGTGAAACTAGTATTTTCTCGTCAAGCTTGTACTTTTAATACTTGCCTTCGTTGCTAAACAGATAATAGATCAGCATGCCTGCGCCGAGCAGCGCGCACACCCCGCCGATGATGGGAACGACTTTGCCGAACTGAGTGACCGTCATAATGATGGCGCCGCCCACGAAGAGGAAGCCGCCAGCCTGCAAGTTTTTCATCGGGTATCTCCTTTCACGTATGTGCTCAAAGCTTATCATAATTCTTTATCAACTCGCACCATGAAAAGAGTTATCCTCGCCGACGCAACAAAAGCCTCGATGAGAGCCTTCAGTTCTCCTTCCTCAACTACGAGACTGGTGCATAAGGACGTCGAGATCAGGCCCAGCTACCCTTATCCCGACGTTTTTTGCGTGGCCGCCATCAGCTTAAATATAATCAAAGAACAGCGTCTGACGTGAGGTAAAGGCCCGACTCAACTCAGTGATTTTCTGAGGATCGCCATGAACCTGCCCTAGCCAGGCCAGTTTCTCAAACGAGCGGACGCCAAGCTACCCTTAACCAGCTGCTGGCCAGCGATCTGGACCTGGGGCTCGGCATCGGTGCGTTCAACGAAGACTCGCCCGCCCTCAATCGCCAGTCGCCATGAGCCTGAGTTGACCGGCATAAACTCATCACTAAGCCCAATCACAATCGGGCCGAGGTCATTCGTGGTGTACGGGTAGCGCTGCAGAAAATCCTGCACGTTCAGCACTCGCACCATCCAAACGCACGCGTCGTGCTGGTTAGTGCGCCCGGCTCCGGCAATAAATCTCCCAGCCAACCGGCATCGGGAGTGCGGTAGATATAGGTCTTGACCGTATTGCGGTGGGCGAAAGCAAATGCGACCAGCACCTGAGCAGTCTCAGCATCATCATAGAAGCATTCATCGACACTAAACTCGTCGTCGGCTCGTTTGTAGATTAGGTAGCCACTGGCATTCCCATCACGGTATGCGACTGCGGCCTGCAGCCCAGTATCACGCAACGGGCGCAGCTGCCACCACCATTTTTGGCGCACTAAACCACCGCGCCGGGTTGCCGGGTTTCGATCATACACCGTCTTGAGCGTAGGAATCGCGGTCGCCCATGCCTCACGGCGCACCTCAACGCCCGCCGGCATCTTCACCTTCGGCAGCCGCGCCGTTTTGACCTCATTGGTGGTCTCTGTGATGGCATCCTCAAACCCGAATCGCCGATAAAAAGGCGCTGAAAACGGCATGAGATACGCGAGTGTAAACCCTTGATCAACAAGTGTATCCAGCGCTCGCCGCATGAGCAATTCAATATTGCCTGCCCACTGGCTTCGGGATATGAAGCAACGTCGCTGACGCCGGCCATCTTAAAAGTTGTTTCTCCCATCCGAACATCAAGATGAATCGCGGTGAGCGCACTGACCAGCGGTTCGCCAATACCCCAGGCGCTGGCATGCTGAAATTCCATGATATTTGCTTTTTCCTCATCGTCATCCATCGACCAGTCAAAAGCATATTTAAGCAGCTGTCGGTACTCTGCGTCGTCGCTGTCGTGTAGTTCTCTAATAGTCATACAGCCCTCCCAGACACAATGAAGTTAATATTCTCGTTTAGTTTTGCTTCTATTTTCTCGTTCATTGTAGTTGAAGCTTTGCTCCGTCGCACAAAAAAACGGACGCCCGTAAGCATCCGCACTCAATTTGCCGGTAGCTGTCCGGCTGAGCCACTGGAAATGTTTTCTGAGTGCGCCGGCGCTACCCATCATGCCGCCAATAGTACTTCTCAGTCGCCGCTTTGAACGCGGCCTGCCAGGCAGCCGTGGCCTTCTTCGCAATCGCGGTCTTAGGCGCCACAATGTCGACGCCGTGAAACCAGCCATCGTAAACGTCGCAGTGCGCGGCAACGCCGGCATCCTGCAAATGCTTAATGTAGGTCAACGTTTCTTGGTAAAACGGCTCGATCGTACCGACAAACGTGTACGTCGGTGGCAGATTGCGATAGTCCGTGGCTCTCGCCGGGGCAGCGTACGGCGAAACGTGATCGGTGCGATAAGCCGCCCCCAGGTACAGCCGCCAAGCGTTGGCGTTGCTCTTCGTATTCCAAATCGGCGCATCGTTTTCCGCAGAAGACGCGGTTGGCCGATCATCCAGCATCGGGTAAAGCGGCATCTGAAAGGCAATGGGAATCTCGCCCTGGTCGCGGGCATACAGCGTGAGGGCAGCGGTCAAGCCGCCACCGGCACTTTCGCCAGCGACAAACAACTGCTCAGGATTGATGCCGAGCGCCGCATGATGATCATTCATCCACCTCAACGCTAAATAAGCATCGTCAAGCGCCGCCGGGTACGGGGCTTCCGTAGACAGGCGATAATCGGGCATGACGACGACGGCATTGCTCACGGCTTGCACGTGCCGGGCATACGACAGGTCAATTTCCGGTATCTCCATTGCGTAGCCGCCGCCGTGAAGCCAAAGCACGCCAGTCGCCAGCGGTTTGGGCTGCATCGGCTGGGCAACGATGATCCGCAGGCGACTGCCATCTGGGCGCTGCGCCCAGTGCTCAGTCACGTTCATGTCCTTGGGAAAATGCCTTTGGGCGAAGTGTCTCATGAACCAGTTCCCACGGCGGAAAAATTTCGCACTCATCTCTGGCACCAACTTGCGGACCACTACCCCTAATTTCCGCACATCCGGGTGAATCTGATTGTTTTTAATGTGTGCCAAAACGCTCACCTCTGCTGACGATCCTTTTCTATACTATCACTGACTAATACTGTGGCGGTGATCAAGAAACTGCATGTTCAGACCAGCCGCGCCAAAACGTAAAAAAACACGCCGGACAGCTCGCACACCAAGTGCATGCGAAACCTCAGACGTGTTTTTTTGATGGCCGCAGCTCAGTCGTGCTGCGGGAAAAGACTACTTCGCGTTTTCGTCGTAATCGGCCATCATCTCATCGATGACTTCCTTGACTGGCTGAATGCTGTGCACCATTGAGATGCCAGTGCCCACGGACACATAGCCGCGCTCCAGGTCACCATCCAGCATGCCAATCCGCATGCCGCTGGTGCCGCCCATCAGCTTGGCGTTGGCCTTTTTGGCTTCGGCTGC
This sequence comes from Lacticaseibacillus camelliae DSM 22697 = JCM 13995, assembly GCF_001311195.1. Classification (GTDB taxonomy): domain Bacteria; phylum Bacillota; class Bacilli; order Lactobacillales; family Lactobacillaceae; genus Lacticaseibacillus; species Lacticaseibacillus camelliae. The sequence goes on from NZ_BBAJ01000013.1 coordinate 16,235, forward strand.
CGGCAGCGTGCGGTCGTTTTCGGCCAGCTGGTCAACCAACTTGGTCGGCAAAGACCGGTAGTAGTCTGGCAGCGTCCGGAACAGGGTCAGGTCCTCGGCGTTTGAATCCACGATCAGCTGCTTGACGTTCTCCGCAGCTGGATTTTCCGTTGTCGGGATCAGGCGAGAACCAACGTAGACCCCTTCCGCGCCCAGCGCAAAGGCCGCGTTGACAGTGCGCGCATCGGCGATCCCGCCGGCCAGCAACACCGGAATTTTCACGGCGTCGGCGATCATCGGCATGATAGCAAACGAACCGATCTCGCCGCCGGGCATGGTGCCGCCTTCGTCAAAGCCAGTCGCCACGTACACGTCCGCGCCCTGCTTTTCGACGGCCTGGGCGTCCTCGATCGACGGCTGCAGGGAGCGCACGATGGTTTTAATACCGTGGTCCTTGAGCGTCTTCATGGTTGCCGGGTCGACGCCGTAAGTGTCGCTGGACACGCCGCCGAGCGAGTTCAGTAGCACGGCCGGCACGTGTTCTTCGATGACGACGTCCAGAATTTTCTTCGTGAAAATCGATGTGTCGCCACCGGCCACGATCAGCGTGACGGCAAACGGTTTGTCGGTCAGCGCCTGGGTCTGCTTGACCTGTTCGCGCATGCGCTCAGCGGTTTCATCGGCGCTAGGCGTCACCGTGTGCGCGCCGGCGTTGGGGCCGAGAATGCCCATTCCCCCGGCATTGCTGACGGCGGCGACAAACTTGGCATCCGTCAGCCACGACATAGCGCCTTGGACGAATGGATACTTGATGCCTAGAATTGATGCGACTCGATTCATGTTTTATCCTCACCTTTCGTTATCTAACCTCACTATACAAAGCGCCATGACGGGCTTCAACTGGCAAAGTAGGGTTTTCTGTGCGTTAAGTGTCACTTAAAGGGTATACTGTCCGGTAAGAGGAAAAATCATGAATAAAAACGATCTGCGTTACCGCAAAACCGAAACCAACTTGAAACAGGCCTACCTGGCGCTGCTGGCCGAGCACGACTGCCGCACCATTACGGTCAGTCAGCTGTGCACCCTGGCCCAGTGTGCACGCAATACTTTTTACCAGCATTACCCCGACCTCGAGACGCTAAAAGATCACATCATCGGCGAGGTCCTAGACGAAATCTCTGGGGCCTTCCACACCACCGATACGGACCTGGCGCAGATCGACGCCAACCGGACGCGCCAATACGTTGAAGGCATCATTGCAGGTGTCACCAATCAGCAGGAAACTCTCCAGCGCCTATTCGCCAAGGACGACGGGACCTTCCAAAAACAGCTGACAGACGTAATTTACGCGCAAGTGATAGCCGGCGACCGCTCGTTATCCAAAGTCGCCGACACGCCGGTCAACCGTCTCAACGCCGCGTATCTGGCCGCTGCGGTTGCCGGCTTCATCGCCAGCTGGCTCAGCGACCCTGAGGTGACACCGGCCATGGCAGAGCAAACGCTGCTGGCGCTTCATCAGCCGACCATCAACACGAGTACCGCTTACCTGACAACGGCATCGCAGAAGGGGTAGCACTACCCCATTGGCATCACGCTCGTGTCTCGCTATTCTGGCCGCGGCACTTTACCCATCAAAAAGGCCTGGCCATCCCATAGCTAGACCCGAAACGCGAAAGAAAGCAGGAGAGATACCCTATCAATGTTTCCCGTGAAACATTGCCAACCTTACCCCGACAATCACCGGGCATGATCACATCATAGAATCCCTACCCCACCGGTATCGAAGGCGATAATCTCTCTCAGCGCCGCAATGCCATGACCATCACCGGTCAGATTAGTCGCGGCAGTGGTTGCCGTTACACCATGACCCCGGTCTACACAGCCCATCACAAGCTCGCACCGCAAACTCAACAGCGGCCGCCCTCCAACAGGATACATGTTCCTCTTTGGTTGGCTGCAAACCTTTTCAGGAGAACATCATGCGCGTACGCAAAAAGCCTGCCAGATCAATTTCTGACAGGCTTTTCGTGAGTCGCATTGGTCACCTGATCCATCAGGGAAAACAAAGGGTGCCATCGGCTCAGAAAAAATCATCATCCGCATCGAGGTCCAGGACCACCTCGCGAACGTCTTTTTTTAGCATTCTTAATGGCTTTACTCAGCGGCACCGGATCAGTTGGAGAGGCCAAGACCAGTTGCAGCACTAAGGCCAGATTCATCCCACCGACCAGCCGGACATTCGGCAGGTCGAGCAGTGCCATCGCGGCGTTGCACATTGACCCGCCGACAATATCTGCCAAAATGACCACGTCTTGATCCGCAGTGATCGTTTGGCGCAGGTTGGCGATGATCGCGTCAGGCAGTTCACCAGGCATTAACCCGTGTGCCTCTAAGTTGGCCTGAGGCCCCGCAATCATTTCGACCGCGGCCTTCATCCCCAGTGCCAGTTGATTGTGGGATACCAGAATTATTCTCGACATCTATAAGACTCCTTCAGGTTGATTCATCCCTTCACAAGCAAGGAGTATGCCAAGGGACTGTCGAACTATGGCAAAGGCAACGCTAGTCCGTAAACACAATGTCGTAGAGATAATTCAGCTCCCCCTCGGGAACTGTCACGCCATAAGTGGTTTCGATCTCGGATAACGCGCGGCGCAGTTGGGCCAGCCCCTGGACCCGTGGCTCAACATCGGTCACATGCGCATACTCCAACGGCTTGTCATTGCGAATCAGACGCTCGATCAACGCCGAGATGTGCACGTACAGAGTCGCCCGCTGATTATTGGAAAGATGGATTTTCGCGCTGTCCTCCAGCCGCTCAATCATTTTACCAACGATTTTGATCACCTTATGAACGTCTAGGATCGTCACCGCCGAAAGCAGCCGCTCCAGGGAGAGATTCTGGATGAGTTTGTCATTGATCGAGGCCAGCTCCTCAGCGTCCGTAATTGTCGGAAACAACTGCTGCACAACCTCGGTCCCCTTGTTTGAAAAGAGCATCTCCAGTGAGATGAAGGGCACGTCCGGTAGTTTCGGATCGTTGGTGCCCACGATTGCGACCACGTCGTATTGCTTAAACATCGGCGCTTCCCGCTGATATTTGAGCAAAAAGGCGTAGTCGACAGACTCCACTTTATAATTCACGGAAGCCGGAATGCTGTGTTCTAACAACGCCTCGATTTGGCGTGCGGACCCCACCCCGGTGTGGCAGGTCGTGACGATCATTGGTGTCTTCTCGATCACCGGGTAAGTTAGCTTGTACTGTGGCAACAATTTATCCTGCACTCGGCGCCCAATCTCATCGATGCCCGCGTCCTGCTGGATCATTTCGCCAACGTAAAGCGCCTCTTGCGTCGACACATTATTGATCAGGAGCAGCGGCCCGGTCAGCAAGTCGCTCAGGGTCTCCGGCAGCACCATCAGGGAACCCATGTCAACCAACACGATCAGCCCTTTGTGACAATCATACTTTTTGACGTAATCGACCAGAAAACTTTTGACCTGATCGACAGACACCGTCAGCGGCATGTCGTACGCATCAAAAACCTTGCCATTGAGAAACTGGTTGGTGACATCCGCGATTGAACTGGCGGTCGAAAACCCATGGGCCAAGATCAAGGCGTGCTGCCCAGTTTCTTCAGCATTCAGCTCAAGGCTGACCAGGTAGCTCAGCAAAAGTAGCCGGTTCAGGGCATCCAGCCGAAAGTCCAGCTGGGTCCGGACCAGGTCCAAGAACGCCTTTAGCAGCTGATTTTCGACTGTCGCGTGTTCGGTCAGCAGCGCCAGCAGGTGCTCAATTTTGGCCTCGTTAGCCGGAGTCAAGGTCAGTTCAAAGTCGTGCTTGCGATACAGAAAATTAGCAATGGTGACGACGGCGTTGCCTTTAATTTTCACAAAAAAGCTTGAATTCAAGTAGTCAAACAGCTTCTGAATCACCGCCGTCAGGTACTTCAGCGACTCGTTTTCGAAACGCTTGTCTTGGTGGACCATCTGTTCCATCAGCGCGGCCGTTTCTCGGGCCAGTTGTTGCTTCACGACATCCGGTGTGATCTGCTGGGTCTGGTAGTCATTTTCCAGCCGTAAGAATTTCTGAATCAGCTCCTTCACCAGCGTATTGTCGTCATGCCAGGCTTTCAGGTAATCCGACAGCACGCTTTTGGGGGTGAAAACCACCGGCTCTTGGACAATCGTCTCCTGCTCGTTGACGGCCAGCAAATTGGTCAGCAAGCCGTTGCCGATATTCTCAGTGGCGATCGTCATGGCCTGCTTGCTGTCTGACTGGGAGAAAACGCGGGCGCAAAGAATCCGCACATCCGATCGCAGCTCACCAACATTGGCTTTGTAGGTGTGATTGTACAGGCGGTTGATGATCCACGGGCTGACCGTGATCTGCATATCGAGCCGTTTGGCTCATTGATGAACGCCTGGTAGATATGCGTCCGCAGCTCGATTTTGGACCGGTCGTTGAGATTCGGCACGGTCACCGCGATTGGAATCCGCCGCATGAACGTCTGGAGGAAAGTCTCCTGCAGATCCTCGGTCGTCGCAAAGACAAGGCGGACGTTTGATCTGCGAATGGCACTGGTGTCCCCCATGCGCTGGAACGTCCCGGTATCCATGAACGAGAAAAGCTTCTCCTGGCTTTCCGGATCCAAGCGATGGCACTCATCTAGGAACAAGATCCCACCATCGGCCGCCTCCAGCATCCCCTTCATGTCACTGACAGCCCCGGTGAAGCTGCCCTTGACGTAGCCGAACAGGTTGCTCGAAAGCAGTTCCGGATTGTGGTAATACTGCGCGCAGTTAAGCGTTAGAAATGGCGCGTGCGCTTTTAGGATGCCTTCCTGCACGCAGTACTCATACGACAGCTTAGCCAAATAGCTTTTGCCGACCCCGGTGCTCCCGGAGAGAATAAACGGCAATCCGTTGGGTGGGTATGCCAAGGCGGTAATAATGCGGTCAATGTCCTCCTTCATGCTTTGGTCGCTGCCGATGAATGACTTGAAGACATTATTTCTCGCCGTTTGCTCGTGTTCAAGGGCGGCTAGTGATGGGTAAACGTCCAGCTTGGGGACAAAAAAACTGCGCCGCAAACGCCTCGTGGTCGGCAAAATACGTCGGCCGTGACTTGATCTGCAAGACCTGGTGCGCTTTGAGCAACTCATTCAGGTACTGACTGGTCGTATTACGGCTCAAGTGCACCGCGCTGGCAATTGCTTCCGTCGTGATCGCGGTCAGGTCGGCCAAGCTTGAGGCCGCCTCGGTCAACTGCCGCACTTGTGCCCCAACTTCATGAACCCCCATTGAGTGCGCCTCCTTCGACACATTATAGAATCGTGTCTGTTCTGTCGAAAACATCATACCATTTATTCACTGGTTCACAAGAATTTCCTGAAGGCGCTTTTATAAATGTCTTCGCCAGCCCCGTCAAACCACGGTTCACGTCTTATTCGCCAATTACTGGCACCATAGTTGCTTATTCAACGGTGAAGGCCTAAGTTCCAAATTCTGCAGAAAAAAAGATGAGGTGATCTTATTGATAAAAATGTTACGCATTGACGAACGCCTGATCCACGGTCAGGTCGCACTGATCTGGAGCCGAAACCTTGGCGTCAGTCGGATCATTGTCGTGAACGATAAGGCAGCAAATGATCCGATTCAGACGGCCTCCTTGAAAATGGCGACCCCTGACACCATGAAAGCAATTGTGTTGACGCGCGAAAACGCCAAGGTCCTGTTTGCCGATCCGCGGATCCAGCAACTCGACAGCTTGATCGTCGTGAATAATCCGCAAGACGCGCGCTTCGTCACGGAAATCGTCTCCGGGATCCCACGGGTCAACATCGGCAACTTCGGCCGGGTCGGTAAGGCAGAAGAAAAGAAACAGTACACGGATAACCTGCGGCTGAGCGACCAAGACGTCGCCGACCTGCAGGCCATCGAGGATTCAGGCATCACCCTCAATTACCAAATTGTACCTGATCAGCAACTGATTGCATTCGACAAACTCATTAGCAAAGGAGCTTAAACATGGTTATTCAAGCCTTACTAATTGCCATTATCATGTTCCTCACCAAATTCCTCGACTGGGGTTTCTTCAACATTCAGATCCGGCCGATCTGGATCGGCCCTCTCGTTGGGTTGGCGCTTGGGGACTTGCGCGAAGGCGTTCTAATGGGGGCAGCAATCGAGGCCGTCTTCTTGGGCACCTTCAGCGTTGGTGGTTCAGTACCTTCCGATGTCGCCTCTGCTGGGGTGTTCGGCACTGCCTTCGGGATCTTGCTAGGCAAGGGCACCTCGGCGGCCGTCGCGTTATCCATCCCGATCGGCTTACTCGCGGTGTTACTCTTCAACCTGATTGCCGGTGTCTTCTTCAACTTTGTCGTTGACTTCGAAGACCGCGCCGTTGCAAACCACAATGATAAGCTTTTCACCGCCGCTCACTACTTCGCCATCATCTTCTACCTACCGTTTATGCGATCATGGCGTTCGTGATCATGATGGTCGGCGTTGAACCCGTTAAGAGCCTGATGGACAGCATGCCGGGCTTCGTCAACAACGCCTTGACTGCCATGTCCGCTGCACTGCCAGCCTTAGGATGGCGATCCTGGTCAACTCGATGTGGGATAAGCAATTGATCCCGTTCTTCTTCATTGGTTTCATCCTGGCTGCTTACCTGAACCTCGGCACCATGCCGATTGCCGTTCTTGGGGCGGCAATCGCGGTTTACTACGTCCTGACCGACTTCAGCAAGCGTAAGAACAACAAGAATAACCCTAGCGGACCGGCCACCGGCGACACCGGGAAGACTGGCTCCAAAGAAATGGAGGACTTCTTATCGTGAGTACAAAAAAATACGACTTTGACCACTGAAGACAAGAAAAACATTCACAGCATCTTCTGGCGCGGCTTCACTGTCATGGGTGAAATGACCTATGTCCGGATGCAGGGACCAGGTTTCGGCTGGACCATGATGCCGCTGCTGCGCAAGCTTTACAAAAATGACGACGACTACTACGCCGCACTTACCCGGCACATGCAGTACTTCAACACCAACCCTGTTTTCCTGCCGTTCCTTCAAGGGATCGTCTACTCCATGGAGAAACAGAACGCGGAAAAGCCCGTTGATAACATCGAAGAAAGTGTGCAGGGCCTCAAAGTCGGCTTGATGGGACCACTGGCCGGCTTGGGCGATTCGTTCTTTACCGGCACCTGGCGTGTCATCACGACCGGGATTGCTTTGGGACTGGCCACTCAGGGCAACGTCCTGGGGCCGATTCTCTTCCTGCTGCTGTTCCACCTGCCGTACTACTTCGTTCGTTACTACGGCGGCGTCTTAGGTTACAAGGTTGGGGCGAACTACATTTCTGAAGCCCAAGAAAGTGGGCTCCTCACCTCCATCACTAAAGGTTGCTCCATGCTGGGTCTGATCATGATCGGCGCCATGAGTTTCCTCAACGTGCCCCTAAAGTTCACGGTCAACACCAAGTTTGGCGGTGTGCCGTTCAAACTGCAGGACACCCTGGACGGGATCCTCAAGGGCATCGTGCCCCTGCTCATCATCTGGCTGATGATTTGGCTGCTCCGGAAGAAGAAGGTCTCCACGACCGCACTGCTGATTGGCGTCATCGTGATCTCTGCGGTGCTCGGCGGCTTAGGAATCATGATTTAGGGGCAGAACGCACATGATCATCGAAGGAAGTTATTTTGCAACTGCACTCTCTCGTCATCAGGATTATGTCGCGGTGCTACCCAAACAGTTGTCACCCGAGACGCACATCATGTTCCTGTTGCACGGCGTGAACGCCAACGAAAAGACCTGGCTCGTGAACACGCCCCTGCCAGACCTCGCCAATCAGCACAATATCGCGTTCTTCTGCCCCACCGGCGAAAACAGTTTCTACACGGACCACATGGACGGCGAAGACTACGGTGTGGCGGTCGGCGAGCAGTTCTACCAAGCAATGAGGGCCACGTTTAACCTGCGCTTCACTTACCTCAACACGGCCATCGCAGGCTACTCAATGGGCGGATATGGCGCGGTCAAGCTGGGGCTGCAATTTCCCTACTACAGCCAAATCGGCGGCTTTTCACCGGCGTTCATCTTCTATAAGCGCCACCGCGATGATCCCGTCTTCAAGCACGTCTTCGTCAAGGGCCTTGAAGGCAGCGAGAACGATGCCGTTTATCTGTTTCAGCAGCGCCAAACCGCCGGCGGGCCGGTGCCAGCGACCCATCTGTACTGCGGCGACGCTGACCCGCTCGATGCGCACACACGAGCGTTCAAACAGGCCGTTGATGAGATCGCCCCGGGAACGGTGACCTATAAGCAGCAGCAAGGGTTTCATGACTTCTCGCTGTGGCGGCCGGCACTGGTGGATTTCATTCAAACCATCTGGCACTAACTGAAAAGAATCGCGGTTTTGGGGACCGCGATTTTTTTCGCCAAAATTTCGCGCCCGACTGGCATAAAATCGACACAATCTGGCATTTTGCTTGCTTATTCAAGCACGTGGGCGATTTTATCCAGGAGGTGAAAGTATTGCATGCTTCAAGGTTCTTACAACATTACAGGAGGAAAGATATGAAACACAGATTAGCCTGGTTTGGCTTTATCATGTCAATTGCTGCTGTCTTCACGACTGCACTGCTACCAAATCAAGAAACCAACGCCGCAGCAGATCCTGCAATCAGTGATGCGGTGACACTCAACATCACCAAAACAAACGGCTTCTTACACCCCGCGATCAGTGTCGATCCAGAGCAACTTCAAAACACGCGCCGCGAGTTAGCGACGGGGGCGCAGCCATGGCAAGCTTACTATGAAGGCATGGTTCAAAGTCCTTATGCAAGCCGCGACTTCAAGGCGGCCAACTTGAAAAGCGGGACCTTCGATACACCAAAAGATGCCACTTTTGCTTCTTCTGGCCAGGAGTTAACCCTTAGCGCCGATGGCTTCCGTGCCTACACGCAGGCCATTATGTATTACCTGACTGGGCAAAAGCAGTATCGTTATAATGCCATCCGCCTGGTCCGAACTTGGGAGAACATGGATCCCGCCGGATTCAAATATTACGCAGACGCTCACATTCACGCTCCCGTGCCCTTTTACTATATGGTCAGTGCAGCGGAACTGTTAAAGTTCACCTCCGTCGACGGCAATCTCTACACTGATGCTGAGGGTAATCAGGTCAATCTGAACTGGACCAGCACGGACAACAGCAAGCTGACTCAGAACTTGATCGATCCTTTAGTCACCAACTTGCTGATCAAAACCAAGGATCAATACTTTGCCCAACATCTTTATCCGTTGACCGGCGCCCTAGCCGCCGCCATCTTTAAAAATGATCAGGCCGCGTACACCGATGCGGTTGAGCAGACCTTTGTTAACGCTGGCTCGTCGCGACCAAACATCAACGGTGCATTAAACAATCTCTTCCACCAAATGAGTGCTGACGACCCCCGTAATCCCGTCAAGCAGGACTTTGTTGAACACCTGGAGATGGGGCGCGATGCCAACCATGCAAAGGACGATGTATTCTGCTTCACTGGTCTGGCGCGCGTGATCAATAACCAAGGGACATTAGTCGATCCAACCACTGGTGAACCCTCGACTGCAGCCAACGCTGTTGACCCTTATCAGTTCGGCAACAACCGGCTAATCGAAGGCGCCGAACAATTCTATCGGTACAACGACGGGGAAACCATCCCCTGGATTCAAGTGTCCAAACCGGGTGACACTACGCACCCAGCCATTGAGGCCGATGGCGTTCAAAACATCATCGATTTCGGTGGTGCCGTCAGCACTGATGGCCGAGGCCGAATGAACAAACCGTATACCTCCAGTGAACTATACGACTACTACCGATTCCAGGAAGGCCTATCCGCAGCCGAAATCGCCAAGCGCTACCCGGCAGTGGCAACTCAAGCCACCCACCTGAATGGGACCACCTTCTATGAAGGCACAACCGCACTGAACTACTGGGGCGTGTACAGCGACAATAAGATCACAGAAATTGGCACAGACTACTGGCTCTCGATGCCGGCAGCTAAGGGCAGTGACAGCGCCACTTTCCCGTCAGCGCCTGCAACCAATGCTGATGTTAGCTTCATTCAACACGGCACGATTCTTGACGAGAATCACGCCAGTTGACAAAGGATGGGATAACCGTCGAAGCCGTATCTGACCAGAAGGACATCAAAGAAACAGCTTACGACAAGCGTTATCCGCAAGACACGACCACCGCTCGTGGCGGCTCACAAATTGCCTTAGCCGGGTTGGTCAAGCCGACAGATGGTTATTTTGCAATCAAGCTGAAGACCAATGGCGTGGCAAAGTTGTTGATCAGCTCAAGCAATTTGCCTAACAAAGCCTATCAAACCCTGACCCTTCCAAATACCAAAAATCAGTGGCAAACCGTCGCTTACCCGACCAACGGCGGCCAAGCTTACATGGACTTCTACGCTGTGGTGGGCAAGTCATCTACTAAGGTCACTTTTGCCGCAGCCAGCTACACCGATCAGGCCGCACTGCCAGTCATTGGTGAGACCGCTCGTGACACGGCAGTCTTCTTGGGTCACACCATCACTCTGAAACTCAGCGCCACTAATGCCACCACCCTAACGTTGGCCGACGGTCCAAAAGGGCTACAACTTGCCGCTGATGGCACCCTATCTTGGAAGCCGACCGCTGCTGGTGACTACCCGGTCACAGTGACGGCAACGAATGGTCAGCGAACCGTCAACAAGACCTTTACAATCAGCGTTAAAAAGGACCGGACCACCGCGTACAACCAAGCCACCCAACAACTCAGTGAAGGCGTTTATACAACCGCTTCGATGGCAAAAATTAATACAGCTGCTAAGGCCGTCATCAATCTGCTCGATCATGGTGACGATGCCGCCTTCCAATCAGCGCTTACAGCATATACCGAGGCAATCAAGCAAGGCGAGCTGCTCAATCCAACGCTGGAAGACCATAGCTTGAACTACGCAGCATATCCTGACATGACGATTGCCAATTTACTCACCAAAGACACATTGAGCCTCGACCCTAAACAAACCTTCAATACCACCGCACTGGTCGACAACGATCCGGCGTCTTACGGCGGTGACTGGATGACTCCGGCCGTGCTAGACTTCGGCGAGAATTATCGGGTGACACTCACCTCCTCCTCATTTCTTGCTCGTACCGGTTTTCCGAATCGTACGCAAGGCGCTAATCTTTATGCTCAAACGACGCCAAAACTTGGACGAAACTGACCACGACCACAACAAAGCGCGATAACCAGATGCAGACAGTGGCAATCGATCAAGCCCAGCAGGGTATTGCTTACCGGTACATTAAGATTCAAGTTGATGAGCCCGGTGAGCCGACCGACCCGGCCTGGCCTGGAATCGCTAGCTTTGCCGATATCCACTTATTTGGCACTCGGACTGAAGTAACGAAAGATGCCGCTGGTAGTACCCGGCCAAAGCTGCTCAGTGAGCCAAGCCAACCGGCGCTCGATGACCACAGCACCAACCAAACCGAAGTGACCAACCCGACCAAAAAGCCGTCACAACCTACTGGAAGCGATGCTAGCTTCAATCATGGTCAGTCCACTGCCGCTTCACGTGGTCACAACCACCCTTCAGCTGATCAGTCTTCAATCAAGGCTGAGGCCAAATCAAAGAAACCAGCCCCTATCAAAGCAAACCGCACAAGTGTGAAACAGGATAAGCATGCAAGGAAGGCTTATCCTCAAACGGGTGAATCCCATCGCCTGACGTATAGTATTGCTGGTTTACTGATAGCAGCCGTCAGCGCACTGCTGATGATTGCCAGAGTCAAACGCGCCAACAGATAACGTCACCACTCAGTAAAGGCTTCGAGATAAAAGTGATAATAACTAAATAAGAGATCTAGAATCTTTGGCATTGGTCATGAGAATGCTGGAGATTCTGGATCTTTTTATGTGAGACGACAAAAAAAGCGGTTATTCACCGCTCTTTGCCAATCACTGCCGTGCGCCGGTCGCATTGGCCTGCTTGAGCCAGCCTTGGCGCTTGGCATCGGAACTCTTTTTCACCATGTTGCAGCTCATCCACTTCACGTGCTTGAGCCCCATTTTGACGAACGTACCGCGGACCAAGGCGCGCTGGATGGCATTGCCGAAGACCCAGCGGTACAGGCTCTTGGGCGTGTTCATCGTGGTCATGATGGTGGTCGACTTGAGATTCGGCAGGTTCGAGGCCATGCCGACGCCGCCCTTGGTGTAGTTAAAGGTTTCGCCAGGGAAAACCACCTTGTCGATGAAGCCTTTCATCATCGCTGGCATCAGCTCCCACCAAATCGGAAAAATCAAGATCAGGTGATCGGCCGCCTTGACGCGTTCAATGTAGTCAATGGCCTGCGGGTCCTGCGCCTTGTGCTTCAGAAAACCAATCAGGTCCTTGCTGTGCATGACCGGGTCAAACCCGTCCGCCTCCAGATCGATCACGTCGACGGTGTTGCCCGCCTTTTCCGCACCAGCTTTGGCCGAGGCCATCAGCGCATGGCAGAAGCTGCCGTCATAGGGGTGACTTGTTACGATTACTGTGTTTGTCATATTGTTTGCCTCCAAATGTTGATGAGGTAAGCATAACGAGGTTTGAACAGCGCAGCATTAACGATTGTTAATTCTGAAATTATTTTTTGACGCGGCTGCGAATTCGGGACAGCGAGACTGGCGTGATGCCCAGATAAGAGGCTAACTCGTACTTCGGCACGCGCTTGACCAGCTTAGGGTCGCTGGCCAGCAGCACCTGGTAGCGCGCTTCCGGCGAGTCCTGAATGCGATTGAGAAAATACTGCGTGTAATCGATAAACCGGTGGCACACATAATCGGTGAACACCGCCATCAGCTGGGGCTCTTTTTCCAGCGCCTGCCGCAGCGCCTCACCATCCACGACCGTCACCGTCGTCGGCTCGATCGCCGTGATTGAAAACAGGCTGGGCTTGCGCAGATAAAAGCTCTCAAACGACGACACGACCTGCCCTTCGAAGAAAAACTGCACCGTAATATCACGGCCGTCATCGTTGTGCCACAGCCGCACTGCGCCGCGTTCGACGAAGTACAGCTGGGTGGCAACATCCCCCTCGCGCAGCAGGTCATCCCCGCGGTCGATTGTTTTCTCGTGACCCATTTGTTTGAACCGGTCGTAGTAGTCACTCAGTTTCATCTCAGCGCCTCGTTTCTCTTTCAGATTACTCCGGGCGATTCCACCTAACAGTATATAGAAGAACCTCGACTGTGAGTGCATTTCTTCAGCTTTTGCTCTGGTAAATACCGAGGCTCACACCATTTTAAGCAAAGATAAGCGATTTTAAGCATAAATCCTTAAAACGTGTTATACTCAAGCTAACATAACCAAGAAAGTAGGGATCTGAATGTCCGAAGTCGATTACTCTTCTAAGGAATATTTTGACAAGCTGACCGCATACTGGCGGGCCGCAAACTATGTCTCCGTGGGTCAACTGTACCTGCGCGACAACCCGCTGCTGAAGCGGCCGCTCAAGTCCAGCGACGTGAAAGTCAATCCATTGGGCCACTGGGGCACCATTGCCAGTCAGAACTTCATTTACGCGCACCTGAATCGCCTGATCAACAAGTATGACCTGAACATGTTTTACATTGAAGGCCCAGGTCACGGTGGTCAGGTCATGATCTCCAATGCGTACCTCGATGGCACCTACACCGAGACCTACCCGAACATCACCCAAGACGAAAAAGGTATGAAGATCCTGTTCAAGCGCTTCTCGTTCCCTGGTGGTGCCGCCAGTCACGCCAACGCGCAGATTCCCGGCTCCATTCACGAAGGCGGCGAACTCGGCTACGCGCTGAGCCACGCGACCGGCGCGATCCTCGACAACCCGGACGTCATTGCGGCCACCGTCATTGGCGATGGCGAAAGCGAAACGGGCCCCTTGGCGGCCAGCTGGTTCTCTAACACGTTCATCAACCCAATCACCGATGGTGCCGTTTTGCCGATCATCAACATGAACGGCTTCAAGATCTCCAACCCGACCATCCTATCCCGCAAGACCGATGAGGAACTCACCGAGTACTACGGCGGCATGGGCTGGAAGCCTTACTTCATCGAAGGCGATGACCCGGAGAAGCTGAACCCAGAAATGGCAAAAGCCTTCGATTCCGCCATCGAAGAAATTAAGAGTATCCAGAAGCACGCCCGTGAGACCGGCGACACCACAATGCCGCACTGGCCAGTGATGATCGTCCGCACGCCAAAAGGCTGGACTGGCCCGAAGAGCTGGGACGGCGATAAAATCGAAGGCTCGTTCCGTGCCCACCAGATCCCGATCCCGGTATCCCGTGATCACATGGAGCACGCCGACGCTTTGGAAGCTTGGCTCAAGTCCTACAAGCCGGAAGAGCTATTCGATGACAACGGCGTGTTGAAGCCTGAGCTTAAGGCCATGGCTCCGACTGGCACAAAGCGCATGGCGGATAACCCGATCACCAACATGGGCAACCACACCAAGCCACTGGTCCTCCCTGACTTCCACAAGTACGCCCTCGACAACACCGAGCGCGGCAAGAACGTGCGTCAGGACATGCTCATCTGGTCCGACTACCTGCGCGATTTAATCAAGCTGAACCCGGATAACTTCCGCGTCTTCGGCCCTGACGAAACCATGTCCAACCGCCTGTACGGTCTCTTTGATACAACCAATCGTCAGTGGTTAGAACACATTTCCGACAACGGCTCTGACGAGGACATGAACGCGTCCGGTCGCATCATCGATTCCCAGCTGTCTGAACACCAGGCGGAAGGCTTCCTTGAAGGCTACACCCTGACCGGTCGTCACGGCGTGTTCACGTCCTACGAAGCATTCCTGCGCGTGGTGGACTCCATGCTGACCCAGTACTTCAAGTGGATTCGCGAAGCCGCAGACGAGCCTTGGCACCGTCCATATCCGTCACTGAACGTCGTCTCCACTTCGACCTCGTTCCAGCAGGATCACAACGGCTACACCCATCAAGACCCGGGTATTTTGACGCATCTGGCCGAAAAGAAAGGCGAATTCATTCGTGAGTATCTGCCGGCCGACGCCAACTCCCTGCTCGCAATTTCGCCGAAGGTTTTCAGCAGCGAAAACACCATCAACCTGCTCATTACCTCCAAGCAGCCGCGGCCGCAGTTCTACTCCATTGAAGAAGCCACAGTTCTGGCCAACAATGGCTTGAAGCGCATCGACTGGGCTTCTAACGACGATGGCGTTGAACCGGATGTCGTGCTGGCCGCAGCCGGGACCGAACCGAACATGGAAAGCCTCGCCGCCATCAACCTCCTGCACGATCAGTTCCCTGACCTCAAGATCCGGTTCGTCAACGTACTGGATCTTCTGAAGCTGAAGAAGGACGATCCGCGCGGCCTGAGCGACGAAGAATTCGACTCGTACTTCACCAAGGACAAGCCGGTCTTCTTCCAGTTCCACGGCTTTGAAGACCTGATCAAAGACATCTTTTTCGATCGTCACAACCACAATCTGTTTGTTCACGGCTACCGTGAGGAAGGCGCCATCACGACACCGTTCGACATGCGGGTCCTGAACCAGCTCGACCGGTTCCACTTGGCCAAGGACGTCGTTGAACACGTCCCAGGTTACGCGGAAAAGGGCGCGGCCTTCGTTCAGAAGATGGACGACACCCTGCAGTATCACTACGATTACATCCGCGACACCGGCGAAGACATCCCAGAAGTCCAAAACTGGGTCTGGAAGCCGATCAAATAAGACATTCAACATCAGTTTGAGAAACGTGCAATCCCCAGCCGGACTGCACGTTTTTTTTGCCTACCAGGTCATTATGTTTCACGTGGAACGCGACGGTACCCGCTGCACTCCGGTATAATAAGCAATGGATGCGGTTTCACCGTATCATGCTGAATGAAAGAAGGAATCATATATGAGTTTTCCTAAAAACTTCCTGTGGGGCGGTGCCACTGCCGCTAACCAACTTGAAGGGGCATACGACGTCGACGGGCGCGGGCCATCAATCGACGACATCGCACCAGCGGCAAGGACCGCATGAAAATTATTAAGAGTCCCGATTTTGACTGGCAGCCCCACCCCAAGTACACGTACCCGAACCACGAGGGCATCGACTTTTACCACCACTACAAAGAAGACATCGCCCTGTTCGCCGAAATGGGCTTCAAGGCTTACCGCTTCTCCATTAGCTGGAGCCGCATTTTCCCACGCGGTGATGAGGCGCAACCAAATGAAAAAGGGCTGACTTTTTACCAGAACGTAATCGATGAGTGCTTGAAGTACAACATCGAGCCGGTCATCACCATTTCCCACTACGAGCTGCCACTGTACCTAGCCGAGCACTACGGCGGCTGGAAGAACAAGCAGCTGATCGGCTTTTTCAAGCACTACGCGGAAACGGTGATCGACCGCTTCGGAGACCAGGTCAAATACTGGCTGACGTTCAACGAAATCAACTCGGCGGCCAGCTTCCCCTTCTCCAGCCAAGGCATGATCGCCAAAACCGGGGCTGACGACAAGCGCAACGTCTTTCAGGCTTGGCACAACCAGTTCGTCGGCTCAGCCTATGCAGTCAAAGCAGCGCACGAGAAGAACCCAGACAGCCAGGTCGGCAACATGATCGTTTACGCCACCAATTACGCGTACGACGCCAACCCGGTCAACCAGCTGGCCGCGCTGAAGTTCGACCAAGGCTTTAACTACTACACCACCGATGTACAGGTGCGCGGTGAGTACCCGGCTTATAGTGAGTCGCTGTACAAGCAGTACGGCTTCACCGGCGCCGACCTCGACCGCACGCCGGAGGAACTCGCCCTGCTCAAAAAGTACCACGTCGACTTCCTGTCGTTCTCCTACTACATGTCTAGCGTCACCGAAGTCACCGGCAAAGTAAACGAAAAAAACCGCTGGCAACATCCTGGGCGGCCTCAAAAACCCGTTCTTGAAGGAAAGTGAGTGGGGCTGGCAGATCGATCCAGTCGGCCTGCGCGTTGGGCTAAACCGGCTCTACGACCGCTACCAGGTCCCGCTGTTCATCGTCGAAAACGGTCTCGGTGCCGCAGACACGGTGGAACCCGACGGCAAGATCAACGACGACTACCGCATCGACTATCTGAAGTCACACATCGAGGCGATCCAAGGGGCGATCGACGATGGCGTGCCAGTCATGGGTTACACCCCATGGGGTTGCATCGACCTGGTTTCCCTATCGACCGGCGAAATGAGCAAGCGTTACGGCTTCATCTACGTCGACATGGACGACCAGGGCCACGGCACCCTCGCCCGGTCGAAGAAGAAGTCCTTCTACTGGTACAAGCAAGTTATCGCGTCAAACGGTACCGATCTGAGTTCTGATCATCTCGACTACTAAAACGCGTTTTTTCATCGTTTTCAACCCGGTGTATCAACATTTCCCCCATTTCATCTCACAGCCTAACGTCAAATACAAAATCCGCGTTTTTTTCACCTGATAAGGCGCGTGGTTGAGCTGTTTTATCAAAAAAACACCCACTTTCGACAATGACGAAAGTGGGTGCTTTGCGTTAGCCCTGCTTAGCCCATGCTTCAGCTTCTGCGTAGACCTTCGCGACTTTATCTTTTTGATCAACGCCCAGCAGATCCTGGCTAATGGTGCCGCCATCCTGGGTGCGTGTGTACGCCATCCAGCGGTACGGCAGGCGTAAGTCTTTGACATCCGCCGGGTCGATTTTCAGGTCCGTGCCTGGAATCGCAGGAGTCAGCTTGTCGGCCTCGTAAATCGACAGCATGTCAGCGATGCGCCACTCGCCGTCGCGTTTTTCCACGCGGTAGATCAGGCGCATGAACTCTTCAAGGACAACCTCAACCCCGTGCAGCTGCTCCCAGTAATCGGAGAGGTTCGGCATCTCGACGTACGCACGGGTCGCGCTGAGCTGATGGACGACCGGCGTGGACACGCGGGTAATGATTGTACTGTTCATCTCGGCTGTGCCCTTGCCAATAAAGGAACTGATTGGGCCGCTTTGCCAGCTAGTATGTACGGTCGCATCCGGCCAGTAAACGCTGGTCAGCGCATCATTGGCGTTGCGGACCCGGTACTGCCGCTCTGCGGCGACAACTTGTTCAATTGCTGTTGTGTCATCCATATTAATCATACCTTCCTGGTTTACGTGTAATTACAACTTAACTGGTGACAAGCTTACCACCCTGCCAATAAAATACAAGCAGAAATTAAATAACTGCCCTGCACCGGGAGCAGCTCGGCACAAGGCAGCTATTTTAGAGGTGGTGTTAGTTGGAATTAACGGTCATTAATCCTCGTCGTCATCATCGTCGTCAACTTCAACAAGGTCTTCCCAGGCCGTTTTACCCAGGAAACTCTGAAGCTTACGGACCGCCTGGTTGTTCTCCCCGCGTAACTTCGTGAGGTAAGCCGCCATGGCTGGGCGTTCCTCGCGCTCGGCCAGCTTGATGGCGCGGTCGATGTACATGTCTTCAGTGGTGAAGTCCTTGGCGGTCTGTGCGACCATGTTGGCGGCGGTGTCGTACTTCAACCGGCCGTCTTCCTGCAGCCCGGTGTACTTCGCGAATTCACCAGTCGTGCTGGGGACGATTTGATCCTCATCCAACAGCACCTCGCCGATTTCGTCGATTTGCTGGCGGTTCTGCGCGATCAGCTGCTGATAGAAATCTGCAACGGCCAGGCTTTGCTCGCCTTTCACGTACCAGGCGACCTGGTGCATCTTGACGTTCATCACGAACAGATTCGCGACGATGTGGCCAGTCATGGCTCCAGCGGTTGGCTTGTGGTGATCCAGATCCGCTTGCTTCACTTCTGCTTCGTATTGTTCATCAATTGTCATGATTTGCCCCCTACTCGTTGTCCTTCACGCGCACTTTTTTGACTTCGTAACCCAGCTTGGTGACGACGTCCGACAACTGATCGGCAGAGGTCTGGGTGTCGTCGAAATCGGCCTTCACCTTTCCGGCATTGAACAGCACCTTCACATTGGAAACCCCAGGCTGCTGCTTAACGGCGCCTTCGATCTTGGTGAGGCAAGACGGGCAGGTTAGCTGATCCAGTTGCATCGTAATTTTTTTACTCATTGAAAAGACTCCCTTTCGCTTATTTACAAGTTCATTCTACCGGGTTCGTTACTTCGTGGAATTGACCGCGGTCAAGTTCGCGACATTTTCTGATTTTTCTTTGTCGTCGTTTTTCCCGTAGTTGATCAGGCGCATCGCGTTGAAAATAACGACTAAGATAGAAGCCTCGTGAACGAACATCCCACTGGCCATGTAGATGAAGCCGGCGATCAGGCCCAGCAGCAGGAAGGCGACCACGGCAATGGAGATGAAGATGTTCTCACGCGTGTTAAGCACGGTCTTCTTGGCCAGCTTGTACGCGTGGTCCAAGGCCGCAAAGCTGGACTTCATCAGGACAATGTCAGAGGTTTCAATCGCGACGTCGGTGCCTGAGCCCATCGCGATGCCGATGTCGGCAGTGGCCAGGGACGGGCTGTCGTTGATGCCATCCCCAACGAAGGCAACGGTGCGGCCTTCGTCTTCAAACTTCTTCACATAAGTAACTTTGTCCTGCGGCAGCAAGTCAGCGTGGACCTCATCGATCCCCAGCTGATCCGCGACGTAATTCGCGGTTTGCGTGTTATCACCGGTCAGCATGACCAGGTGCTTGGCACCGGCCTTTTTCAGCTCGGCCAGCTCATCTTTCAGGCCTTCGCGAATGGTGTCGGCGATGGCGTAAATCGCGGCGACCTGCGTATCAACGGCCACAATGACAATCGAACTGCCGGTGGCCTGGAACTGACTTAGCGTCTGCGCCTGTTCGTCGGTTAGCTGAACGTGGTGCGCCTCAAGCAGCTTGCGGTTCCCGGCGCATACGGTGTGACCGGCAACGGTGGCAGTGATGCCTTGGCCCTTAATGGTGCTGCTGTTTTCGATTGACAGAGACTGATAATCCAGGTGAGCGTCATCGGCGGCCTGCGTCAGCGCACGGCCCAGTGGGTGATCGGACAGCGCCTCGACGGCGGCGGTCAGCTGTAATACCTGGTTGGCGTCTGGACCGTAAACTTTGCTGTCTGCCAACGCGGTTTTGCCTGTGGTCAGCGTGCCGGTTTTATCAAACACGAAGGTGTCGACTTTCGAGAAGGTATCCATGGCGGAGCCCCCCTTGACCAAAATGCCGCGTTTGGCGCCGTTGCCGATGCCAGCCACGTTGGAAACCGGCGCGCCGATGACCAAAGCCCCAGGGCACCCAAGCACCAACACCGTGATGGCAAGCTTAAAGTCGCGGGAAATCAGGCCGACCACCAACGCGATGACCAGCACCGCCGGGGTGTAATACTTGGCGAAGCGGTCGATAAACTTTTCGGCATGGGACTTCGTGTCCTGCGCGTCTTCAACCAGCTCGATGATCTTGGCAAACGTCGTGTCGTCCCCGACCTTAGTCGCCTTGATCTTCACGTACCCGTCGCTGAGCAGCGTGCCGGAGAACACGGTATCCCCGGCGTTCTTGGTGACGGCGCGCGACTCGCCGGTCACGGCAGCTTCATCGGCGTACCCTTGACCGTCGACGATTTCACCGTCGACCGGGATCGAACCACCGGTTTTGACTTGGACCACGTCGCCGACATCCAGGTCGTCAACGTCGACTTCTTCAATTGTCCCGTCATCGTGGACCAGTTCCGCGCTGGTCGGTGCCATTTCGGTCAGGCTCTTAATGGACTGACGGGTCTTGGTGAGGGTTTTCTGTTCCAGGAAGTTCCCGAACAGGAAGAGGAAGGTCACAATGGCACTTTCGTTGTACTCACCGATGATAAACGCCCCGATCACCGCGATAGTGACCAGCAGTTCAATGCTGATGACCTTCACGCGCAGCGCCTGGTAGGCATGCAAGAAAATCGGAATGCCGGCAACAATCGAAGCAACCATCAAGCTGACCGTATAGACCAGCGGTGCATTCAGCAGGTATCGGCCTGCGTACCCGAGCACAATCAGAAGCGCCGAAACGGCGGTGAGCTGAGTCGTGTGCTTTTCGATCCACATCTGAAATTTCATATCTTCCACTCTCCTTGAAGTTGACCGTTTCGACGCCTGCCGAATGGCCTTTCCTTATTGACAAGTTCAGCTTAAGGCATAGCAGAAAGATTCGACTTGACCAGCATCAAGTTCGCAGAAAATCGCTGAAAAAGTTTTTTTAGTTAGTCCCTATTGACAAAAACTAACTAAGTGATTACACTTGTTTCGTTAGTTAGTCTTATTATATGGCTAGCTAAATAAAATTCTTGGAGGTAATCGCTGATGACTCAAGATACTCAACAATTGCTTAGACTCTTTGGCCGCCTGTTCACGCAGCGAGGCTTTGCGCAAAGTGCCATGTGGACGCTGCATTCCGACCACCGCGAAGGCGACGCCCCGCGCGGCCAACTTCGCGTGCTGCGCCTGATTGCACAGCACGATCACCTGACTAATGCCGACATCGTTGAGGCCCTCGACATCCGGCCCAGCTCCGCCAGCGCCATGGTGGCAAAGCTCGAGGACGCAGGTTTGATCACCCGCATCCCATCCGAAGCCGACGGCCGCGTGCAGTTGATTTCACTTACCGATGACGGCAAACAGTTCATTGAAAGTGTCCGGAACGACAAGGACCAGCTGGCGGATAAAATGTTCGCCGGTCTGACTGCAGACGAACAGGCGCAGTTGACCGGGTTGATTCTGAAGCTTGTCGGTAGCCTGGAAACCGGGGACCAGGACCAGGCTGTCGATGCCTACTTTGAAAAGCTCGGCCAGTTTGGCCCGCGGCGGCACCACGGCCACCACGGCTACCGGCAGGAGTGGGACGGCGGGCCCAGCCGCGGCTTTGGCGGTTATGGCGAACGCCCTGATTTTGGCGGCAGACCGCACGGACCTCGAGGCGGCAGACCCGGTTCGCACCCTGGTGATAAGGCCGCCGACTAGACGTACCCCACACACGAAAAAAGGGGCGCCACTCTCACATAGAGTAGCGTCCCTTTTCGTCGCGGCAAAGAGTTTCACTCAAGACTGGGCCGGTTTCACAACGGTCAGCAGCATCTGAAAACCCTCCTTGGCATACAGAGAGTGGCGCTGACCGGCGGGAATCACAATAGTCTGACCAGCCGCCACCATGTACGCCTGATCAGCAATCGTGATTTCTGCCACGCCGCTCAACACGTTCACCATGCATCGCCAGCGGCTTCGTGACCGCCGATCTCTTCGCCAGTACCCACCGCAAACAGGGTCAACGTCAAATCGGGGCGCTGGACCAGGGTGCGACTGGTGACTTCACCGTCGGCTAAGTCAATCAGCTGCTTGAGGTCGACCACGGTGGCTTGTGGAATTTTATCAATGTAGGTCATTTGCGAACCTCACTTTCGATTTGCATGAACTTACAGG
This sequence comes from Lacticaseibacillus camelliae DSM 22697 = JCM 13995, assembly GCF_001311195.1. Classification (GTDB taxonomy): domain Bacteria; phylum Bacillota; class Bacilli; order Lactobacillales; family Lactobacillaceae; genus Lacticaseibacillus; species Lacticaseibacillus camelliae. The sequence goes on from NZ_BBAJ01000013.1 coordinate 38,661, forward strand.
GCTGCTCAGCGCTTAACGTATGCGCCGTGCCGGCTGGGACCACGAGCATCGCTCCAGGCTCGACGACGGTGCGATGATCCGTAAAAATGACAGTCAGTGCTCCATCGAGGCACTGAAAAAGACGTGTTCGGCTGGCAGTTTCGGTGCTGATGGTTTCCCCTGCTGCCATCGCGTACACTGTCAGCGGCAGCGTAATGCCCAGGCGGCGGGACAATGAGCGGCTGGCGATTTGATGGTCGTGGTACGGGACCAAAGTCGCCAGTTCAAGCTTAGTTTCTGACATCGTGTTACCTCCACTATTCATTACATTAATCATAACCTAGGACCGTCTGGAATTGATACCGTCAAGAGCCTCGGCTGACGGCCGCACTGACGCCAAGGCAAATTAGTTGCCTCAACTCAGCGCCCCAGCATACACTAACCGCGAGACTGGCTAGCACCAGCCACTCACCGGGCACAAAGGGAGGCCAGCGGGCATGTACACCTACAGCAAACAACAGCTTTTCTTCACCGCCGAGATGTGTCTGGGCATGGGCTCGTTGATGAGCGGTCTCAACATCCTTTTCCGGCTGGGCTTGACCGCGGCTGCCTTGACCACGTTTCTCAGCGGCTGGACGCCCACCATCCTGATCGCATTTGCGTGGAATCTGACGATTGCCGCACCGGCCGTGAACCTGCTGATCAACGTGTTCGCCACCACCCCAGAGCACGCCCTTGATCCCGTACGGCACAACGCATTCATCAGTGGGCGACAATCATCATCATGTGCCTGAGCATGTCGACCTGGGGCATGGTAATGGCGGGTGCGCTGCCCGGCATCCCCGTTTCTGCTCTTCTGATCACCTGGCGCGCTCCTTCGTGCTGGCCTACGCGATTCGCGGCCTGCTCGTGCGGCCCGCCGCCACCGCATTTTCGCACCGAATATTTCCTGGGTGATATCAAAAAGTGGTCCAGTTGACGCGCCATGCGTGCCAGCCGAACCACTTCACTATTTCCCGGGAAAAGATTGGCCTACATCTTCATACCCATCTTTTTGTATGAATCCATGCCGGCCATCCACATGGTGTCTGGATCCACGCCACGCTCTTTGGCGAAGGCTGAGTCAGCGTCTCCATATCCATGAGCCTGTACTTCGGCATCGGCTTGTTCGGATCGTAAGTCTGAATCTGGGCCATCATGCCGCCGTCTTCGTGCTCGATGATGTGGCAGTGATACATGTAGACGCCTGGCAGGTCGAACCGCACAAGTAGCCGAACCGTTTCACCAGGGTTAACGCCAACGGTATCCTTGTACCCATGCTCGTTCGGATAAGGCGCACCACCGTTGCGGGAAATGACCAGGAACTGGGTGCCGTGCACATGGAACGGGTGAACCATGCCGCCGTGCATGGTGTTGGTATTGGTGACATCCCAGTACTGAGCTAAGCCAATCGGCTGCGTGGCATCGATGCGCTGCATGTTGAACTTCTTACCGTCGATGGCAACTTGCTCATCCATCCCCGACATCACGATCTTGCGGACCGGCGTCGTCGGCAGCACTTTTGGCGCGTGAATGTCGATCAGGTGATCCGGCAGCACACTGTTATCCGGCTTGAAAGCGTGAATGCGGAACTTCACGATCGGCACATCATCGGAGAACAGGGTAACCGTGTCGCCTTCCTTATAGTTCTTAAAGTCGACAATGATCTCGGCGCGTTCCGCGCAGGTCAGCATCAGGTGTGTGAAGTGAACTGGCTCCGGCAGCAAGCTGGAATCACTGGCAATCTGGGTGAATTCCAAATCGTCGGAGAAATGCAGGCGCCACTCACGGCGGTTGGCCCCATCAAGGATCCGCAGACGCAGCTTTTGGGTGGTGACATCAAAGACTGGGTTGACGGTCCCGTTGATCATCGCAGTCGGGCCCTGCACACCATCTGGATCGTAATCGGCGTGGTAGTCCCACTGGTTATTTTCGTGGAAGCGGCGGTCTTGGAGGACCAGCGGAATGTCATCAACGCCGTAAGTCCGCGGCAGCGGCAGGCTGGCCTCGTGCTGATCACGCACCAGCACCATTGCGGCTAAACCATGCCAGACCTGCTCAGCGGTCGACGGACACGGGTGCGCGTGCAGCCAAGTCGTCGCGGCCGGCTGGTCAAGCGTGAAGTCGATTTGCTTGCTTTCGCCAGGGTAAACCGGCGCGTGGCAGCCGCCATCCACGTACGGACCGGATACCGACAACCCATGCCAGTGGAATGTGGTCAATTCATCAAGCGAATTTTTCAATGTCACATGAATGTGCTTGCCGACTTCAAACGCCAGCGTCGTGCCGAGCAGCGGCGCGTTGTAACCCCAAGTCTTGGTCTTGGCGCCGGGCAGGATCTGGGTCTCGCCCTTCTGCGCCTCCAACGTATACCACGCATCGGTGTCAGTCTCTTTGTCAGGCTTTAACAGCGGCGGGATCGCCAGCTGGGACTCCGGCGCGTCCGCGACTTCAAGCGGCACATAGCCGCCGTCGTGGGTGTTGTACGCCGGTTCATCGAAAAAGTAATCATCATACACATGCTGTGTCATAATCTTTCCCCTTTCATCATTGGCAAGGAAATTGTGCCTCACCTAAGTCCGATTCCATTTTAACACGCTTCCAGCCCGAAAACAGTGTAGAATAGAATCGTTATAAATAGTGGATAGATCTGGAGGGGTGTAAAATGTCTAAGCTATTTACCTGGTTAATGTTTGCCGCCAACGCTGTCCTAGTATGGATGGTCTTTGCCACTAACATTAGCATGAATATGGTCAACATGACGCACGCCATGTGGCTCATGGCCATCATCATGCTGGCTGACTCTATCATGTCGCTCTACATGATGTACCGCAAGAAATAAGTGTCAGGCCGGGGCAGAGGCTTCGGCCTTTTGATTACCCTAAAATCACTTAACAGCTATGGCATAATAAACCTAGGAGGTGAGACGGATGCCCAACATGCTGGATTACGCAAGAAGCTACGCGCAAGAACCGTTCAGCGCCGTGCCACTCGGGCCAATCGACGGGGTGCTCCTTTCGCAGCTGGCTTACTTCGATTTTGCACAGTTGCCGGTGACCAGTGGCACCCTGCACGCCTTGGATAAAAGCACTCAGCTCACCGCCTTGACCCAGCACACCTGGCGGCCCGCGGAAAATCTGGCACTGCTGAAACTGATGACTCACGCGCCGCGGTATCGGCCAATTGCGTGGCACGATCAGGTCACCCAACTCGACGTCGAGGCGCAAAAACAGTTTTCGGCCCTGACGCTCACCCTACCGCACGGCCAGTTCATCGCCTTTCGCGGCACCCGCGCCGATTTTGTCGACTGGAAGGAAGACTTTAACATGGCCTACATGCAAGCCATCCCGTCTCAGAAAGCCGCTCTGGCCTACTTCAAGCGCATCGCCGCGACCTATCCGGGCCCGTATTTTCTGGGTGGGCACTCCAAGGGCGGGACGCTGGCGACTTATGCCTTTGTTGAAGCACCTGGTGCCCTTCAGGATCAAGTGCAGGCCGTGTTCAACGCAGACGGCCCGGGCATCGGGAAGCCGGTCCCAACGCCGCTTTCACCGCGCGTGCACAAGCTGGTGCCGAAAACCAGCCTGATCGGCACCCTGTTTGATCCCGATTCTGATTTTACTGTGGTGCAAAGCCGCGCCCACGGCTTCAGCCAGCATGATCCTTTTTCCTGGACCGTTTCAAGCGAAGATTTCGTCTCGTTGCCGAAAACTGACCTGCTGTCTCAGCTCAGCCAGGACACAATCGCGACCTGGACCGCCAGCCTGTCAGACGAAACCAAGCAAGCCTGCCTCGACGCGGCTTACGCGTTGGTCACGCGCACCGACGCGACCAGTTTTGCCGAGCTGAAAAGCAACTGGCCGCAAAATGCCAAAATCATTCTAGCTGGACTACGGCACGGCGACCCCACGGCGCACCAGCAGTGGCAACTCGCGATTGGGCAGTTGACTGTCGCCCTGCGCGGTGCCCTGCCCAGGCCGCACCTGCCAGTTGTTGACTGGCCCTGGACCACTGTGGATTCACCACAAGATAAGGAGAAACCTTCAAATGATCACGATTAGACCAGCCACTGATGGCGACATGTCCACCGTCTGGCAAATTGAAACCGGCGAAATGGATGAAACCAAAACGCCGCACATGATGCAGCCGGATGAATACGATGGGTTCAAAACGGATCTGCTACATCACGCGGCAGTGACACTGGTCGCCTGCACTGACGCCGGCCAGGTATGCGGCTACATCACGTGCCACTTTGCCGGACCATACGCCAGCATGCGCCACCAGTGGGTCGCCGGCCTGGCTGTCAGCAAGATGGCCCAAGGCGAAGGTATCGGCCGCGCGCTGATCGACGCAGTCAAGGCCGAGGCCGCCCAGCAAGCCGTCGGCAAAATCAGCTTCCGCGTCCTTGCCAGCAACACTGCCGCCATCGGCTTTTACCAGCACCTCGGCATGACCCAGGAAGCTCACCACCGCCGCGAATTTTGGCTCGCCGACCAGTGGCAGGACGAGTATCAGTACGCGCTGTACGTCGGCGTGTAAGCAAACAGCGCTGAACCTTGCCGCCCAGCGCCGTTTTTAAAATTCCGATCAATTTGTTTCACGTGGAACAGCAAGATCAGTGCCGCGAATTTTTGTCCTTAACCAACTTCTTAACCTGCTTCATTGAAATGACCCGCCCACCGCTTTGCTTCGCTTTAGTAGCAGCGTCTTGCCCCGCCTGCCTGAGCGTGGCGGCGCGCTTCATGGTCATGATCTTATGCGCCGCAAGATAGTCCAGGTACGTATCCAAATCAGCGATGAAGCTGCCTTGTTCCTCTTAAGGTGCGTCAGCTAGCTGCTTGATCACTGCTGCACTGATGATGTCCGGCGCGGAACCTGCCCAGACGCGAGGCTAGTGAGTTCGCCAATTAAGGCAGACTTGCCACTGGCACTTTGAATGATGCGAATCCGTGTTGTGATGGGCGCGGCCGAGAGCAGCGCCGCCAAGCGGGGCTCTACCCGGCTGCGAAAAGTCACCGCATACGTTAAAAAATCCAAGTAGTCTCGGTCCAAATGTTCCTGAAAGCCTGGCGCCATGTCCGGCCGGCTCTGCGGATCGTGGTGGAAGGCCAGTGAACGGCGAACTAGACGTAGTGGGGCCACTAGGCTTGGCACCCGCAGCCACACCACTAAGTCGGCGGAAGCGAGCCGCAGCGGAATGGTACTGGTGAAATTACCATCGATCAGCCAGTCCTGATGCGCAGCCATAAACTGCGTCTGCTTGGTGATGAAATGGACCTTGGCGGCAGCGGAGTAATCCATCGCGTGCCAGACCCGGTCCAGCGCCAGCAGCGGCCAGCCAGTTTGCTGCGCCAGCTGTCGGGCCAGTGTCGACTTCCCACTGCCAGGTGCGCCGATCAGCATCACTTTCATTATCTGCGCCTCCACTCAAAAAAGTCGCGGTACTTCATTG
>NZ_BBAJ01000014.1 GCF_001311195.1 Lacticaseibacillus camelliae DSM 22697 = JCM 13995
CCGAGATTATCGGCCGCGCCACGATGAACGACATCAAAGACGGTTACGCCATCGGTCGCCAGGGCAAGTCCCCTACTGCCACAGCACTGAAAAATCAGGCTTTCACCAAGGGATACGAGCAAGGCGTAACGGATAGAAACAAAGTAATGAACGCCACGGCGGCAGCTCTAGCTCAACAGCGGCAAGATCAGGCCAACACCACTTTTAATGAATTTAAAAAGCAGGAAGCCCAAGCACTGTCGGATAAGTACTCGTTTAATAAAACTCAAGTAGGTACGCCAGAATCCATTACAATTGATGAATTAAAACAAGCCGGGTTTGATGCCAATGGTTTACCCTTAGTTAAGACTCGTACAGTTGTTGGCGACCCCCTTTTTGTCACAAAGGATCAGCTCCGCCAGGCAGGCTATGACGATAATGGGTGGGCGCTAGTTAAAGCTCCTACCAAAACTGACGCACCAGCTTCAATCACAAAAAAGCAACCCCAGAAAACGGTAGCAATGAGTAAACCAATCAGAAAGACATTGCCACAAACTGGTAGCACCAACAATGTGGTTGCGGCTAGTGTTGGCGCATTATCAGTCCTTGGGGCATTGTTTGGCATGGCTGGAAATCAGCGCAAGCACATCTAAACACTAGAAACGCAAAATTTTAACTCCCCTTACATTTTCTTCTTACACCAATAGCCTCATTCCATTTTTATGGGATGAGGTTTTCGTTTGGCGCAACTTTAAACTACTACTTTTACAATTTAGCTACCCCGTCCGGCGAAGATTGCGCTGAACAATCGCTTATCACAATCTGCTTAACGCATCACATACAAGTCGAATATGATTGAAATAATCAGCAAGGCTCACAGGCTTAACACTAGAGCAACTGCTTCATGTATCTGACCACGACTATCACGCCAGGATACCGCCTGGTGAGGATCTTGCTTAAAGCTCACCTTGGCATAAACATGCAGTGCGACCTCATTTGCTGCATCAACTTCAATCACCACATGTTTCGCGCCTGTGCACGCGCCACTATGGGCAGATGCTCGCGCAGTACTTGGCTACCAAAGCCATTTTGCTGGCAACTGAAATCCCCAATCGTGATATCAAACGTCAACGCATCCGAAGTTTTCATACTGTAAATGAATTCACCGATTGGCCGATCGTCGAGTAGGATGATATCCCACCCGGCGCCTGGCCGCGCCATATCGCGTGCGACCGTTGCGGCAATCTGATCAGTGGTTTTACTTATCCCCTCGGGAAAACCCACCGGCGCCATCACCCGGGGATCCCTGTACCAAGCCGCCATCACAGGATAGTCATCGGGTCTCACGGATCGGTATGATAATCTTCTCATCAACAACTCCCCTTTTCGAATAACCAGACAAATCTTCCGTTAAGGCAGGATGATTGTGCAGGCTCATAGTCGAGTTCTCCTTGTTGTGGTGATTCCATTCTACAAAGACTAAAGCGATGGACTTTTCTATTTAGTTAATTTGTTGCACTTGTGGTGTAAATCCTCGACGCATCATTCCAACTAGTTTCAATGATGTGACATCTCTTAGCTAAGCGTTGGGAAACCGAATTACAACCCGTTATAACGCTCGTAAGAGTCGCTCAGAAGCTCTCCCTGATCAATTTGGCATGGTTTACCATACCACAGCGCATAATAGGCCCGCCCTACGGTGATTAGGCAGAAGCACAAACATAGCCACGCACTCAAGAAGACGACATATTTCAGAATTTTTGGATAGTTGGGCACTGAGTTACTGCTTACTGGTTCGTTCTAATTTAAACATAGTGGCGACTGTCCCCAACCATAAAATCAGTGATATAAACCCCGTATGGACAACATGCGACATTAGAACAGACACAATGAGACACCAAAAGGGCAAGCCTTTGTAAAATTTTGGGTTAAACTTTATTTTCATCGTAGGCGCCCCTATTGCCGTAGTAACCGCTTCATACCGAATTGTACACCGCGTTCACAATCAATGCAGTATCAATTAATTAGGGAGTTTAGCTCGCTCCCCTGTCTGCAGAAATGCGATTAACCTCAGACGGGGATCCGGTCGTATGGTCCCGATATCCGGAATAATCCTAGATCACTCGCGCGAGAGGGTGTACGCTTCAGAAACCTGTAAAAATCTGACACCCGCGCATGATCCTACCTGCAATAACCTGCACTCGTAGCAATGAGCACCCATTTATCTCTTAGGTAGCGCGTAGTCGGAATGAACTCCCTAGCTCCGCTATCCCACAAATAAGCCCAGAAAACGCGACCTGGGGGGATTCTAGGACTCAATAATTATCTAAACAAAAAAACGCGTGACCTGTGAAAGGCCGCGCATCCCCGCTCGCTAATCGGATTTTCATTCTAAAAATCGCAAGAGTCGCTCTTTTGAATAGCCCGCTGTATCTCGGTAACTTTCCGCGAAATAAAAACGCGGTGCACCGGGCTTTATATAGCCACATGCACCACGATAATGTTGCTTTCTGGGTGGTCAGGGGAAACGTAACTGTTTCACATGAAACGCCTTAACCATGCACCCTAGAGCTGTTACCAACCAGCCTTAAAACTCCCGTGGTTTTCTCTGTGGTTTTCTAATTCAATTTTGCATATATTTGGCAAGTGCAGCAGTGGCCTCCGATTCTTGTTTCGCGCTGACATGAGCATACACGCCAAGCGTAATAGTCGGATCAGTGTGCCCGACCAACTTCTGTACCGAAGTGACAGGAACGCCGGCAATCAACAAGTTTGATATAAAACTGTGCCGAAACCCGTGGATAGTGATCCTTGGGGTGAGGTCATTATCATCTTGAATTTTATGCAGACGCTTTGAGGGCGTGTTCAATGACTGATAACCGTTTTTAGTATTGGTAAACAACAACTGGTCAGGCCCAATAGTATTGATGCCCAGTCTTAAGAACGATTTCTGCTGAATTCTGCGCCATCGCTTCAAGTACGCAATCGTTTGGTTGTCTACCGGAATTGTACGCCGCCCCGCTCGCGTCTTTGGCGCCTGAACTATTTGCCGTCCCTTATCGCCTTGCGTCAGTGTCTTGTTGACCTTCACGCTGTTGTCTTTGAAACTGACATCGTTCCAAGTCAACGCTAGTAACTCACCACGTCGAACACCGGTATAGGCTAATACCCTAAACATGACGAAAATGTCGAAGTGAGCTGCTTGGTCAATGCAAGAAAAGAAATGATTCATCTGTTCCTTAGTCCAGAAGTTCTCAGGCTCATCACCCGCTAGATCGTCATGGTGCGGTAGCACAACGGCTTTGGCTGGATTCTTGTCCATGTACCCTTGCCGAACTGCATAGTCCATAACCGATGAAACATAGTTATACCAACGCTTATAGTTCGCTGACGTGAACTCGAACCACTGTTTGACAGCCTTCTGAACGTCCTTAGTGGTTATAGTGGCGATCCGCTTATCACCAAATGCCGGTAGAATATGGTTGTCAAACATGCCAGCCGTTCGGGCCCACGTAGATTCTCTTACCGTATTAATATAGTTTCCATACCACTCCTCATATACATCCCGAAAGAACACGGGTGTTGGCTTTTCTTCTTCTAAGTCACCGTTGCTGATTGCTAGTTCAAGTCTAGCTGCTGCAACAGTGGCTTCTCTTTTTGTCTTGAACCTCGCCGCACCTTGTACTTCTTGTGGCCAGTCTGTGGATCATTACCAGCAAAGACCTGAACGCGCCAGAACTCTTTGCCGTCTTTCGTTGCGTACTTTTTAATTGATGCCATATTCTTCTCCTATCCGTCACGCTGGGCAGGCGGTGTTAGATTGGAGAGTTTTACTCAAATTCGAGTAAAAGGTGGCGGCCGAGTTATCGGCCACGATAACTACGAATTGGTTATAAATTATTCCTCCGGAGGATCTGGTTCTTTGTCGAGTTTTTCCAAATATTTTTGAGCGACGTCCCAGCCCTTTCGATCGGAAAGCCTCATGAACTCTAATACTTGTTTTGGAAGAACGTCGTACGGTTCTTCATAATCCAAAGAATCGACTATTTGCTGCTTAACGTTTTCTCGCTTCTTTCTCTCTTTAGAGTATTCATTAAGCATTTTATACTCAGACGAAGCATATCTAACTAATCCATCTACCTCGTCAAGAAGATTTTTATATTGACCATCGGTGAACAAATCTAAATGATTTAACAGCCATAGTGACAGTTCTAGAACAGTTTCTTTCGACAAATTATCATAATAAATCTTCTTATCGTGAAACTTTGTTAGCAAATCTATTACATCTTCAGTTGAGGAAAACGAATAGTCTCGTTTATCAGTATGCATTAATAAATAGTCTAACGAGACATTAAAAAAATCAGCAATTTCTTCCCATAATCCAAGTTGAGGGTTTCTTTTTCCTGTTTCGTATTGGCTTAAAGTGTTGTCTCGAACGTTAAGAATTTTCCCCAATTGTTTAAGCGTCAATCCCTTTTCATTACGTAAAAGTGCAAGCCTATTTTCCACGAATTCACCTTCTTTCAAAGTTGATAATAGCACATTGACTCACAGCATGTGATTTCATTTGACATTCACGATATGTGAGTTTATGATATTCTCATATTGTGAGTGAAAGGGGGCGAATTCAAATGGCTTCAATGAAAGCAGAACTATTGTTGTCCGAGGACTTCGACAAGCAGCTACAAGGCCGTATTCATCAGGAAGTGATCCAAGCGGTTAGCGAGCTTGCACCACGGCATGAAGAATCCAAAAAGTTGAACATCGGACAAGCAGCAGTTTATGCCGGTGTTGCTCGTAACACACTGTTGTCTTGGACTAGAAAAGGTTTGCCGATGCAAGTGGTTGGTGGCGTTAAGCGGATCAATACCGTAGACATCGACAACTACATGAAGAACAACGGCAAATAATCACGCTGGGCAGGCGGCAAATTGTAAGCAACTTATGACAGGCGCAGGAGCGTCAGGAAGGCACAACATCATGAAGCTATTCAGTAAAGAAGAGATGGCACTAGACCGCGAACTCGGAGACTTGATGGACGACATTAACCTCAACATTCTGGCCATTACAGAAGACAGCAATGTCACGGTTGGCGGTAAGTATGTCCCCAACAGTGAGCTGGCAATCACGGCTGCAAAAGAGCTGCTGCGGGTATCGGAGATCCTAAAGCTGTATGAAAACGAGGAGGCCGCTGATGATTAATCTCATTGCGTGGCTACTAAGCCACCCGCTCACCGTCCCGGCACTCTGCATGGCATTCCTGATTGGGGCTGTCTGCGGTGCTTACGTTCAATTCTCGGAGGACGATCGTCATGCCGAAAATGGTTAGCACAAGGTTCGGATTTCAGTGGCGAGACTACGTGCAAGCCGATGCCGAGTGTGATCGGTACTGGCAAGCGCAAAAAGCCGAAAAGCGCTCACTGATTGAAGCCACAAAAAAATCGCCAAGAGCGGCAACTCAAGGCGAGAAGAAGACAAGCGAAAAGATCTATATTCCTTTTTAGCTTGCCTCTAGTTAGATGCTTTTGTCAAGGAAAATGGAGGCAATTTATGATGGATATTAATGATTTGGGAGAAGTTAACGTAATTCTAACAGACGCAAGCAACATTGGCCTAGCACTATCTGACAAAATTCAGGCTCTGTATGATTTATCAAGTGGCGGTATTAACAAAAAAAGATGAAGGACGCGTGCTCTTAGAAGTGACGCGTTCAAGTGGTACGTACGAAGCTTTACTTAGCTGCATGATGGACAAGATCATCGACAGCCGTCGGTTGCTAGAAGCTGGTATGAAGCAAGGTGGTGATCCCGATGCCGACAATGCTTGAGATGGCCCTCTCATACCAGCAACACGCTTTGCCGTCTATCCCCTAGCACCAGGCACCAGAACACCGCTCAAAGGCTCACACGGGTATAAGGATGCTACCACGGACCTAAGCAAGCCGAGGCATGGTGGGGTGAACACCCGGACTACAATATCGGCCTAGGACTTGACGGCATGCTGGTATTCGACATTGACATGGGCCACAAGAGTGCCGCTGATGGCAATGAATCGCTGGCAAAACTAAGCGCTGATGGGCGCGCTGGCCAGATACCGTCTACCTATATTGAAACTACCCCAAACGGTGGACTTCATATGTTCTTCACCTATCCCAAGAATATCAAGCTAACTAGTCGGGCCGATCTGTTCTCCAAGTCTGGAGAGAAAACCGGTCTCGATTACACGGCGCTGGGCGTGCCGGTTTTTCCTAGCATTCGCGAGAACGGCATGTATCAACCACTTAAAGGGCACAAGATCACCAAGCTATCACCCGCGCCTCAGTGGTTACTTACTGAGATTCAGCGTGTCAACCATCCGAACCCGAATCTGGGTTCCGCTGCTTACACAGGAAAGCGCTGGTCCGGTCGCCTGCTCGACGAGATGGTAGCCGGTACTGGAAATGGAAACCGCAACGACTTCTTAACTAGGATTGCTGGCAAGCTGTTCTTTACGGGTGCAGACCCAGTAACAGTGTATAACTTGCTGTTTACCACTAACGACAGCTACTTAGACAGCCCACTACCAGAAGCCGAAGTGAACAAGATTTTCAAGTCAGTATTGAAAGCCGAAGAGAGGAGGCGTGCCGTTGGTTAAAACAATGCCAGAAGATATTAAAGAGGAAGCTGACAAAGTGGTCAGTGTCGACTTTTCGGGCAAAGAGAAGTGGCGAGAAGAACTCAAGGTTGACGGTAACGGTGGGATCAAGAAAGATTCAGTCGTCAACCTACAACTGCTAATAGAACATGATCCTAGCTTTGCCGGAGTGATTGCATGGGACGACTTCTCAGAGTTACTCATCAAGACCAAAGGCGCAAAAGGATTACCAATCCGCAAAGGATTCTGGACCGATGAAGACGATGCTATCGTCCGCTCATACATTGAACGCAAGCACAATATATTGTTCAGTAAGCAAAACGAACAAGACGCGATGGTCAACATTGGCAAAGAGCAGTCGATCAACCCGGTTAAAGACTGGATCGAAACGGAACAATGGGACGGCACCCCGAGAGCTGAACGGTACTTCATCGACTACCTAGGTGCCGAGGACAGCGAATATACACGCATCGTGACGCGCAAGTGGTTAGCTGGTGCAGTGAAACGAGTCTACAAGCCCGGTTGCAAGTTTGAGCTCGTTCCAATTCTCGAAGGCAAACAAGGGCTAGGCAAGAGCACCGCTGCTCGTAACTTATTCCCGGAGAAGTTCAGCGATTCACTGAAATCGATGGGCAAGACCGATGAGGATTACAAGAAACTACAAGGCAACTGGGTCATGGAACTCGGTGAGCTTTCCGCTATGAAAAAGACCGAGATTGAATCAGCTAAGAGTTTCATTAGCGCCCAGTCTGATTCATATCGCGGCAGTTATAGCCATTACGTATACCCACACTTACGCAAGTGTGTATTCATTGGTAGCACTAATCAACAGGACTATTTGAAAGACGCCACTGGTGAACGTCGTTTCTTCCCTATCAGATGTGGCGTTACAAAGCCCACAAAGGTGGTGTGGCGCAATGAAGAAAGCGTGCCGAAGATCAACCACGATGTACATCAGGTACTGGCAGAGGTCAAAACATGGGTGGATGCAGGTGAGAGTGTCTTTGCTGACGATAAGCTGATGCAACTGGCGAAACCATATCAACAGGAAGCAGAGACCGTGGACCCGATGAAAGAGGCCATTGAGGACTTCCTCAACATGAAAGTACCGTCGAATTGGGAAAAGCTGTCATTGAGCCTAAAAGCCAGCTTCTTTCACACGCATATTGACCATAACGGCGATGTTGCTACTTGGTTACAACAGCACTTAGACGCCGGTGAATTACAACCACTGCAACAAACCACAACAAGAGAAATCATGGAAGTGGTGTTTGACAAGTCAGTGGATCGTTACCTGATGGGGCGTACAAACTCTGACGCAAAACGGATCAAGCTCATTATGGACAACATGGAAGGCTGGCAAGCGCAAAGGTTACGCATCCACGGAAACCGGCCACATGGGTATGTGCGGATATAGTTTTCTAGTTTCTAACGTGGTCCACGTGGTCCACGTGGTCAATCCCAGGCACAGCAATGGATTGCGAGTTTTGCTACGTGGGCTATACGTGGTCCATGCGTGGTCCACCATTTACAGCTAATAAACTGGACCGGGTATGGACCGGGTATGGACCACGTAAGCTGTAACTCAAAACGCCGATATACCGGCGTTTGCCCGGGTGGACCACGTGGACCACGTAAAAGACAAACAAGTTTAAAACTATACGCGAGGAGAAATTAAAATGACAAAAACAGCATATCGCAGAGCAGCACTCTTAGACGTTAACCACGATCGGGACAAGTGGACTGAACTCGGGGCGCTTGTGAAGGAACACTACGTAGTGCGCAGCATGACACCAAAAGATTGGTTCATCATTGTTAAGCAACGTGAAGGCTATGAAATCGAAGTATATCCAACGTTTGAAATATCAGATGGTTTTCAATTCTCACACGTTAACCTATTGACACGATCTTCATATGGAAGCATTAGCCATATTGCATACCATGAACTTTGTTTCTCAGCAAGTGACACCATTAGTTCAATTGAACGCATGATTGATCTTGTCAAGGATAAGAGATATTAGGAGCGTTAATCACATGAAGAACTATTCAATTGCCCGCCTGAACAAGGTGGCTGAAATCGGTAAGACAGTTAACCACAGGACTGGCGCAGGTATTAACATCTCTACATTTGAGCCGACTGGAACCCTGTTCTATGGATCATATAACCGCACCGTTACACAGACCTACCAGATCACTGGCACAGACTTAGAGGACACCATCGCCATCGTGGTACGTCACACTGACGCGCTAGACGACAGCATGATGATAAAGCTGAACAGCGCACTGTACACAATTAAGTCTATTGCCTATGACGATGATCCGAACGCGTTCGATATTGTGACGCTCAAGAAGACAACCAAAGGAGCTTAGAACTATGAAAGAATTTGAAGTAGCAGGAACAGAGAAAGAGGTCAACCGCATGCTGACAGCATTCTTTGCGATTCATTCGGTAGAGGTCAAAAGTATTCAGGTATATCAGGAGCCAGCAAATAAACTTCTAGAAATGGAACACCACAAGCTAGTAGTCAGCGTCTACTATGTCGACCAGCAACAAGCAGGCGTATTGGCATGATCATGAAGCTATGTAACCACGCTGGGTGCAACACCATGGTGCCGTTCAATCAACGGTACTGTGACAAGCACCAGCCAGAACCGCGAGCGTCCGACAACGAACGCTATGCACACCGCAAAGAGATCGGTGGTCGCTACTTCCAATTCTACAAGTCCAAGTCATGGCGCAAGCTGTCGTATTCCTATCGCCTAGCACATCCGCTGTGTGAACGATGCAAGGCCAACGGCTTATACGTGCAAGCCGACGTCGTAGATCATATTGTACCGATACGTGTGGACTGGAGCCGACGCTTCGACGAGAGCAACCTACAAAGCTTGTGCAACACTTGCCATGGCGTGAAGACGAAAGTCGAAGACGCCGCACGCTATCCCCATCTAGTTATGGGGGCTAGGTCATGCAGTCATGGGGACCAAGCATCCCAGATTAACCATTGAAAATCAGTGATTACCGTAATTAATTATGTAAACTAGAAAATTCGTGTTATAATTAGATTAGATAAGTCTGATCCAAATTATAAAGAAAGGACGCGATAGCAATGGGCGCACCGCTTAAATCCATTACCCAAATGCGTGGCACGATGAGCAAGAAGAAGCTCGCCGATCGGCGCGACATGGAAGAATCATTATTTACCTATCAAGAATTAGTTGAGCAGCCCCCTGCATGGCTTGATGACTATGCCGTGACCGAGTGGCAACGTATTGTGCCGTTACTCAAGAAAGACATTCCAGTGAGCGAACTGGACGCTGCCCTGATTGCCAGTCACTGCCAAGCCTATTCTGACATTCAGAAAGCGGCCGAGCTTGTAAAAGAGCAAGGCATGACGGTTGAAACCACTGATAGCGTGAAAGCCAATCCGGCCGTGAAGATGAAGCTAGATGCCACGAACCAGATGATCCGCATCGATGACTTGCTGGGTCTATCCGTCTACAGCCGGGCTAAGTTAGCAGTGAAGAGCGAGACTAAGAAGAAGCCTGACGACCCGTTCGCGGAGTTGATAGCCCAATGAACTATGCGACTGAATATACCGACAAGGTAATAAGCGGCGACATCGTGGCCGGCAAGAAAATCAAGCAAGCTGCAAGACGTTATCGGCGAGACCTAAAAGCCAGCAAGCGCAAGAAGAACCCATGGCCGTATTACTTCGATGAGGACTTTGCCAACAAAGCCATTGAATTCATCGAACTGATGCCGGCACGTGATGGGTCACCACTCAAGTTAGAGCTGTTTCAGAAGTGGTTGATTTCAGAGCTGTTCGGCTGGCGTGATAAGGAAACCGGCAACCGCCGGTATGATCGAGCCTACATCAGCATGGCACGCAAGAATGGTAAGAGCTTCCTGATGGCTGATCTAGGTGCGTTGTATCTCCTCAGGGAGAACAAGCCAGCCATGAACCGAGAGATCGTCTATACAGCCAACAGCAACGCTCAAGCACACTTAGCATTCGATATGTTGTCTAGCGGCTTACGTCAAGTTTGGAAAGTTTCTACCTCTGTGCGAGAACGTTTGAAGATTAACCGCAACGAGATCATTGACTTGCCGAGCAACAGCCGAGCCGTGCCGCTTGCGTCTGATCTGCACAGCCTAGATGGCTATCAAAGTGACTTGGCTATTATTGATGAATTCGCCTTAGCTCGTACCGATGAGATTCTACGAACACTCAAATCTGGCCAGATCAACAGTGATAACAGTTACTAGCCGTCATCTCAACGACGGGGCCAGACATGAACGGCCCAATGTATAAGGAATACAAATTCGTTTCCAAAATCTTAACCGGTCGCGAACAAGCTGATCGGTATTTTATTGCCATTTTTGAGCAGGATAGCAAAGACGAAGCCTTTTCACCAGAGACTTGGGAGAAGTCCAATCCACTACTGGCCAATGCTGAAAGAGCAAGGACAATGCGGCCTAGCCTGCAAGCAGACGTGGACCTGTCAGCCAAGCAAGGAACATTGCGACCGATCCTCGTCAAGAATTTCAACATGTGGCAATCAGCTAGAGCAGACAGCTACATCAGTCTGGACGACTGGGAGAAAGCTACTATCGAGCCGCCAGACACCAAAGGAAAAGACGTGTATATCGGGCTGGACCTCTCCAAGTCTAGTGACCTGACCAGCATCTCATGGCTAGTTCCAGAAGATGGCTACCTGTATGCTGACAGCCATTCATTCGTGGGGACTAAGTACGGACTGGAAGAGAAAATCAAACGTGACGGGTTCGATTACATCAGTGGCGCCAGTCGCGGCGAGTGCAGCATTACCAAACTCGACAGCGGCATGATCGACTATGACGAGGTGCTACGCTTCATTCTCGACATAATCGAGCGGAACCACTGGAGTGTGCGCGCCATCTGTTACGATCCGTGGTCATTCGGCTACCTACTGCCAGAATTTGAGAAACGAGACTTGCCAATGGTTGAGGTACGCCAAGGCCAGCGCACGCTGTCAATACCGACTGTGCGGTTCCGTGATGATCTATTTAACGGCCTCCTAAAGCACGCAGACAACCAACTACTGGCCTATGCGGTGAACAACGCCATTCTAAAGTATGACGCCAACAACAACCCGATCATCGACAAGGCACACAATGCGACACGGATCGACCCCATAGCGGCTTTGATGAATGCCTACACCATTGCCATGGATCAAAACAAAGAAAGCGAGGTAGCGGACAATGACTTTTATTCGGGCGATGACTTCAGCTTTTAACGCACAGACCGTGCTATTACTGCTAGGCATGATCTGTATCGTCACTGGTATCTGGTGGCTGTTCGGGTGTGGCGTTGGCATGGTAGCAATCGGCGCAGCCCTGATCGCCATCGCAGTCATCATCAACTTCAACAAAGGGAGGTGAAACAATGAGCTTTTTCACGAATGACACAACACAACCTCGCGATGACAACAGCGAACCGTTCCTAGATGCCCTTGTCAGCATGACGAGCAACGACAGCGGCGTTTATGTGGGCGTTCATGCTTTGCGAAACTCGGACGTATTTACGGCGGTGCGCGTGATTGCCAGCGACCTCGCGACTAACCCGATTGAATACAATGACAAGCGTATCAGCGGGTTACTCAACAAGGCCCCTAACGATCACATGACAGCATGGTCGTTCAAGTTTGCCCTAGTGGCCAACATGCTGCTGAATGGTAATAGCTTCGCACGCGTTACTAAGAACCCTAGCGGACAAGTCACCGGCTTCGAGTTTGTTCCAAACAGCCAAATGGTGGTCAAGCAAGACGATACGACCGGCATTATCAGCTACACGTATACGCCCCAGAATGGTCGCTCACAGCGTTTAAGCGCCAACGAGGTATTGCACTTCAAGTGCTTCACACAAGACGGATACAAGGGCCTATCGCCTCTTTACAGCTTGCATGATGAAGTTCGGGTGCAACATGCGGGACACAAGCTACTCAAAGGCTTCTTCGATACCGGTGTCCAAGGGACTGGCATACTCAAGGTGAACAAGTCCCAGCTCGATGCCAAGGCCAAGGAGAATATCCGATCAAAGTTTGAGACTGCTAACAGCGGTGACAATGCCCTCAAGACCATCATTCTCGACAATGATATGGACTACAAGCAACTCGAAGTTAATACTGACGTGCTGAATCTAGTCAATTCTAGCGATTGGACAACGAAACAGATTGCCAAAGCGTTCGGCTTACCACTAGATCGATTAGGTATTGAGAGCGAGCACTCTAACGCCGTGCAATCAAACCTAGTCTATCTGCAAAACACGCTGGTGCAATACTTCACCTGCTTCACTAGTGAGATGGACGCCAAGCTGTCAACGGGTGACAACCGGTTTAGTTTTAACACAGACAAGCTGTTCAGTGCTGACCCCACGACGATGCAAGAACTAGCCATTAAGGGGCTGCAAGGCGGACTGCTGACCACCAATGAAGCACGCGCTAAGTTGAACCTGCCATCAATTCCCGGTGGAGATGAGATCATGGCCAGCCTGAACTATACGCCGCTAAGCAACCTTGTCACTTATCAAGATAAACAGAAAGGAAGTGCGTCAAATGAACAATGATGACGTAGAAAAGCGCCTGAATCCTGACGCTGATCTAACTGCCGCTGATCCTACCACAGCAGACGACAGCCAAGACCAAAAGGATCCAAGCACCGCACCAAATGATACACCCAAGAAGCTCACCGGCTATGCCGTAGTCTTCAATAGTCCAAGCAAGGATCTAGGTGGCTTTAAGGAAGTCGTCGATCCTAGTGCCTTCGATGGCGTGGATCTGTCAGACGTCTATCTGGTATCTGATCACGATTTTAGCAAGGTCCTCGCCAGCACTAAAGCCGGCACCCTACAACTTGACGTAGACGACAAGGGACTTCACTTTGAAGCTACTCTCCCCGACACCACCACCGCCAACGATGCGTACACGAACGTCCAAGCTGGAAACCTGTCAGCCATGAGCTTCACTTTCAACGCAGCACCCGATGGTGACACGTTCACTAAGGACGACAGTGGCCAAGTGATCCGTACCATCAAGCAAGTCAAGAGCCTGTTTGACGTCTCACTGGTAGCTATTCCAGCGTATGACGATACCAACGTCCAAGTGGACAAACGCAGCTACACCGAGTGGCTGAAAACTAATACTGAACAACCAGAAAAAGGAGATAAAACCATGACTGAAAAAAACCATTATTGATAATGAAGAATACACCGCATCGCGGGCCTACGAAGACTACATTCGTAGCATGGGTGAGCAACGTGACGGCCTGACCACAACCACCGCCGGTGCTGTCGTCCCTCAAGAAGTCATTGAAGACGTCTGGAACCTCAAGAAATCCGACTATGACTTGGCTAAATACGTGACGGTAAAGCAAGTTGGTACCCCAGTCGGCACCTACCCGATCGCCCTCACCAACAACGGCGTACTGGCCACCAAGGAAGAACTCGCCGACGTTCCGGAGATCGATGCGACCCTGTTCCGCGGTGTCGATTACAAAGTCGCGACCCGTGCTGGCAAGATCTATCTGTCTAATGAACTGGTAGAAGACAGTGAAGTTGATATTGTTGCCGAGGTTAAGAATCAACTCAAGAAGCTGGTACAAAACACGGACAATAGCAACATTATCAGCGTTCTGACTGGCAAGACGGGCACCAACGATAACTTCAAGCACATCACCGGTACCGGCTTAGACGACATCAAGCAGACGTTCAACATCGAACTGGACCCGGCGCTGTCCCTGTCTGTGATCGTTAATCAGGACGCCTACAACTACCTTGACACCCTCAAGGACAGCGAAGGTCGCTACCTGCTTCAACCCTCTATCACGGCACCATCTGGCAAGCAGCTGTTCGGTGCACCGGTGATCGTGATTGCTAACAAAGTATTGCCGACTGATAAGGCGGGCACCTATCGGATCATCATCGGAGACTTTTCTCAAGCAATTTTCTTAGCCCAGAAGAACGAGGTCAACACCCAGTGGGAACGGTTCGACAGCTACAGCCAAGGGCTGGCCGTGGTCATTCGCAACGACTATGAAGTGGTTGATCCAGACGCTGCTCGAATTGTTGACATCACACCGGTAACCAAGCCAGCAGCTTAATGAAACAGTCTGGGGTGTACCTTGGGGTACGCCCTATTTTTATATAGGAGATGAGCACATGACTGTCACTACTGATAACATTAAAAATAGCCTGCGTGTGCAGACTGATACTGATGACACACTCATTCAAAACTACATTACAGCCGCTCAAGACTACGTCCACAATGCGGTAGACAGCACCGCAGACATTGCCAAGCTGGAAGAATATTCACAGTTCGACGTCGCCGTGGCGATGATGACCGAATTCTGGTATCAAAACCGGGGTGAGGTCAGCACGGCGAGTCAAGAACCACCGTATTCAGTGGTCAGCATGATCCAGCAGCTACGTGGCTTGTTCGCAGCAGACGTATAGTATCAATAACCAATAGATTATGATATAATTAAGACAGTCCTAGGCGATAAGCGGGTAGATCCGTTTTAACCGACGCACGGCATAGCTAACCGGTGGCGCATTTTACAGACCGTGGCTCATCATGCGAAGCGTTTGTACTCCGTAGCCACAAAAATAGACAACTTCACCGGCAGATCGTTCTGCTTTGGAAGCTGACTACGTGACTTGCCGTTTTCATCTAGCGGGCAGAAATGCCCGTTTTTTTTGTGTGCTGATAATCCGTTATGGGCAAGAGCCATCAGGATTTAAGGTCAATCTAATTGACCTGGAACAATGGAGTTCTGGAAAAGTCCTAAGTGGCTCAAATCCACTTTGAATACGGCGCTGACAGACGCGTTCTGACACAATTTCAACGACTGTTCCTTGAGGTACGGTCGTGGCTGCACTAGACAACGAATATCAGAACCAGTTACTGGCACAAAAATAGCCGTCCATGATGGACGGCCAGAACACCTATCAATCGTGAATCGAATCTTGCAATTTATCTCCAGCCTTGTCGATCCCCTTAGCTGCCCAAATTGTACCAGCTACCAAGACACCACCAACAAGAAAAGTGCTTGCTACCATGAACTTAAAAACCGATTTTAATGCGTCCATAGTCCGACCTCCCGTCAGTCTTTAGATCTGCCAACAAAGAAAGATACAACAGCGACAATAATAACTGCTCCGACTATCGATGGAATTATGGCCATTCCGGCCAACTGAGGACCCAGTGCCCAAGGAGTGCTTCCCCTAAAGAGGAACCGACAAGGCCAGCAACAATATTTGCAATCCAGCCCATAGACTTGCCCTTGCTTGTAATCGCACCTGCAATAGCGCCGATTATTGCGCCAACAATTAAAGCCCAAAGAAAATGCATGATAATTCCTCCTTTTTGGTTATATTGTCTCTATAGACGAACACAGTATAACATGCAGTAGCAACAATAGATAATAAAATAGCCGCCCATAATGGACGGCCACCGCCTGCCAAGCAGAAATGAACTCCGTGGTTTTCTCGTGGTTTTCTTTTATTGATAATCAATGACAGCCAATAACAATCTGGTTAAAATAAAAACCAGTAACGACGCTGTTTTGACAACGTTTGCTACTGGTTGATAACGCTATTCTGGGTGGTCAGGGGATCGAACCCTGGACCCACGGATTAAGAGTCCGTTGCTCTGCCAGCTGAGCTAACCACCCATGAATCTGGATGTCATCACTTGACGACTTAAATATATTATCATGCAAGCCCTACTGGCGCAACACCTTTTGCCAAAAAAAAGTCCAAAAAAACTGGTCAAACCCGGACATAATTGTGCGAGACCACGCAAAAACGCCAGGCAAATTCGCCTGACGCCGTGATTTACTAATTAATCGTTTTGGGGTTCAAACAACGGGTGGATCGACTGGTTCGTGGAGATCAGTTTAATGGCCTCCGCCAGCATCGGCCCCACGGATAGGATCTTCATGTTCGGCAAGTGTTTTTCCGCTGGCATGTTGATCGTGTCGGTCAGCACGATTTGCTTGAGGTCCAGCTTACTCAGCTTGGTGGCAGCGCCGCGCGACAGGACCGCGTGAGTGGCCGCTGCGTACACGTCAAGCGCACCCGCTTCACGCAGGGCCTTAGCTGCGTCAATTACGCGCTTGCCAGTGTCGATCATGTCATCGATGATGATGGTGTGCTGACCGCGCACATGGCCGATGACACCCACCTCGCCGGTATCGGTTCGCTTGTCGACGATGGCAATCGGCGTGTTGAGCAGCTCCGCCAGCGCCCGGGCGTGCTTGGTGCCGCTGTGATCCGGCGCCACAACGACCACATTTTCGGCGCCGAGGTTCAGGCTCTTGAAGTACTTGGCAAAAAGGGTCATCGCGCGCAGGTGATCGACTGGCAGGTCGAAGAACCCTTGCAGCTGATCGGCGTGCAGATCCACAGCGACAAAGCGGTCGATGCCATCCATGGTCAGCAGGTTCGCGACCAGCTTGGCCGTGATTGGCTCACGCGAACGGGCCTTACGATCCGCACGAGCGTAACCGTAGTAAGGCACGACGACGTTAATGGCGTGCGCGGAAGCCCGGCGCAGCGCATCGATCATGATCAAAAGCTCCATCAGGTTCTCGTTGACCGGGTCCGAAATCGGCTGGATCACGTAAACATCCGCCCCGCGGACAGAATCATCCAGGTCGATCGCGATTTCGCCATCGGCAAAATGCTTGACTGACGCAGGCGCCAGCGGCACCCCGAGTTCTTGTGAGATTTTTTTGCGCCAGCGGCACATTGCCGTTGAGCGTGAACAGTTTGATTCCTGCCATGATTCGCTCCTTTATTTGCGTGCTTGTCGTTTCCGATTATACGCGAAAATGGCGGTTCTGGCTATTCCTAGGCCACCCGCTTTCAGAAAACCAGGTCAAAAAGCTGGTAAACCCTTTAGAAACAGCGTTTGGTGAAACTTCTCTCTGCCCCTTTGCACTCCTGCATCACCAGCCCGATTGAACCTTCTCCAGCTGACTATACTATAATGGATTCAGCATTAAGTTGGAGGCGGATTCATGTCGACCGTTTGATTTCATTGAAAAATAGCGTTAATTTGCGCGAACTCGGCGATTACCCGGCAGCGGATGGCAAGGTCATCGCGTCGCACAAGCTCCTGCGTTCCGGTAGCCTGTCCGAATTGACGCCGGAAGACGCCGTCTGGCTCCGTAAATACGGACTCAATGTCGTCGTCGATCTCCGCTCAGACAGTGAGGTCGCGATGAGTCCAGACGTGCTCGCGCCAGGCGTCACCTACAAGCATCTTTCTGTGTACCCGCTCGACAACAACGGTCTGGTCCAGAAAATTGGTCGCCACCTGCGTGCGCATTTTGATCACCGGATGGATCCGATGGCCGAGGTCTACCTGAAAATGCTCACCGACCCGCATGCGAATAATGTTTACCGCGAGCTGTTCAGCTTGCTGCTGGGCAATCCTGAGCCCGGCCGCTCGGTCCTCTTCCACTGCGCGGCGGGCAAGGACCGCACCGGCATCGGCGCAATGATGATCGAAGGCGCGCTGGGCGTCCCTGAGGCCACGATTCGTGAAGACTACCTGCTGACCAACGCCGTTTTCTTCGCCCCAACGGAAGAGGTTCAGGCCGCGCTGAAAACCGGCGCCAGCGAGCTGGTCGACCGCATGAACAAGAACGCTGCTGAGGCCTCCTGCTACGTCGCCGTAAAAGACCTGATCGATAGCGACTTTGGCGACTGGCCGCATTACGTCATGCAACAGCTGGGCTTTTCGGCGACCGATCTCAGGGATTTGCGCCAGCTGTACTTGACCGATCCGCATCAGTAGGCAAAGTGCGCCCATCTACGTATAATGAAAGCGGTCCTAAGGCGAGTGACACCAGGGCCGCTTTTTTCATGTGAAAATCTGTATAGACCGGTTGACATTTTCTCCTGAACGTTCGATAATGGACTAGACCAAAACAAGGAGGAACAGACATGAAAGTCATTACTGTTAAAGATAAAAACGAGGGCGGCAAGAAAGCCTTCGAGCTGATCAAGCAAGGTATCGACAACGGTGCCAAGGTACTAGGGCTGGCCACCGGCTCCACGCCGATTCCGTTGTACCAAGAAATGGTTGCCAGCGACCTCGACTTCTCCAACATGACCTCTGTCAACCTCGACGAATATGTGGGTCTGCCAGAGGGCAATCCGCAAAGCTATCACCAGTTCATGAAGGACAACCTGTTCAACAAGAAGCCGTTCAAGCACTCGTATGTGCCGGACGGTAACGCCGCTGACATCGAGCAGGCAGCCAAGGACTATGACCAGATCATCGCCGACAACCCTATCGACATCCAGATCCTCGGCATTGGCCGCAACGGTCACATCGGCTTCAACGAACCAGGCTCCAGCTTCGACTCGACGACACACAAGGTTCACCTGACTGAATCGACGATCGAAGCCAACAAGCGCTTCTTCGACGATGAAAAGGACGTGCCGCGGTACGCCATCTCCATGGGCATCGGCTCGATCATGAAGGGCAAGCAGATCATCCTGATGCTTACGGCGAAAATAAGGCCGACGCCATCAAGCCACGATCGAGGGCCCTGTGACCGACCACGTGCCGGCTTCGGTCCTGCAAAACCACAAAGACGCCATCATCATTATTGATGAAGCCGCCGCTTCCAAACTCAGCAAGTAATTTGCCACTAACGGCCGCGAGCTGGTGCTCGCGGCCGTTTTTACGTGCGGGTATGGTAGAATAGCCCTATTAATCTTATTGGAGGATCACATGACCAAAGCAGTTTGTTTTTTTTGACCTCGACGGCACCCTGCTGAACCAAGACAAGCAGGTACCTAAGGAAAACCTGGACGCAATCAAACGGATGCAAGACGAAGATGTCCTGCCGGTGATTTGCACTGGTCGCAACCGTTGGGAGCTGGACGACCTGGTGGCGCAAACCGGCATTGACACGCTGATCTGCGGCAATGGGGCAGACGTGTTTTACAAGGGGCGGCACCTGTACCAAAGCCCAGTGGGGGCACCTCAACTGGCACGGTTTGTGACCCAGGCAGACAAGGACAACGTCGCCATCAGCTTTTACAACGATCAACACGTTGCGGCCACTCACCACGACGCCAACATCGAAGGCAACTACAAGCTCGTACACCAAGCCAACCCGACGGTTGATCACGATTTCTACCTGCACGAACCGACTGTGATGATGCTGCTGTTCACGCCGAACACCGACAAGGGCCGCGAAGTTGGGGCTCAGTATGTCGCCGCCTTTCCGGAACTCGCCTTCTTCCGCAACGGGCCATTCGCGCTGGACGTGGTCAACGCCGGCATCAACAAGGCCACCGGCATCGACATCCTGACGGACCGACCGGAATTTGCGCGGATCCCCACTTACGCCTTTGGTGATGGAAACAACGATATCCCCATGCTGAAGCGCGCCACAGTGGGCGTCGCGATGGGCAACGCACTGCCGCAAGTGGCCGCCATTGCTGACTACCAAACCACTGATTACCAGCAAGGTGGCATTGTGGATGCCTTGACGCACTTCAACCTGATCTAACATCACCCGGGAAATACTTTCTGACCGGAAAGCTCGTGCCACTTGACGCGGGCTTTTCGGCCATTTTTGCCATTAAATAACATTGCAGGCACAGGCGTAGGGGCTGAATGCCTGCTGCCTTCAATTGGCGTGACGTCATTCCGCTTCCGGATGTCGCGACCGCCTCTTTGGGACATTTGAATCCAATCGTCGCGTTCTTCCTGACATAAATGAATTAATTTTCAGTGGTCAACGAATCTCTGTTGACTTGGCAAACATTCGTTCGTATAATCAGTGTCAGTGCAGTCGGACGCACCGACTTTGTGAAATTTAGTTGTCTGGGTGGCCAAGGAAAAATATTTTTTTGTGGCCGCTTGGTGCGTACCATAGTATGCTTTCATCCTTGTTTCAATGCGCCTTTCCTGATTTTGGGGCTTGACAGGCTACTTCTTACGGCCGCGCCAATTTGGACGCTTGTGAAAGTTGATTCACGAGATTTCACAAACTTTTTTTACCGCGCCGGTTGCACCGACTCTGCTATAATTGATGTCACAGCGATTACCTGTTAGCACATTCCGGAAGGCAGGCCATCAGCTCGATTGGAATTTGGAGGAAATGGCGATGTTGGATCAATCAGTTGTTAAGCCGATCGTCGCGCTCGACGATCACAGGTATATTGCAATCATCCCGGACGCGGAATATAATCTCGAAGTCTGGGAAAAAAAAGAACGGCCGGCCGCACCGGATGGGCCGGATGGACTACAAGTTTCACCGTGACACATTTGCCGGTTTTATCTACCGGCTGATGCCTTCGGTCAACCTGGTCCAGATCCACGACCTGCAAAAGCAGATCAATCCCTTTTTTGACCTAGAAGTATAACTGACGCGGAGGCGGCTCATGGACGCACTGGTAATGAAATTATTGATCATGGGGATCGTAGCACTGATCGTCACGCTGGGCCTGATCTTTGCGGAGTGGCGCACCAACCAGCTCTCCTTGCGCGCTACAGGCTTAAAGGGCGTGGTCGCGGTCATTGTTGCCGGCGTCATCATCAGCCTGCTCACGGTGCGCTGAGACCTTTTTACAAGGCCGCCTGGGGACTCCTAAAAATTTGGCAATCAACCCAGTACTTGGGAAATCATTTTCCTGTGGTGCTGGTTTTTTTGCGCCCCCAGTGGCATCCCCGGCACCGCGCCATTTGTTCGGCGTATCTTGTGGGGGCGGGTCGAATACCACCCACATCTGGCCCATTTTGCGCTGTTAAGCCCGCTGATTTCGCGTATAATGGACAACGTTATTGTCTAGAAACTACTGGTCACAGAAAGAAGCAGACTCATGATCTATATCCTCGGAAGTATCGGTGCGGGCAAAACCTCCCTCACAAAAATCCTGTCACAGGATCTCCATTCCTCAGCGTTTTATGAGGACGTCGAAGGCAACGGCATGATCGCCAACATGTTGCAGAAGTTCTACTCCGCTGGCGAAGATAGCCGGAAAACCACTGGGACTATTTTGCAGATCGCCTTTCTGACGTTCCGCTACCAGCAGCTCAAGAAGGCTATCCTGCAGGAGAATGCGGTGATGGATTCCTCACTGGAATCGGACTTCGTCATGGCCAGCCAGCTGCACAAGCACGGTGAAATCGATGATGTCGACTTCAACGTCTATGTCACCTTATCCCAGGAAATGCAGGCCAACGTCAACGGCAGTCCCTGGAATGGCATGCCTGATTTGGCTGTTTACCTGAAAATCGACCCGGAACACGAAATCGATGAGATCCAGGGCCGCGGTCGCGAAATGGAAGATATTCGCCAAAAGCCGGAACTGATCGACTACTACCACCGCGTCAACCAGGCGTACCGCGACTGGTCCAAGGGCTACACGCGTTCCACGCTGCTGACGATCGACCGCGACAAATACGACTTTGTCAACGACCACGATGACCGCAACGCCGTTCTGGACCAGATTGAAAGCAAGCTGGTCGAGCTGGGCAAGCTGCCACCGGCCGAATACAAGCAGATTCAGCAAAAACGCGCTTAACCTATCTCTGTACATGAAAACGGCACTGGCCATTGAGGTCAGTGCCGTTTTTCGTTAGGCGCCAGGCGCCACTTTTGCGATTCTGCCTTGCTCGACATAAACCGACAGGATCGCCACATCTGCTGGGTTGACCCCGCTGATGCGACTGGCCTGGGCCAAGGTCTGCGGCTGAATCTTGGTCAGCTTCTGCCGCGCTTCTGTCGCCAGTCCGTTGATCGCGGAATAATCGATCCGGTCAGGAATCTTCTTGGCTTCCATCCGCTCCAATTTAGCGATGCTTTGCTTTTCCTTTTCAATGTAGCCGGCGTACTTTAGGGAGATTTCAACTTCCTCCGTGACATAATGGTCCAGTGGTATTTCCCGGGGAATAAACTGCATCAGGTCATCGTAAGACACCTCCGGCCGACGCAGAAAATCGCTGGCGAGCACGCCATCTTTAAGTGGCGCAGCGTTGATACTGGCCAGCCAGTCGTTGACTTGACTCGGCTTGAGACGAGTGGTTTCCAGCCGCTTAATTTCTTCCTCAATCGCCGCCTTTTTCTCCTGGAACTTGGCGTAGCGGGCGTCGGAGATCAGACCCAGCTCGTGGCCCATCTCCGTCAGCCGCAGATCCGCGTTATCGTGGCGCAGGATCAAGCGGTACTCGGCACGACTCGTCAGCAGCCGATACGGCTCGTTAGTGCCCTTGGTGACCAAGTCGTCGATCATCACCCCAATGTAGGCGTCGGAGCGGCGTAGCGTGAAGCCAGGCTTGTCCTGGGCACGCAAGGCGGCATTAATGCCCGCATGATGCCTTGACCGGCTGCCTCTTCGTAGCCACTGGTGCCGTTCATCTGGCCGGCAGTGAAGAGATTCTTGACGATCTTCGTTTCCATCGTTGCGGTCAGCTGCCACGGCTCGATCACGTCGTACTCGATGGCATAACCCGGCCGCATCAGCTCAGCGTGCTGAAGCCCGGCGACGGAATGCAGCATTTTCAGCTGGATTTCTTCGGGCATCGACGTCGAAAAGTCGCCGACGTAATACTCTTCAGTGTCGCGGCTTCAGGCTCCAGGAACAGCTGGTGGCGCGGCTTGTCGGCAAAGCGGACGACCTTGTCCTCAATGGACGGGCAGTAGCGCGGCCCAACGCCCTTGATTACCCCCGAAAACATCGGGGCGCGGTCCAGGTTGGCGCGAATAATTTTATGCGTCGTTTCGTTGGTATAGGTCATCCAGCACGACATTTGATCCTTCAGGTACACGGAATCCGGTGTCTCGTAGGAAAACGCGTGCGGCGTGGTGTCGCCCGGCTGCTCCTCGGTCTGCGAAAAGTCGATTGAGTTGCCGTCCACGCGCGGCGGTGTGCCGGTCTTGAAGCGGCGCAACTTAAAGCCTTGGCGCTCCAAGTCCTCTGACAGCTTGATGGAAGGCAAGGAGTTGTTCGGGCCTGAGGAGTACATCAGCTCACCGATGATGATTTTGCCGCGTGAAGACGTACCAGCCGTCAGCACCACGCTCTTGGCGCGGTAGCGTGCCCCTGTGGCCGCAACGACACCGACACAGGTGCCGTCTTCGACCAGCAGCCGCTCAACCAGCCCCTGGCGCAGGTCAAGGTTATTTTCTTTTTCAATCGTGTCCTTCATGGAGCGGTGGTAAGCGGCCTTGTCCGCCTGCGCCCGCAGCGCGCGAACCGCCGGACCCTTGCCAGTGTTGAGCATGCGCATCTGAACGTAGGTCTTGTCGATGTTGCGGCCCATTTCACCGCCCAGTGCGTCGATTTCCCGGACCACGACGCCCTTAGCCGGCCCGCCCACAGACGGGTTGCACGGCATGAAGGCGAGCATTTCCAGGCTAATCGTGATCAGCAAGGTCTTCTCACCCATGCGCGCCGCGGCCAGCGCGGCCTCACAGCCGGCATGACCGGCACCAACCACGATCACGTCGTAGGTGTCAGCCTCGTATTCACGTACTTTTGGATCTGCCATGATTTAAGAACTCCTTTATCGTTAAAAAAATGAACGGTGCCGGCAACCACTACTTGCCCAAGCAAAATTGGCTGAACAACTGGGTGATCAGCTCGTCCGGTGCGGCATCCCCGGTGATTTCACCAAGTTTGTCCCAGGCGGCAGTCATGTCGATTTGAACCAGATCGATGGGCATCCCCGCGTCGATGCCGCTCAGCACGCTCTTGAGACTCGCCTTGGCTGGCGCAACAACCCGCTTTGCCGGGCATTGGTGACCATCACTGTGCTTTGACTGTTTTCAATGCCGCCAAAGAACAGGTTTTTGATCTGCTTGTCCAGCGCGTCCACCCCGGAAACATCCAGCATGCTGGTGCGGATGATCTGCTCCTCCGGCACCAGGTTGGCCAGTGCCGCCATGTCAAGCTGCTGCGGCAGGTCCTGCTTGTTGAGCACGACGATGCGCTTTTTATCCTTGGTCAAATCAAGCAGTTCGCGGTCTTCTGCGGCCAAAGGCTGACTGGCATCCAGTACCAGCAGCACTAAGTCGGCCTGGGTGATTGCCTTACGCGAGCGTTCAACGCCGATTTTTTTCGACCTTGTCCTCAGTTTTGCGAATCCCGGCGGTGTCGACCAACTTCAGCGGCACGCCGCGCACGTTGACGTACTCTTCCAGCACGTCACGCGTGGTCCCGGGCACATCGGTGACAATGGCCTTGTCCTCTTGCAGCATGTGGTTCAGCAGCGAGGACTTGCCGACATTGGGCCGCCCGACAATCGCCGTGGCGAGCCCTTCACGCAGCACCTGGCCCTGGTTAGCCGTTTGCAGCAGCTCGTCAACGCGGCTGAGCACCAGCTCCGCCTTTTCGCGCAGCATCTTGGTGGTCATCTCATCCGTGTCGTACTCGGGGTAGTCAATGTTGACCTCGACTTGGGCGAGCACCTCGAGAATTTCCTGGCGCAGGTTGGTGATCAGCTTGCGCAGGTCACCATCCAGCTGATCGACCGCCACCTGCATCGCGCGGTCCGTTTTGGCGCGGATCAGGTCCATGACCGATTCGGCTTCGGTGAGGTCAATTCGGCCGTTCAAGAAGGCGCGCTTGGTGAACTCCCCAGCTCGGCCATGCGGGCGCCGGCGCCGAGCACCAGCTGCAGGACGCGGTTCGTGCCGACGATGCCGCCGTGGCAGTTGATCTCGACAATGTCCTCGCAGGTGTAGGTCCGCGGCGCACGCATCACGGACGCCATCACTTCGTCGACCACCTCGCCGGAATCCGGATCGATGATGTGCCCGTAGTTAATGGTATTCGTGGGCACTTGGTCAGGTCCTTGCCCTTGAAAAGCTTGTTCGCAGTCTGGACCGCCGTTTCGCCTGACAGGCGCACGATGGAGATCGCCCCTTCGCCAGGCGGCGTCGAAATGGCCGCGATCGTATCGTATTCAGTGACTGTTTGTGCCACGTTAATCGTCCTTTCACTAACTGGGCTCCAAGTTCGCAACGCAGGAGTGGCCAGCTACGCCTAAGGCCCCGCCGCCAAAAACCAGTGGCAATGCCTTAGGCTAGGCTACCCATCCTGCTAAGACCGCGAACTCTGCGCACCTTCACCTTAATCGGGCTACGAGTTCGCAACGCCCGAGCGCTCAGCTACGCCTGAAGGCTCGCCGCCAAAAAAACGGCGGCAAACCTTCAAGCTAGGCTGATCGTCGGGCTAAGACCGCGAACTCTACGCACCATAGCATAAAAAAAGTGCGTCGCCACACTGGTCCCCAGTCTGGGGATCAGCATGGACAAAGCACTTTGACTACTTTATCGCTTATTGAATTGCCTGTATCATACAAAATTGCGGACCATCTGTCAAAAATTCGGCCGCTTCGGCGTGATCACGACGTACCGCCGCGGGTCGAGGCCCTCGGAATGCGTCTCAACGTATTCATTGTCGGCCAGGGTCTGGTGAATCGCCTTGCGCTCAAACGACGGCATCGGGTCGAGATAAATCGCCGTGCCGCGTGCGATGACCTCGCGGGCGGACTTTTCGGCCAACCGGCGAACCGCAGCATCGCGGCGCTCACGATAATCGCCGACGTTCAGCATAATGGTCCATTTACTTTTACCGTAGTGGTTAAACTCGGTTTGGGCCAGGTACTGAATCGCGTTGATAATTTTCCCGTGCTTACCGATGAGCAGCGCATCTTTGGGTGTGGTCATCGCGTACCACACGGTGTCCCCGCGACGCTCGCTGTCGATCGTGGTGGGAATCTGCAGCTGCGTGGTAATGTCTTCGAGATAACTTTGAACCAGCGCAATGGCGGTTTGGTCGTCACGTACGGGTTGATCACGGCGCAACGCCTCTGGCAACTTAGGCTTGGGTAGCGGTGGGCGGTGGTGTGATTTAGGTTCAGGTTTGACCTTGGGTGCGGGGCTTGGCTCCGGATTGATCTGCAGGTTCACAATCGCCGGCCTTTTGCCAATGCCTAAGACGCCCTTTTTGCCTTCTTGCACGACCTCGACAGAAACGGCGGCGCGGTCCTGCTTCATTGCTTTCAGACCGGCGTCGATCGCTTTTTGGATCGTGGCTCCTTGGAAAGTGGGCATGATAACCTCCCGATTACTTCTTCAGTGCACGCTTGTAAGCCTTGCGAACAGCTTTTTCGTGTTCCTTCTCGGCCCGTGCTTTTTCTTCCCGTTCCTTCTTCATCTTGAATGGGTTTTGAAGCAGGAAGGTCTGCGCCAGTGAAAAGGCGTTGGTGACGACCCAGTAAATCGACAGGCACTTGGGAAGCTAAAGGCCACGACTAAAATCATCAGCGGCGAAACGGCGGCCATGATCCAGCTCGTCGATGTCCGCGTCGGCTGAGCCAGCGTGGAAACCACCGACGTTGCCAAGGTGAACAGCGCCGCCAGGATCGGCATGATGAAGTACGGGTCAGGCTTGCCTAGGTTCATCCACAGAAATTGCCCGACTTTCAGCGCCGGGGTCCGGTAAATCGCCTGGTACAGGGCCAGCAGGAACGGCATTTGGACCAGCAGCGGCAAGCTGCCCATAACTGGGTTGACGCCCGCTTCGGCCTGCAGCTTCTGCGTTTCTTCACGCAACTTCTGCTGGGTCTCAGTGTCCTTGGAGCTGTACTTCTTCTGTAGTTCCTTGAGCTGCGGCGCAATCGCCTGCGACTTGCTCATGCTCTTGATCTGGTAGTAACTGAGCGGGAAAATCAGGATCCGGATGATCAGGGTGAATAAGATGATCCCGACACCGACGTTACCACCGGAAATCTTAGCCAGCCAAAGAACAAATTGGGCCGCATTATAAATGACGTAACGGTCCCACGGGTTCGTCGATGCCTTAGTAACTGTCGACGTCCCGCAAGCGCTTAAAACTAGCACCAGCGTAATGATACCAAGACTCAGTAAGAGCCGTTTGGTCGATTTTTTCACGAATAAGTCCTCCAACAAAAACCGTATTATATCGTTGTCACGTCTGATTCAGCGAGTAGGCCAGCCAGCTTCATGACGTGAACCAAGTTCTTCTTGGTCCCGGCCATGTCAAGCTGGTTGGCGCTGCGCCGTGCGATCACGAGAAAATCCGCCTGCGGGTCGATCTCAGGCTTGAGCTCAAGCAGGCTCTGGCGGATGTAACGCTTGATCTGGTTGCGCATCACTGCGGTGTGACCCACCTTCTTGCCGACACTAATGCCAACGCGAAAATGTTTCTGGTCACGCTTTAGGGTGTAGATCACAAAATTGCGGTTCGCGACTGATGCGCCGTTGTCGAACACGTCTTGAAATTCTGATTCCTTTTTAATGCGGTATGACTTTCGCAAAGCGCTCCCTCACAATCTGCTTACTAGTATACAAGACCAGGCCGCGCCTCGCACGGGTTTTTCTGGGGTTTCCACCTATAATAAAAGGTGAGGATCCCTAATCGGGCTTTGCAGTCGCAACTCAGGAGTGGCTAGCTATGCGTAGCGGCTACCCATCCTGCCAAGAGCGCGACTGCAAGGCACCTTGCAAAAAAAACCACTGACGCGGTCAGTGGTTGGTTAGGCAGATAATACTTTACGTCCCTTAGCGCGACGCCGTGCTAACACTTTGCGGCCGTTCTTCGTGCTCATCCGCTTCATGAAGCCGTGTACACGTTCGCGGTGGCGCTTCTTCGGTTGAAAAGTCCGTTTGGTGGTCATAGGAACACCTCCTGTTAAGTTTGCTATTTAATGCGTATTGCTACGCCGAATAACTGATTGTCAGTAAACAACTTTTCATTATACGGACTACCCCCTGCCGCGTCAAGGATTCCTTGAAAAAAATCCCTTCTGGAATTGTCCACAAATTGGCCACTTTGCGCACAAAGCTGTGGACAACCTGTCACCCGACTTTTCGCTATTTTCGGTTATCCCCAGGCTGATGAACGGCTTGTCGGCAAAATCACAGCCTGTTGAGAAAGTTATCAACAGGATGTTTTCAACCTGTTCAAAACTTGTGAAACATGCATCACAACGGGCCCTACGTTTCACACCAGAATGTGCATAACTCGAAAAAAAGCTGACTTTTAGCGGTTTATTCACGCGTTGGGGACAAGATTATCCCTGCGCTGGGGAAACTTGATTTTCTTGGACGGTCAACATGTGGAAAACTTCTGATTCTGTGGAAAACTCTACAGGGCAATGCTAAACTGAAAAGTGCGATGTCGCGAATCGATCATCCATGGGAAAATCGGTTGGCGGCTTGATTTCGACTACATTTTTCGGTTGCGGAGGGGCAATACGTGCCAAATATCGATGAGCTATGGGCATATTTAGAAGAAAAATTCCGGGCAGAAATGACCCCAGTCAGCTTTAACACTTGGGTCGGGGCGGTCAAACCGCTAACGTTGACCCAAACCACGATCACCATTGGGGTCCCGTCACAGCTACACAAAACCTACTGGGAACAGAACCTAGTGACGAAGGTCGTCGAGTGGTGCTACGAGTTCGGCAACCTCGAGATCTCGCCTGTCATTAAAATCATGGGTGACAACTCGACTGCCACCAGCACCGCTGCACCAGGCACCCAGCCTGCCAACTCGCAGGCAGAGTCGGCCCCGATTCCGACCTATAAGGAAACATCTCATCTCAATAGTAAGTACACGTTTGAGACCTTCGTCACCGGCAAGGGCAACCAAATGGCGCACGCCGCGGCCTTAGTCGTGTCCGAGGAACCCGGCGTACTCTACAATCCGCTATTTTTGTACGGTGGCGTGGGGCTGGGCAAGACCCACCTGATGCAGGCCATCGGTCACCAGCTGCTGGAATACAACCCTCAGGCCAACGTGAAGTATGTGACCTCGGAGGCCTTCGCGAACGACTTCATCAACTCCATCCAGACCAAGAAACAGGAGGAGTTTCGGCAGGAGTACCGCAACGTCGACCTCCTGCTGGTCGATGATATTCAGTTCTTCGGCGACAAGGAAGCCACGCAGGAAGAGTTCTTCCACACATTCAACGCCTTATATGAGAACAAAAAAACAAATCGTCCTGACGTCGGACCGGTTGCCCAACGAGATTCCCAAGCTGCAAGAGCGTCTGGTGTCCCGCTTCAAGTGGGGCCTGTCCGTTGATGTGACGCCGCCAGATCTGGAAACTCGGATCGCCATTTTACGCAACAAGGCCAATGCCGAGCACCTCGTCATCCCCGACGACACCCTGTCTTACATCGCCGGCCAAATCGACTCCAACGTGCGTGAGCTGGAAGGCGCGCTGGTGCGGGTCCAGGCTTACGCCACCATGGCCCATGAGGACATCACGACCAGCATGGCAGCTGAGGCGCTCAAGAGTCTGAAGCTGTCGGGCAAGGACTCCGAGCTGTCGATCGCCAAAATTCAGGATATCGTCGCCAAATATTATCAGGTCTCCGTCAGCGATCTGAAAGGCAAAAAGCGCGTCAAGCAAATCGTCATGCCGCGGCAAATCGCGATGTATCTGGCCCGCGAAATGACCGACAACAGTCTGCCGAAAATCGGCCAGGAGTTTGGCGGCAAGGATCACACCACCGTCATTCACGCCCACGAAAAAATCGAGCAAGCCATCACAGACGATTCCACGCTGAAGGATCAGGTCATCGAGCTGAAGAACCGGTTGCGCAACCGTGGATAGGACTTGTGGAAAACTCAGGGATTCAGCACCGACTTTTACGCCGAGTTATCCACAGGTGGAAAACTTATTTGCCTGGGTTTCTCAAGTTTTTCCCCAAGGTCCACAGCCTCTACTACTATTACTTAAAAAGCGTATTATATAGATAACGCTACGCTTGGGAGGACAGAAAAAATGAAATTCACGATCACACGTGCCACGTTCATCAAATCGTTGAATGATGTGTCCAGGGCCATTACCACGAAGACCACCATTCCGATCCTGACGAACCTGAAGATGGACTTAACGGACACTGCTTTAGTGCTGACCGGCAGTGATGCCGACATCTCAATTGAAAGCAAAATCGACGCCACCAGTGAGCAAAACGATCTGCAAATCGAAGACACCGGCAGCATCACCGTGCCAGCACGGTTCTTCACCGAAATCGTTAAGCGCCTGCCAGAGAAGACGATGACCGTGGACGTTCAGGACAACTTCCAGACTGTCATCACCAGTGCTCGTCTGAATTCAAGATCAACGGCTTGGACGCAAACAACTATCCGCGATTGCCAGAAGTGTCCAGCGAGGATGCACTGACGGTGCCAGCCGACGTGTTGCGTCAGCTTATCTCACAAACCGTTATTGCTGTTTCGACCCAGGAGAGTCGGCCGATCCTGACTGGTGTCCACATTCAAATTGAAAAGGGCAAGCTGATTGCCGTTGCGACCGATTCCCACCGCCTGGCTCAGCGCACACTGGATCTGCCCAATGCCGGGGATGCCAGCTACGACGTCATCATTCCAGGTAAGAGTCTGACTGAACTGGGCCGGACACTGACCGATGACATTGAGAATGTCGAAATCCGGTTTGCCTCTAATCAGGTGCTGTTCATCGCCGGTAACACGATGTTCTACTCACGACTTTTGGAAGGCAACTATCCGGATACCAGCCGCCTGATTCCAACAACCAGCACGACCAACATCGAATTCGACGCGCCAACTCTGCTGGCAGCCATTGGCCGGGCCAGCTTACTGTCACACGAAAGCTCCAACAACGTGGTTCGGCTCAGCCTGAACATTGCCAAGCAAACGGCCACGATTTACGGCAACTCGCCTGACGTCGGGAACGTCGAAGAAGCCTCCAGTTCCAGAAGCTGGAAGGCGACGACCTCGAAATTTCGTTCAACCCGGATTACATGAAAGATGCGCTGCAAGGCATTGGCGGGACCTCAATCGTTCTCGCGTTCACTGCGCCACTACGGCCATTCACTTTGGTGCCAACTGAGGACAAAGAGCACTTTGTTCAGCTGATCACACCAGTCCGGACCTTCTAACTAAACCCGTTTTGATATTACCCCTGTGGCCTTTTGGTCGCAGGGGTTTTTGCATTGCGTAATCTACGGCTAGAAAGGGGGCCGCGAGATGCGTAAGTGGTGGTTATGGTTCGTCATGTTGGTCGGAATGTTTTGGGGTGGCGGGCAGCGAGTCGAGGCGGCGCTGCCTTATCAGAATCTGTTGTTTGAAAATGTGACGTGGTCGCCTGGGATGCAAAGTGGGGGTATGTATATGCTTCCCAAAGACCTTTGGACAGTGGTCAATCAAGACGTTAAGCTAAGAACTCCCTGGACATTGGACCACGGACGAAGCTTTTTGGGAAGTCCGAAGTTAATTATTTCAAGAATAAACACAAGCAGTTCAGGTCAGATTCAACCAGCGCCGGAACTATCTATTTCCTTGTTCGGAGACCTGTTAATTAAACCAAGAACGGTTGGTGAACAATTTTATCGGATAAAAACTATCAATCTGGAGAATGAAGAGAGCTTTGAGATGGATTTCACTCTGCATGTCGTTTCAAGTGTTGGCACAGACCCAAAAGCTTTTCGCGTGAATACTAACGGGTATGAAATATTCGATTTTGTCCCGCTTGAACTATTTTTGGTCGATGTAAATGAGCATAAATATGTGCTCCCTTTAAGTAAATGGCATACAGCGGCAGACCCCAATATGCTTTCCTTAGTGTTGACCCCCAATTTGCAACCTTTGTCATCTAATGAAGAGCTTACTGTGTATCGACCGCCAGCGGTCACAGACCTTCAGAGAATCCAAGCAGGCAGCTACAGGGTTATTCATCATCCAAATCCTATTGCTGTCAATCAACGTGGGGAAGCCACCGTTAAGCTGCCTGTTATTGTGCCACCATATGGCGATGGCCAGGTTAGATTTGCATGGGTCAGCGCTAGCGGCAAAAGAACTGTATTACCAATTACAGAAGATGGCACGGTCCATTTTAGCGGCTTAACTAGGGCGAGCTTCCCGATGAAATGGCAGATTGAGTATAAAATCTCACCTTTCAAGAGTGATGACGACAAGGCGTCGCAGGTGTACGATTACGACAATATTTTGGGAACGTTTCTCGATCCACTAACCAGCGACATTCCCGTCGTCCCACTGCCACCGCTTTTCACTGGTACATATACTTTGGCGCAAATCGCCGCCGGCTCGATCGCCGTTGCGCCTGAGTGGCATCAGTTGGACATCACCGCGAACGGACCGTGGACACTGCAAATAAGTCTCAAGGCGCCACCAGCGCTGCCGATGCGGCTGCGTTTGGGCGAGCAGGAGACCGGAACCGAAGAGGCGGCGATTGCGCTTTCTGGAGTTGATAATCAAACCGTGTCCCTAGCCGAAAGTCGGCTGATCATTCCGAAAACGCCGCTGCTTTCACCTGCACTTACACGGCAGAGATAACGTTTAGTCTGATTCGGGGCCCAACCTCATAATAAAGTGGCCATTCTCGCCGAAAAACGCGAGAATGGCCATTTTTTTGCGTTTTTGGCCGTTTTTGCCTTCTTTGTGTACGGTGGACCGTCCCCCACTAAATCAGCCGCAGAGCCGCTTAAAACGCCAAATTGGATTGAAGCTTATGCATTAATACGGTATAATATATAGGTAGTAAATTCGCACATTGCGATAAATCTAACGTCAAAGGAGTGGCAGCATGTCGACTGTGACGATCACAACCGCCTTCATTACACTGGGGCAGCTTTTGAAAGATGCCGGTGTCGTGGATAGCGGCGGCGCGGCTAAGTATTTTCTGAAAGAAAATACGGTGCTGGTCAATGACCAGGCCGAGGACCGGCGTGGGCGCAAGCTTGAGGCTGGCGATACCGTAACTTTACCGGATCACACCAGCTTCACCGTGGCGCGCGCGTGAAGCTTGAGCACCTGACCCTGCATAATTACCGTAATTATGCGGACGTCGATACTGATTTTTCGCCGCAGATCAACGTGCTGATCGGCGAGAACGCACAAGGCAAAACGAACCTGCTCGAGGCGGTGTACGTGTTGGCGTTAGCACGCAGCCACCGCACCAACAATGACCGCGAACTGATCCGTTTTGGTGAAGACTTCGCTCGGGTCAATGGGCGCATCGGTCGCAGCAGTGGCCCGATGCAATTGGAGCTGGTGATTTCAACGCAGGGGAAGCGTGCCCGTGTCAATCAGATCGAGCAGCCGAAGCTCTCCCAATACCTTGGTCGGTTCAACGTGGTGTTATTTGCGCCGGAAGACCTCGCGATTGTCAAAGGTAGCCCGGCCAACCGCCGGCGCTTTATCAACATGGAATTCGGACAGATGAGTCCCAAGTACCTGTACAACCTGACTCAGTACCGCACCATGCTGAAACAGCGCAACGCGTACCTTAAGCAGCTGAAGTACCACCAGGCTAAAGACCTGGTCTACCTTTCCGTTTTGTCGGATCAGCTGGCAGCGTACGGCGCCGAAATTGTCTCTGCGAGAGAGACCCTGCTTCACCAGATGGCAGGCTTTGCCGCGGTAATCCACAGCGGCATCACCAAAGGCCAGGAGAAGCTGACGTTCGAGTACCGGACGCAAGTGCCGTCAAGTGCCCGTGGCGATGTCAAAACGGCCTACAAGGCGCTTCAGGACCTTTATAGCGAACACCAAAGCCGGGAGATCGACCAAGGCACCTCGCTGGTCGGCGCCCACCGCGATGATGTGGCGTTCATTGTGAACGGCAAAGACGTGGCAAATTTTGGCAGCCAGGGTCAGCAGCGCACCACTGCGCTGGCTGTGAAGCTCGCCGAAATCGACCTGATGAAGGCCCAAACCGGGGAGTACCCGGTGCTGCTGCTTGACGATGTGCTGTCCGAACTGGATGACACGCGCCAGACTCATTTACTGAAGGCCATCCAAAACAAGGTGCAGACTTTTCTCACCACCACTAGCCTGGATGGCATTGCCCAGGAAATAATTGAGACCCCGGCCGTGTATCACGTGCAAAATGGGGTTCTGACCGCAGACTCTGCGGAAGCGTAAGGAGGAGCATGAATGGCAGAAGATAAAGAAACCCAAGAAGAGCTCGTCAAGGAAAAAGAGGAAAAGGCCGCCGAATACGACGCCAGCCAGATCCAAGTCCTTGAAGGTCTTGAAGCGGTCCGCAAGCGGCCGGGGATGTACATTGGGACGACCTCGAGTCAGGGTCTGCACCACCTGGTGTGGGAAATCATCGACAACGGGATTGACGAAGCCCTTGCCGGGTTTGCCAGCGAAATCGATGTCGTGGTTGAGCCGGACAATTCCATCACCGTCACCGATGACGGACGCGGGATCCCAGTCGACATTCAAAAGAAAACCGGCCGGCCAGCGTTGGAGACGGTTTACACTATTCTGCACGCCGGCGGTAAGTTTGGCGGCGGCGGATACAAGGTGTCCGGCGGGCTGCACGGGGTTGGCGCGTCTGTCGTCAACGCCCTTTCGACCGAACTGGATGTCGTGGTCACCCGTGGCGGCAAGCGTTACTACATCGACTTCACGCGCGGCAAAGTGAAGACCCCGATGAAGATTATCGGGGATGCGCCGGAGCATGAGCACGGCACCAAGGTTCATTTTGTACCGGACCCGGACATTTTCACTGAAACCACGACCTATGACGACAAAATTCTGGTGCAGCGCATTCGCGAGCTGGCCTTCCTGAACAAGGGCCTGCAGCTGAACTTCACCGACAAGCGCAAGGACACCGCCGAAAAGCTGTCGTTCAAGGCGGAAGGCGGCATTCGCGAGTACGTCGAATTCCTCGACAAGGGGAAGGACAACCTGCTGCCGGAGCCGATTTACGTGGAAGGCCAGTACAAAGGCATCACCGTTGAAGTCGCGCTTCAGTACGCCACCAACGCTACGCC
Organism: Lacticaseibacillus camelliae DSM 22697 = JCM 13995; assembly: GCF_001311195.1. Classification (GTDB taxonomy): domain Bacteria; phylum Bacillota; class Bacilli; order Lactobacillales; family Lactobacillaceae; genus Lacticaseibacillus; species Lacticaseibacillus camelliae. Next base: position 35,450 of record NZ_BBAJ01000014.1, read on the forward strand.
AGCAACCTGTTGACGTTTGCCAACAACATCCACACCATCGAAGGCGGGACTCACGAAACCGGCTTTAAGGCCGCGCTGACGCGTGTCATCAACGACTACGCCCACAAGTCAGGTGCCTTGAAGGAAAACGACGAGCCGCTGTCTGGTGAAGATGTGCGTGAAGGCATGACCGCTGTGGTTTCCGTCAAGCACCCGGATCCGCAATTTGAAGGTCAGACCAAGACCAAGCTTGGCAATGCTGACGCCCGGACGGCCGTTGACCGTATGTTCTCCGAGCACTTCTCCAAGTTCTTGATGGAGCACCCGGCAGAGGGTAAGCAGCTGATCGACAAGGCCATGCTGGCGAATAAGGCCCGCGCCGCTGCTAAACGTGCGCGTGAGGTCACCCGCAAGAAGTCTGGGCTGAAATTTCCAACTTACCAGGCAAGCTGGCGGATAACTCCAGCAAGGATCCTGAGATTTCCGAGCTGTTCATCGTCGAAGGGGATTCCGCGGGCGGTTCCGCGAAGTCCGGCCGCAGTCGCTTGACGCAGGCCATCCTGCCGATTCGGGGGAAGATCCTGAACGTTGAAAAAGCCAGCATGGAGCGCATTTTGGCTAACGAGGAAATTCGGACGCTGTTCACCGCCATGGGCACCGGGTTTGGCGATGACTTCGACGTCTCCAAGGCTCGTTATCACAAACTGATCATCATGACCGATGCCGATGTTGACGGTGCGCACATTCGCACGCTGCTTCTGACGCTGATTTATCGCTATATGCGGCCGCTTCTGGATGCCGGCTACGTCTACATCGCCCAGCCGCCGCTGTATCGGGTGCGTCAAGGCAAAATGATGAAGTACATCGACTCCGACGAAGAACTGGAAGAAACGCTGGGGCAGCTGCCACCGTCACCAAAGCCGGAGATTCAGCGTTACAAAGGGCTTGGCGAAATGGATGCCAGCCAGCTCTGGGAAACCACCATGGATCCGGACAAGCGCCGGCTTCTGCGGGTTTCCCCAGAGGACGCCGAGAACGCTGATGGTATTTTCGAAATGCTGATGGGCGACTCGGTCGGCCCGCGCCGCCAGTTCATCGAAGATAACGCGGTTTACGTCGACAGCAAGAACATCGATGCTTAATCGGGGGGCCTTGTGACCTACGCCGGGAATGGCTGGCGACGCGTAGCTAGAAGTAGCGGACACCGCTTCGAGCCTCGCAAGCGAGTCTCTCAGTCGGGTCTTCTGCTAGGCGGTAAACCGCCAAGCAGAATTTCGAAACTGACATTCCCGGCTCCGGCCACAAGACGGCATCACCGATGGCAGATATGTCCCCTCGAGCGCGTCGCTACATTGCTTGTACGGAGGCCACTCCCGAGGCATCAGTAAACTTTTTAAGTAAACAGAAGTACCACTAAACAGCACCACTGAGAGGAGCTAAGAATTCACATGGATGATCGTCAAGAAAGCCGGATCACCACCGTTAATCTGGCCAAAACCATGAAGACCTCATTCCTGGAGTACGCGATGAGCGTCATCGTGGCACGGGCCTTGCCCGATGTCAGAGACGGCCTCAAGCCGGTCCAGCGCCGGATCCTGTACGGCATGAATGAACTCGGGGTCACACCGGATAAGCCATACAAGAAGTCCGCACGTATCGTTGGGGATGTCATGGGGAAATATCACCCGCATGGTGACTCATCGATTTACGAAGGCATGGTCCGCATGGCGCAGGACTTTTCCTACCGCTACATGCTGGTCGACGGGCACGGGAACTTCGGCTCTGTCGACGGCGATGGTGCCGCCGCGATGCGGTACACCGAAGCCCGCATGAGCAAGATCACAATGGAAATGCTCCGCGACATCAACAAGGACACCATCGATTATCAGGACAATTACGATGGCACCGAAAAAGAGCCGACCGTGCTGCCGGCGCGCTTCCCGAACCTGCTGGTCAACGGCGCGACCGGGATCGCCGTGGGGATGACCACTAACATTCCGCCGCACAACCTGGCGGAGGTCATTTCCGCGCTGCACATCTTGATGGATAATCCGGACGCGACGACAGCGGACCTGATGTCTGCGCTGCCTGGGCCCGATTTTCCGACTGGCGGGCTGGTCATCGGCAAGTCTGGCATTCGCCGGGCATACGAAACCGGCAAGGGCACGATCATCGTGCGCGCCAAGACCGAGATTCAAACGTCGAAAACCGGCAAGGAACGCATCATCGTCACCGAAATTCCGTACATGGTCAACAAGGCGAAAATGGTTGAACGCATCGCCGAGCTGGCCCGGGAAAAGAAGATCGATGGCATCACCGACCTGAACGATGAGTCCGACCGCGACGGGATGCGCATTGTCATTGATGTGCGCCGCGACATGAGCGCTTCCGTGGTGCTGAACAACTTGTACAAGCTGACACCGATGCAGACCGGTTTTTCCTTCAACATGGTCGCCATTGTCAACGGGGCGCCGAAGACCCTCAGCCTCAAGGAAATCCTGCAGTACTACCTGAAGCATCAGGAAGAAGTCATTCGCCGGCGGACCGAGTTTGATCTGAAAAAGGCCCAGGCGCGGGAGCACATCCTGGCCGGGTTGAAAATCGCGCTGGATCACATCGACGAGATCATCAGCATCATCCGCGGCAGTGAAACCGGGGATAAGGCTAAGGTCATCCTGATGGATAAGTTCGGCCTGTCTGATAAGCAAAGCCAGGCCATTCTCGACATGCGGCTGGTCCGCCTGACCGGTCTGGAACGCGAGAAGGTCGAAAACGAGTACAAAGACGTGCTCGCTGCCATTGCCGATTACAAGGACATTTTGGCCAAGCCTGAACGCATCCACCAAATCATTTACGACGAACTGCTCGACATCCAAAAGAAGTTCGGTGACAAGCGCCGCACTGAACTGCTGGTCGGCGAGGACCTGACCATCGAAGACGAAGACCTCATTGAAGAGGAAAACGTTGTGATCACCCTCACGCACAACGGCTACATCAAGCGCCTGCCAAGCGATGAGTTCAAGGCGCAAAACCGCGGCGGCCGTGGAGTCCAAGGAACTGGTGTGCACGACGATGACTTTGTCGAGCACCTGGTCACGACTTCGACCCATGACATGCTGCTGTTCTTCACCAACACCGGTAAGGTTTACCGGATGAAGGGCTACGAAGTCCCTGAGTACAGCCGCACGGCCAAGGGCATCCCAATCATCAACCTGCTGGGCATTGACAACAACGAAAAGATTCAGACGGTGCTGAATGTGAAGCGCCACGACACAGACGCGGATGAGGACGCCGAGGCTGCCAGCGATGACTACCTGTTCTTCGTCACCCGCAACGGGGTCGTCAAGCGCACGCCGACGCGGGAGTTCTACAACATCCGCAAGAACGGCCTGATTGCCTTGAACATGAAAGACGGCGACGAGCTGAGCAACGTCATTTCGACCACCGGCGAAAACACCATCTTCATTGGCACGCACCTGGGCTACTCTGTGACCTTCAAGGAGCAGGACGTCCGCAGCATGGGCCGTTCTGCTACCGGGGTCCGCGGCGTGCGCCTGCGGGACGGGGACTACGTGGTTGGTTCCGACATTCTCAAGCCGGATTCGGAAGTCTTCGTGATCTCCGAAAAAGGCTACGGAAAGCGGACCGCCGCCTCTGAGTACCCAATCAAAGGGCGCGGTGGTAAGGGCATCAAGACTGCCAATATCACCGAAAAGAACGGGCCGCTGGCCGGCGTCACCACCGTTGATGGCACTGAAGACATCATGGTGATCACCGATGCTGGGGTCATGATCCGCTTCAACATTGACACGGTTTCGCAAACTGGGCGGTCCACGCTTGGCGTGCGGCTGATCAAGGTCGATGATGGCGCCAAGGTTGCAACGATGGCAAAGCTGGCCCCAGAGCCAGATGAGCCAGAACCAACCGATAGTGCGGCAAGTGCTGACGGCAGTGCGCAGCGGCCGCCGACCAGCCTGCAGGCAGCGACGCAGCAAGTGCCGGCTCCTACGCTGGGGATGCAGACTCGCAGGTCAACGAGTTGCTGAAGCGCGCGAGGATGATCAAGATGATCAATCGGCCAGCGATAGCAACGACAGTGATGACAGTTCAGACGACGATCAATAATTGTTACTTAGATACGGACCGGGCGGGGGATTTTACCTTCCCGGTCCTTTTTGAAAGAAGTGGGTAAAGACAATGCACTATTCTTTGAGTCTGCTAGAGATCATTGGGCGGCTGCTGCTGGCGATGTTGATCTCTGGGGTAATCGGCTACGACCGTGAGCATAAGAACCGGCCAGCGGGCATTAAGACTCATGTGCTGGTGTGCGTGGGCGCATGCATGATTGCGCTGATGCAAAAAGAGATCGGCTTTAACGCGTTGAACACCGCGTTGGCTGAACCTAAGCTCTCCGGTGTGCTGCGGGCCGATGACGCACGTCTGATCGCCCAGGTCGTTTCCGGCATCGGGTTCCTGGGTGCCGGCACCATCATCGTGCAGCACCGCACCGTGCGCGGCCTGACGACTGCGGCGAGTCTGTGGGCCGTTGCCGCCATCGGCTTGGCGATCGGGATGGGTAACTACGACATCGCGATTCCGGGCTCCATCCTGATTATTTTGGTGCTGGTCTTCGCCAAAAATCTACTGCACGTCAACACGATGAAACGATTGTTGGTTCAGTACCATCACCGGGTCGAAACCAAGGAATTCATCCAGCAGTACTTTGACGATCACCACATCAAGGTCACCGACGTCAACTTCCGTGTGACCCAGTCGGACACCGATTCGGTTTACACCAACATCTATGAAATCGAGCTGCCGCGGGGCATGAATTACGCGGACATCATTGAGGACATTTCGATGAACAAGAACATCATGCAGATCCAGACCGTGTCGATCTGACCTTTATGTTTGGGGTCCTAATTAGTGTTACATATAGAGAATAGGAGTAGCGACCGGAGGCGGAATCAGCTCAGTGGTGAAATTGGTGTTAGCGGCTTGAGCTTAGAGTAAGCGGCTTTGCCGCATACTCTAAGCCATGCGTAGCTGCCGCTTACACCGAGGCTCGAAGCGGTGCCCACCATTTCGAGCTCCGCGTCGCCAGCCGAATTCCGCCGGAGGTCGCCGCTCCGCCCCCCCTAGGTGCCGCCCGAAATTCCTTGAGTAAAACCATTCGGTATGATACACTACTAGCTTGTGAGCATGTGCCCTTTTGGCACGCTTACTCCTTGCCCTAGGGAATAGGGCCAATAGTCCATAAGGAGGTGACATGTCAAATGGCTGAAACTAAGTATGAAGTGACCTACATCATTCGTCCAGATATCGACGAAGAGGCCAAGGCTCAATTAGTTGAACGTTTTGACAATATCTTGAAGGAAAATGGTGCCAGCATCATTGATTCCAAGGATTGGCAGAAGCGTAAGTTTGCCTATGAAATCAAGAATTTCACAGAAGGCACTTACCACATCGTTAACCTGACCGCTAACGATTCCAAGGCGATCGACGAATTCGACCGACTTGCTAAGATCAGTAGCGAAATTCTTCGCCACATGATCGTTGTCCGCAACGACTAGTTATCGTTAAGGGGGAAACTTGAATGATCAATAATGTATCATTGACCGGGCGTTTAACGCGCGATGTGACCTACGTTACACCCAAAGTGGGACCGCGGTCGGGTCATTCACCCTGGCTGTTGACCGGCAGTTCACCAATGCCCAAGGCCAGCGCGAGACGGACTTCATTAACTGTGTGATCTGGCGCAAGAGTGCTGAGAACTTCAGCAATTTCACGCGCAAGGGGTCACTGGTCGGCGTCGAGGGGCACATTCAAACGCGCACCTATGACAACGCCCAAGGCCAGCGGGTCTACGTCACCGAAGTCGTCGTCGAGAACTTCGCGCTGCTGGAAAGCAAGGCGACCACCCAAGCGCGGCCGTCTGAACCGGCAACCGGCAACAACCAAGCACAGGCTGGCGGCTTCGGCCAACAGCCTCAGTCAGGATTTGGCGGCGGGCAGCCTCAACAACGGGCCCCGCAAACACCAAACTTTGGCGCCCCTGCATCATCAGCAGCCAGTGCGAGCCAGCAAAAGCCGGCTCAGTCTGACAACAGTGCCGATCCGTTTGCCAACAATGGCAAGACAATCGACATCTCTGATGATGATCTGCCGTTTTAATCCAATCAGTCTCACCTAGGTAAGGCTGAATCAATCAATGAGTAAAGGAGTGACATCCATGGCACAACAGCGTCGTGGTGGCCGTCGTCGTCGCAAAGTCGACTTCATCGCCGCAAACCACATCGATTACATCGATTACAAAGACACCAATTTGTTGGAACGGTTCATCTCTGAACGGGGCAAGATCTTGCCGCGTCGGGTGACCGGTACCAGCGCCAAAAACCAGCGCAAGCTGACGATCGCAATCAAGCGGTCACGCATCATGGGTCTTCTGCCATTTGTCGTTGAAGACTAGTACCATCCGTCCTTTGCAGAGATGCAAAGGGCTTTTTTTTATCGATTCCGTCTGGTGACGGCGAGTTTTCTGCATTCGCTTTCTGTTATATTTTAAAATATTTGTTTGTCAATTCTAAGGCCCGGCCTTGAAAATTTTCGCGTTTAGGCCCACCATAGAGAGTGGAGACAGTGTTGAATGCGTTTATCTCAAATCCCTCAGGAGGCGATTAAACTTGGCAGAGCCACATTCACGGCAGTCATTGATTTTGGCAACGTTTGAGCGGCACGATAAGCTCGATCAGATTTTAAGCGACATGTCAGATGAAGAATTAAACGGGACCTTTCCTTTCAAAGGCCGCGATCGTAACGTTCGCGACGTTTTGGTCCAGCTGGCAGCTTGCAAAAAAAATGTACCTGGATTGGAGCAAAGCAAACCTGGCTGGGACCGCAAAGCGTTTCATGCCGAAACCCTATAGTTGGAAGAATAGCGGTAAGCTGAGCCGCAAGATCTGGCAGGCCAACCAGAAGACCACGCTGACGGAGGCCAAAAAAAGCCTTCGAAAGTTTGTACAGCGATCTGATGGACCAGTTCGAGCAAGCCAATAATGAGGAAATGTTCCTCAGGGGCTTCTACCCCTGGACCGGCAGCCTGTCGCTTGGCGAGTTTGCGACCATGGTTGCTTCCACACACTACGCTTGGGCAATCAAAGTCCTGACGCAGTACCTGAAAACAACGCGGGCGGAAAAGCCGCTTGCTAAGACGAAGTAACATCCGCTGAAAAGCGACCGCGCTGGCCGCTTTTTTTATCTCAAGGAGAAAAACATGAAACTGACAATGACAGTGACCATGACTGACACGGAGACACGCGTGACCCTAGGCGATGGGCTGGGCACCATGCTGCTGACGCGCGACCTGGAGCAACCGGTGCCTGCAAATGATGTGCGCCTCGCGACGGCCGCTAAGGTGTTGGTCGGCGTTGGCGACGTACCAGCGAAGGCGGACGGTGTGATTATCCTTGGCGTCCCGGACAGCGTGGACGGGGTCAAGGTCCAGCGCTTTTTTTGAACAGCTGATCGCAGACGGCAGTGCTTCGGCCACCGGGACAGCGGTTCAGCAATTGCTGGAGGCGCAGATGTGGGTGTTGGTCCGCTTAGGCATTCAGCTGAAGGATGCCGCTCCGACTAAGAAGCGGCCCCCCAAGGCCCGGCATCGCTTCAACAAGGCGCTGAAGACGCACGCGTTCCACGTGAAACGCGGCGGTAGCGAGGCGACGGTGTACTGGACTGCAGCCAAGGAAATGACTATTGTGCCTGGGGCCAAGCTGGTCCGTGAGCCGATGCTCAATCGCGACGGTTCGCAGAGCTACGGCACCAAGTACGGAGACAAGTTGCGCGCAGACAACGCGGCTAAGATTTCTGATTACACCACGACTGCCGCGGTGACCCTGCGCAGTGTGAACGAAGTCGGTCTGTTTCTGTATTACGGCGACACGAATGGCTGGTTAGAATTGATCGATGACGATGGGAAAACGTTGGATGAGCTGACCCGAGTCGACTGAATTGATGGTTAACCCGCAGATAGTCTCCATATACAGAAAAAAATATTTCTAAATCTAAGTTTTTTTATTTGCTGAAAATAAGCACGATTTTCACCGCGGCCGCGGCTTTCATTTATTATTTTCTTCTGAAACTGTTATTTTTATTTTCTGCATCTTTTAAGCTCTTTAATTGAAACCGTTTTTCTTATACCGTGTAGGCTAGTTAAGTGTGTTAAGTGTGAATGGAGCTGAACGGCGATTGAAAAATATTAGTCGGCTGGTGCGCGCGCAACGCAAAAAGCTCGGCTTGACGATCGAACAACTGGCAGAGCAAGCTGGCGTTTCGGTCAGCTTGCTTTCCCGAGTTGAACGCGGCGACGTTGATAACATCAGCATCAAGAAATTAACGGAAATCGGCGATGCGTTGGGACTTACTCTGGCTGACTTTTTTGCGGCCGACCAGTTCGCCGATATCAACACCCTGGCGTTGCTGAATTACCTCAAAACTTTGCCAGAAGCAAAGCGGCAGCAAATCTCAGCGGCTTTGTTGACATTGTTGCAGTCCTTCGAATAAAAAAGTGGATAATGAAGTCGCGGTGCGTCCAA
>NZ_BBAJ01000015.1 GCF_001311195.1 Lacticaseibacillus camelliae DSM 22697 = JCM 13995
TTTAACTTGTTTGGTTTCCATTACAAACCCCTCATTTCGTTTAAGCGGTCGACTAGCGCTTTGTAATAGCGCCGCGATGCGTAGACCTGTTTATGACTGTTTTGAAACTCCACTAGGCAATCTGATAGCGAACGGTTGATTGCTGAAACTTGGTTTAAGTTGATGATCACCGACTTGGCCACCTGCATGAAACTGCCAGGCAGCGACTCGGCCAGCTCGTACAGCTTTTGCTTGCTGGTGAAAATGTCGTCCTTAGTGTGGACCTGAAGCGTGCGGTCCTGCGTTTCAATGAACAGAATCGTCGGCAGCGGCAGGAAACGTTCAAGCGTGTCTTGGAACACTGGCAGGGTGGGGGCAGTGGGTGCGGCCAGCGCGTTTTTCACCGCGGCAGCCGCCTCCTGATCTTTGGCCCGAATGACCAGTTCCGGTTCCTTCAGGTCCGGATCAGTTTCAATTTTGATTTTCATTGCCCCACCTCCTCGCTTGGTACTTCATTATTAGACCATTAAAATTCGCTGAGTGAAATACCTTGTACGTATCCGGTCAAAAAAACCGCGTGACTGGTTAGGCACGCGGAAAGGAATCAAAGGTTTCTGAGAATATTGGTGCTCTAAGCGGGGCTGTGTTTTAGTGCGCTCTCTAGCCAGACCGCGTTGCGGTCTGGCGTCGAGTGGCAGTCTCTAAGCGCTAAAGCGCTAAGAGACTGCGCAAAAAAGGCCATCACTGGGTGGGTGATGGCCAAGGAGTAAGGATTGGCGAAACGGCTGGGCGGCCGTTTCGCGATTTTTACTTTGGAGGAGTAAAAATGAAAAAGTTGGGTATGGGTATGGAAATGAGTGGGTGGCTCATCTCTATACTGGTTAATCTAATCCCATAATGTGAAGAAATTGTGACGTTCACGACCCTAATCAAAAAAAATTTGCTGGGGCAAGCGCAATTAATTGCCCTTTTTAAAATCAGAGCTTAGGCTGAGGGTGGAGGTGAATCAAATGGAGCTAACTTTTGACGACGCGGCGGTGGCAAAATCCAGCCGCACTTGGGACCAGATAAGAAATTACTATTAACGTTTGAGGATGGGGTCGGCCAGTACTCCCAGCATGCCATGATTCACATGATGATCCAATTCACGCTGAATGTGGTGGCCCAAACTGCCCCCACTGACGGTATAACGTCGTGGTCGACTCGAACCTGGGACCGATCCTGATCAAGGACTACTCGGCTGAAGACCTGGATGAACACCTGACCGTTCACCTGAACAAGACGTTGAACACCATGCAGCTCAGCGGGGATGGCGGCGTCATCGACAGCGACATGGGGTTCTTGGATTTTACTGAAAAGAAATAGGTTGAGGCTTCTTTCTCTTGAATTAAGTGCCGCTTGGGTTAAAATTTAACCTGGCAACTGAATTCGGGAGGTTAAATTTTGAATTACACGTTTGAATCGGCATTGACGATCCATGAAATCAAAGCGCTGTATGGCGCGGTTCACATGACGCATTACCTGAACGACCCAGCGGAAACGGCGCGGGGCATCGCCAACTCGACGCTGCTCACGGCGCGCGATGGCGACAAGCTGGTCGGCGTGATCCGCGGCGTTTCGGACATGCATACCATTGTGTTTGTGCAGGATCTGATTGTGCTGCCCGAGTACCAGCATCAAGGCATCGGCACCGAGCTGCTGGACCAATTTGACGAGTACTTCAAGCAGGTCGACCGCATCGTAATCGTCACGACCAATGAACCATGGCGGCATTTTACGAACACGCCGGCTTCCAGCGCGGCAGTGATACGAAGGTGGCCACCTTTGTGCGGCCACGCAAACTGCTTGAGCCGAAGTTTTAACCGGCGCTAAACGTCAGGGAGGCAGACATGGAACCGACAGAAAACGTCACGAGAGAGCAAAAGGCCGAAGGGGCGAACCTGCTGCTTGAGCAGGGGTATATTACCGAGCGCGACGAGCCAACCATGATGGACGAGCAGTGGTGTCACGAGTACCTGGAGCAGGTCAACGACGAGCTGCGGCTGCGCACGCTGACGCCGCGCGGCGAATTGAAACTGTTCCACTATTACATGGGTCCCGGTTCGATTATTTACGATCCGGAGCGCTTTTCCGAGGCGGAGGCGAAGGCGGTGTTGCAAAAGGCGCTGGGCTTTGCCAAGTGATCAGCAAAAGCAGCGTGAAGATTCATTCTTCACGCTGCTTTTCGTTAGGCCTCAAACGGGCCATCTAGCACAATTTTGCCGGCTTGATGGCCTGCCATCAACGTTCTTAGGCCGGTCTTAATGTTGGCCGCATTGATCTTGTCAAACCGCGTCGTGACACTGGGGTCGATCAAGCCGACAGCGGCCAGTGTGGCCAGTTGTGAGAGGATGTGGCCTTGGCTGGCCATGTCATGGTGGAAGTCGCTTTTGGCAAACATGAACTCGAAGTCAAGGCTGGCGCCCTTTGGTTTCAGTGCGGTCACGTCGAGCGGCCCCTGCGGCGTTGCGACCGCGCCCACGTGGCCGAACGGGGCGACCAGCTGGGCGGCTAGGTCCAGGTAGGGCTCAGTCGCGTACAAGATGGCCACGGCGTCGACAACCGGATAGCCGGCGGCGTGAACGGCAGCGATGAGGTCCTCATGATAGTTTAGGGGCACATCGACGCCGTGGCGGGCAAGCCAGTCGAAATGCCGGGTGCTAGCGGTGGCCAGCACCGTCATGCCTGTCCAGTGGGCGAGTTGACTGAGCATAGAGCCAACGCCGCCTGCGCCGTTAATGATCAGCAGCGTTTTACCTTTGTTCGCCTGGGCTGCCGGGACAAAGTTCATCTTTTCAAACAACAGTTCCCATGCGGTCAGTCCAACTAGGGGCAGGGCCGCAGCGTCACCTGCCGTCAGGTTTGCAGGCGCTTGAGCGATCAGCTCAGCGGCCACGGCCTGGTATTGCTCAAAGCTGCCAGGCCGCTTGGTGGTACCAGCGTACATGACGCGCTCGCCGGGCTTAAACCGGGAGACGCCACTGCCAACGGCGGTGATCACACCGCACGCATCGTAACCCAGGATCCGTGGGGCCTGCTGCTGGTTCAGCGCCGCGCGCTGCTTTTCGTCAACTGGATTCAGCGCGATGGCTTGGACCTGAACCACAACATCGTCAGTGCCGGGGTTGGGGCGCTTCAGGTCGATGGGGACCAAGCTGGCGGCATCATCCAGGGCGACCCCGTCATACGCGGCAAAGCAAGGTTTTCGAACATAGAATACGACTCCCTTCGATTGTGCTATATTTATTGTAGCCGTTTTTGATCAATAATTGATGAAACTTGCGAAAGAAGGCCGCCTATGCGCAGCAATCGTAAAGGGTCCCGCACCCAGCTCTGGATTAACTTGCTCTTATTTGTGTTTGGCTGCTTGTTCAGCTGGTTTGCCTGGTACGTGACTCAACCGCAAACGCCGGTGGCCATGACCGCTGCACTGAGCTTTGGCTTCGGCACGGTGATTCTCGTCGGCCTGTTAGCGTACTTTGATTCCGCGACCCACACGCGGTGGGGCAGATTCTTCGTCGACCTGGGGTTGGGGTTGGCCATCGTGGCCCTGCTATACGTGTACCTGATCGGCCTTGTGGTGATGTGGCAGGTCATTGTGGCGGTGGTGCTGGTGATTGCCGCACTGGCCGGCTTGTTTGCGCTGCGCAAGCCGAATCGGGCTGCTGACCGCGGGCCAATGCCCCCGGATTACTTTGGTGAAGAGGAACATGATCAAAGCAAGAGCAAGTAAGCGCGCTTTGGTCCACGCAAAAACCGTCTGGCAGATGCCAGGCGGTTTTTCAGTAATCGAACTTGGGTTACTGGACCTGCTGGATGCGGATCTCAATGTTTTGCGGCACGCGCGGGCGCAGAATGCTAATCAGCGATTGCAAATCGCTGCGGAACGTTAGCCGCACGAAGCGGCGAGCAGACAGCCCGAACACGGCGACGACCATCGACTGGCCGTTTGGCAGCTGCAGCGGCGTCAGGGTCACCCCGACGAGCCGTGTGTAGGGAATGACCCGCGAGAACAGGCCCACATTGATCAAGCGCGTCGGGGTCAGGCCGGTGCTGCCGGTCATCACGGTCAGGGTCAAGAAGGCGGCCATGAACACGACGTAATACATGTTGCCGACACCGGTGCTGACGAACCAGAAGCCAAAGAAGACCGCCATCACCAGTTGGAAGGTCGAGTATGCGCCGCGCACGTCGATTTTACTTTGCCAAAAAAAGGTAATAACCGCCGAGGCAAATCAATGCGGCATCAAGAATAATTAGAAAAGCGTTCATTTTAGATTATCTACTTTCTCCTGCGGTGTCGGTTGCAGGTTATCATTTGAAACATCACTTGGGTAAAGCCCGGAGACCTGCTGGTACCACTTGAACAAGCGTACCACGATGATTTTGATCACTGCAAAGCCCGGAATCCCCAAGATCACCCCAATCAGGCCGAACATGGAGCCTGCGGTCAGCAGGACCACGACAATCGTGATTGGGTGCATCTCTAGTTTACTCCCCATGACAAATGGTGAGATCAATTGTGTCTCGAGTAACCACTCGATGAAGAAGACGACGATCACGGCGATGAACATCTTTGGTCCCTGGATCGCCCCCATGATCAGTGCGGGCACCATCGCGAGTGCGGAACCGAAGTACGGGATCAGGTTTAACGGCGCTGCCAGCATCCCGAAAATCAGGCCGTAGCGCAACCCGATAATCGAGTAGCCGACCATGAAGATGATCCCGACGGCGATGGCGACAGTGAGCTGTCCTTGCACGTACGAGCCGACCTTGACGTTCATTTCGTGCAGCATGTCGCCAAAACTCTTGCGCTGCTTGGTGGGAATTAGATGCAGCACCATCGGCGTGAACTTGTTGCCGTCTTTGAGCATGAAGAACAGGATGATCGGCGCGGTTGCCACGGTGACCACCACGGTGCCGACCGTGGAGATGATCGATGACAGCGACGACAGGGTCCCTGACAGAATCGTTGAGCCGCGCTTGGACACCCAGGTCTGAATCTCGGTGGCGAATTGGCTGAGCTGCTTGTCGCTAAAAATATTCTGCTGGTTGTTTAGCGCGGTGACCCATTTGACGAGGTCGTCCCAGTAAGTCGGGGTGGCATTGATAAAACTGCGCAACTGGCTTTCAATCGGTGGCACCACCCGGGTGATGGCCAGAACAATCAGGCCAATCAGGAGCAGGAACACCAAGGCGATGGCGAGGAGTCGCTTTAACCCGTGGTGCTGCAGCCAGTTGACGACAGGGTTCAGCATGTAGAAGAGAATGCCAGCAAGAATGAAGGGTGGGGCGACAATGCTGAGAAAACTCAGCACCGGCTGGAACACCCACGCAATTTTCGTGAAGATAAAAATCGCCAGCAGGCCAAGCACCAGGTCAACTAGGATCACGGCAAACTTGTTGTTCAAAAACCGCTGGTAAAATTGTGAGCGTTTTGTTTGCATGCGCGCACCCCTTTAATTTGTCTACTCCCTCTATGATACCTAATCCACGGGGTGAAAGCGAATCCGGCGCAAGGCTGATTTGTTTGTGAATTGTAAAGGCCATCAACCAGGAATGCCGACCTAATCGGGTCGTTTGTAAACGAACTATATACAGAACCTTTACAAAAAAACGAGAATTGGGTATAATTAAAACCATCAAAACGAAGAGAGGGGGCGCACAATGGGCATGACAATCTTGAAGTGGACACTGCGGGTGTTGGTCGCAGTGACCGTCGTCCTGTTGGTCATCAATACCGTCTTCGGCATTGGACTGATCGTGGTCGACATGGTGTTCGGCGGCGTCTACCTGATGCAGCGCAATAAGTGCGATCGCCGGCAGCTGCACCGGCTGGACCTCATGCACCGATTCTAATCATCATCCAAGAGACTGCTGAGGCAGTCTTTTTGTTTGGGCCCGGCGAGCAGTGCTTTTACTTGCAAACAAGCGTTCCCACTGGTATGATAAAGAAAACTAGAGAGCGGAGGCGGACGGCCATGCCATCCCAAGCAAGTCAGAAACGTTGGAAGCAGATCCTACACACCATTCATGATTCGATTCAAACAAACGGGTTTCCGCCGACAGTGCGGGAAATCGGTAAGAGCGTGGGGCTGAGTTCCAGTTCCACGGTGGCGGCGTACCTTGATCGACTCCTGGCGGAAGGCTATATTGCCAAGGACCCGGCCAAGCCGCGCACACTGATGCTCACCAAGGCGGGGCTGTCATACATCGGCATCGCCGAGGAAGGCATTCCCATTGTCGGCACGGTTGCCGCCGGGGTGCCGATCACCGCAATTGAAAATATCGACGGGTACTTCCCAATTCCGGATGACCTGGAGTACATTGCGGATGATCTCTTCATCCTCGAAGTGTCAGGTTCGTCCATGATCAAGATCGGCATTCTGGATGGGGATAAGCTGATCATCAAGAAGCAGGAAACTGCTGAGAACGGTCAGATTGTCGTCGCGATGACGCAGGACGATGAGGCCACAGTCAAGCGCTTTTACCGCGAAAACGGCGGCGTGCGGTTGCACCCTGAAAATGATTCCATGTCGGACATGTACTTCGACGACGTCTCGATCCTTGGCATCGTGGTGGGGCTTTACCGCAGCGAAGTGAAATAGGTTAAACGCCAAAGCGGCGCGACCAGTCTTCTGGTTGCGCCGCTTTGTTAATGCTTGATGGTACTAAGGTCGTCGTGCTTAACGCGCTGAAATTCGGGCCCGGTTGGGAGTTGCCTGATAGTCGTGGCGCTGAGTTTTTGAAACTCCCAGGTGCCAGTCGGTGAGTTGGGCTGCGCACGGCCGGTGAACGTATAGGTGTGCTTGCCGAGCGCCAGGCGGGCCGCAAACACGCCGGCATCAGTCGTCACGTAGCCGGCCTGAGCTGTTGAGTAGCGCTGTACGTCCACAAAGTAACCATCCGTCGAGGCTGTGATCTGCAGGACCTGGTTGGAATCAGTGGTATTGATCCAGTAATGGCCGATCAGATCATCGATGCCCGCATTGGTGTTAGGGCGCTTTTGGGGGACGGCTTTCTTGCTGACCTTAACGGCGCTGCTGGTGCTGGCCGATGAGGCCTTTTTTTTGACCGCTGCACCCAGCCAAGAGCAGTAGCAGGGTGGTGCTAAGCATGAGCTTTTTCAACATGGCTACCTCACAGGTGTTGCACAAGCGTCATCACAATTGGGATCACAATGATGGCAAACATTGTGGTGGCTGAAACGGTGATCGCGGCATTTTTCGAGTCTGCGCCGTACAGCTTGGCCACCACTGGCGCGTTCGTCATGACCGGCATACAGGACTGCAGGATGAAGACTTGCTTCATCAGCAGTGGGACCGGGGCGGCGACGACCAGGGCGTACATAATGAGTGGCGCAAAGACGAAGCGACCGGAGAAGACACCAAGCATCTCCCGGTCGAAGCGGATGTTCTTGATGCCGGCTTGGTACATGGCGATGCCGATGAAGAACATGGACCCCGGAATGGTCAGATCCCCGACGTAGCCCAGCGTCGCCATGAGAAAGCTGGGCAGCTGGACGTGGAGCAGGACGAGCACCACGCCGAGCATGAACCCGAGCAGCGGCGGGGAGAAGATTTTGCCGAGGGTCTGCTTGAGGTCAAAGTGGGCCGCCTGCGGACCATCGCGCTGGATCAGGTACACGCCGACGGTCCAAAAAAATCGTCGTGTTGGCCATGTAGTACACCAGCACGTACGGCAGGCTCTTGGGCCCAAACAGCGCCAGGTTTACTGGCAGCCCGATGAACACGGTGTTTGAATTGAAAAACATGGATTTAAACAGGCCGCGCCGCTTCGGGTTGACGCGAATAACGCGGGCCACCACGAAGGACAAGGCAAACAGCAGCGCCATCGACAGCACCGGAAAGCGGAGGTCGGGAAGCAGCGTGGCGAGTTCGTGCGCCGAAAAGCGGGAGCAGATGGTGTCGATCATGTATGCGGGCAGCGCCACCTGGGTGACGACCTTAGCGATCACCCGGCTGGAGTGATCATCGAACCAACCAATGGCGGTCAGCCCGTAGCCAATCGCGACCAGGATCAGGATTTCAGCGACCCCGCCTAAACTTGAGAGAAAAGCAGTCAAAAAAATTACTCCTAACATGCGGCAAAAAGGATTACCGCTGAAATTTTGCGAGGCCGCTGCCGGCTAAACTGTCAGCAGAGTCTGGATCAGCACATCAAACGGCTCAACAGGCCACGCCGGCGCGGCGAAGTTCATCGCACTGGGCACCAGCGTCACAGTGGCGCCTGGGTACTGCGCCAAGAAGCGATCGTAGTAGCCGGCGCCGAAGCCGATGCGCGCGCCGGTTGCCGGCACAAATGCGATCCCCGGGACGACCACCAGGTCGGGGCGCTGATTGACGTTTGTCGCCTCGTAAGGCGGCTCGGGAATGCCGAACTTGCTGGTGATCCGGTGGGCTGCGCCAGGGTCCTTCAAAAAGGCCATTTGGCGATGCGGCATCACGCGCGGCAGCAGCACGGTTTTGCCAGCTTCCTGCGCGGCTTGAATAATGCCGGTGGTATCAACTTCCATCGGCCCGCTGACGGTGGTGGCAATCGTGCGCGACGCCTGCCACTGCGGCAGTGCCAGCAGCTGCTGAATCAGGCCAGCGCTTTCCTGTTTGGTGATAGGGGCTGCGGCGGTCAGCCGTTTAAGCTGCGCCTTGCGGAATTCGGGTTTGGTTTGCACTAGCCGATTTTCTCCTTTAGGTAGTCTGCCAAGACGGTGGCATTGTTGTCGTCCTCATCCTTGGCACCGAAAAGTAACAACACTTTATCAGCGTCCAGACTCCGAATTTTTTGCAGGAAAGCCGGGGTGGCCGGATTGCTGTCGAGTTCGGTAATGTAGCGCCGGTTGAACTCCTCGGCTTTGGCCGGGTCGTGGGCGTACCACTTGCGCAGCTCAGTGGACGGGGCGATTTGTTTCGCCCAGTCGTCAAGGCGAGCGTTGACCTTGCTGACGCCGCGCGGCCAAACGCGATCGACCAGCAGTCGGTAACCCTCAGGTTGCTCGTGCGCGTAAATCCTAACGGGAATGAACTCCATCGTAAAGACTCCTTTCTGAAAACTACCAATAACCAAATTAAAGGCCTATTCCGAGCGCGGGTCAAGCCAGTTGGCACGGCCTTGAAGTGATAAACTTGAAACCATAAAGCTCAAGGAGGCACGAGATGCATCTACTAACTGCACTTGGCGTGAAGGGTAACCAGGCGGCCGCAACCACCGCTCCGCAGTGGCTGTCTGTCCAGGAGCGAGCCAGGAAGAATGCCACGACCTGGCGGCCAAGTACCATATCCCCATCGACTACATGACGCCGGTGTTCAATCCGCACGAGAACCCGCGGGTGGAAGGGATGGACGATAAAAGCGGTGCAGGGCTGATTTTGGTGCGGTGCCCATACCAAACCATCAGCAAAAACGGGGAGCGCACATACGGCACCAGTCCCCTGGCCATCATTATTCAGGATGATTTGGTGACCACGGTCAGTCCGCGAAAGCTGACGATTCATAATCGCTGCTTGCAGGCCAGCACCGGGACAGCCGATCCAATCGTCTATTCACTGATGGTGGTCAATCTAGTTTTCGACCAGTTTCTGAACGACACCGACCAGCTCGCCGCGCAGACCCAGAGTATGGAAGTTCGGGTCGGTAAGGCCTCGCACAACACGCTGCTTTACGAAATTATGGCAGTTGAAAAAAAAGTCTCGTACTTTTCACCTCTGCAATCACGGACTCTCAGGGCATTTGGGCCCAGCTGCAAGAATCAGCCTATTTCTCGGTTGACCCGGCGCATCGGCGTAAGCTGGCAATCGCTGAGCGCACCGCTCACCAGGCGAAAACGCTGGCAGAGGCCAACTCAGCGATCCTAGATCAGTATAATTCCACGGTTTCCTCAGTGGTGTCGAACAACCTCAATCTGATCATGAAGATGCTGACTTCGGTGTCGATTATCATGACCATCCCCAGCATCGTTGGCAGCCTTTGGGGGATGAACACCCGAGTACCGTGGCAGCAAAGCATCTGGGGCTTTTGGACCTTGATCGTGGCCACCATTGTGTTGTGCGTGGCGGCCGGGTACTGGCTGCACAAGAAGGATTTCTTCTAAAGCGCCTGACGTGCATTGGGTGGCCGCACCTCTCTACAATTAAAGGTGGAGGTGCACCATGCAAAAAGACTACGCGATCAAGCAATCACAAACCACCAGCGCCCAGGAAACCAGCGGCGCGTGCTGGCACTGCATTTTTGACCCCACCGAAGGCGAGCTGCAGACCCTCAAAGACCGGTACCAGTTGCCAGACGGCTACGTTGAGGCCGCGCTTGACGATCACGAGGATGCGCGCAGTGAGGCCTTGAGCCAGGGGGCTGAGGCCCCCGGGTTCATTTTGGTGCGCGAACCTTTTGCTTACGAGGGTGACACTGGCTACCGGACGTACGCGACCATGCCCCTAGCCTTGATCTTGCTGGAGGATGAGCTGGTCACCATCAGTCGCGCTAAGCCGCGGCTCATGGATGACTATCTGCAGGCGTTAGACCAAGTTGAAAGCGCCGACAGCTTCGCCTTGCGCATCGTTGATCGGGTGCTGGACTGCTTCACCAAGGATATTGACGACATGGCAGACAGCACCCACGCAATGGAAAAACAGGTCAAAAACTCAGCTAAAAACACGTTGATTTATGAAGTCATGAGTCTAGAAAAAGGCCTCGTTTATTTCAACGCGGCCCTAACGCGCACCCAATCGCTGGTAGCAGATATTCGCGGCAGCGATTGCTACTTTCAAGCAGCGAGTGACGCCCGGGTGCTGTTCCTGCTGGACGTGAAAGTCAGGCAGATCCTGACCACGGTCGAAAGCACCGAGGAGATCCTGGATCAATACAACAGCGCAATTTCGTCTGTGGTTGGCAACAACTTGAACCTGATCATGAAAATGCTGACGTCCGTGTCGATCCTGCTGGCGATTCCGCCCATCGTTTCCGGTATCTTTGGGCAAAAGACGTGGATTCCTTGGAAAGATGGGCCGGTGGTCGGCTTCTGGCTGACGTTGGCGATTGCTCTGGGGATCAGTGCGGCCGTCGCCTGGTGGCTGCATTGCAAGGATTACTTTTGAGCTTGGTTGGTCATTTTCAGCGGATCGACCCATGCGTCATACTGTTCGGCCGTCACCGCGCCTGAGGCAATTGCTGCCTCGCGCAGGGACTGGCCGTTTTTTTGTGCCGTCTGAGCAAGCTTCGCCGCCTGCGCGTAGCCAATGTGCGGCGAAAGCGCCGTGACCAGCATCAGCGAGCGGTCGACCAGGTCGCGCATCCGCCCCTGATTTACGGTGAGCCCTTGCAGCAGCAGCCGGTCAAGCTGGGTGATGCCCCCGGCCAGTAGCGTGCAGCTTTCCAGCACGGTGGCGCCAATCACCGGCTTGTACACGTTGAGTTCAAAGTTGCCCTGGCTTTCGGCGACGGCAATCGTCGTGTCGTTGCCCATGACCCGAGTGGCGATCATCGTGAGGGCCTCGGCCTGCGTGGGGTTGACCTTGCCTGGCATGATCGAACTGCCGGGCTCGTTGGCGGGGATGGTCAGCTCGCCGTACCCACCACGGGGGCCGGATGCTAGGAAGCGGATGTCATTGGCGATTTTCATCAAGTCCGCCGCAAGCGTCTTCAAGGCCCCGTGAATGGCCGTCAGCTCGCTGTGAAAGGCCAGCCCGTGAAACTTGTTGGGCATTTCCTTGAACGGCAGACCGGTCAGCTTGGCAATTTGCGCGACCATCGCTGCGGTTTGCTGCGAGGTCGTGTTCAGGCCGGTGCCCACGGCGGTGCCACCCAGCGCCAGCGTCAAGAGCTGCGGCTGCAACTGGCGCAAGGTGGCCACATCCCCTTCAAGGGTCGCGCGCCAGCCGGAGACTTCCTGCCCGAAGGTGAGCGGAGTGGCGTCTTGCAGGTGCGTGCGGCCTAGTTTGACGACATTGGCATAGGCCGTCTCTTTTTCCTTCAGCGTCGCGATCATGGCTTCGGCGGATTGGCAGACCTTGGTCACGGCCGGGTAGGCGGCCATGTGCAGTGCGGTGGGAAACGTGTCATTCGAACTTTGCCCGCGGTTGACGTCATCGTTTGGCAGGACTGGGCGGCCTAACGCCGAGCTGGCGAGGTGCGTGAGCACTTCGTTGACGTTCATATTGGTTTGCGTACCGCTGCCGGTTTGGTAGACGTGCAGCGGAAAATCGGCCATTAGCTGGTCATCTGGCAGGGCCTGCAGGTGGTCCGCAGCGGTGATGATGGCCCGGCCGACCGGTTTGTCGAGACCATGATTCATATTGACAGTCGCAGCCGCCGCCTTAATCGTCAGCAAGGCCCGAATCACCTCGGCCGGCATTAACGGGCCGGTGGGAAAGTTGTGGCGAGAGCGCTCGGTTTGCGGGCCCCACGCCACGTCATCGGGAATTTCCACTGCGCCCAAAGCATCTTTTTCAATCCGCATTACTGTTCTCCTTCTTCCAATAATAATTGTGCCAGCTGGTCAGTCGCAGGCGTGTGCTGCAGGGTGCGGCTGGTGACCAGCGCAATGTCAAACGTGGGCTGGCCCGGATCGGTCAGCGGAATAGTCACTAAGTGGTCGGCGGGCTGCACCGCGATTTGAGCCAGCAGCGCCACGCCGACCTTAGCCTGTACCATGTGCTTGAGCAGCGCCACGTCTTGGGTGCGGTAAACCACGCTGGCTGAATGCCGGCATTGTGGGTAAACCACTCGAAGGCTTTCGTGTGCACAAACCCTTCGGCCAGGGTGACAAAAGGCTCCGCCGCCAGTTCGGCAAAACTGAGCTGCTTTTTAATTGCTAACGGGTGGTCCGGCGACACCACTAACGTGAAAGGGACGCGCCGCAGCGGTTGCACCTTCAAGGCCGGCGCGTTGAGCGGCCCGGTGGACCCCAGCAAGGCGCCGTCGAGGTGGCCGCCGCGCAGGTCCGCCAGGAGATTTTGCGAGCCGTCCTCCACGGTTTGCAGCTGATCGATGAGGCCGGCCTGCATCAGCGCCGGTGCAGCGTAGGAAAATAGTAGTTACCGATGATCGGCGGCAGGCCAAAGCGGATCTTACCGCTGCGCGCCCGGGCGAGCTCGGCCTCGGCGGCGGTCAGCTCCGCGGTGATCACCTGGACATGGCCAGCCAGCTTTTCGCCGGCCGGGGTGACGGTGATGCGAGCGTGGCTTTGGTCTCGGTCGATCAGCTGGATCCCGAAGTGGGTCTCAAGTCGTTTCAGGGCCATCGTGATGGTCGGCTGGGTCACGCCAAACTCGGCGGCCACTTGGGAGAAGTTCTTGATCTTGGTCAGGGCCTCAAAGTATTCCAGATCGCGTGTGTTCATGCTCAGCGCTCCTTTTCTCATATAACGAAAGATTAACACAAAAAGGGGTTGGCAAAATGAAAAGGCGATGAAAGCTGGTTGTCGACGCCCTCAGCAGAAAATAGACGAAAAAGTTTTCGGCCGAACGGCGCGGCGTATCAAGTGAGCAGGCATCGGCACCGGTGAATAGCGGTCATATAATCAACTCGTATGGCTCTTGGGCTGTTTGACTATATTTTTGTTAGCCGCGTAAAGTGACTCCTGTAATCAAATAGGAGGAACACGACATGAAATACACACCAGAACAATTGCTTCACGATCCATTTTTAAACAAGGGCACGGCTTTCACCGCCGAAGAGCGCGCTAAGTATGGGCTGAATGGCCTGTTGCCAAGCGCCATCCAGACGCTGGATCAGCAGGTGACTCAAGCTTACGCCCAGTTGGAAAGTAAGCCGACCCCGGTCGCCAAGCGTCAGTTCTTGATGCAGCTGTTCAATGTGAACCATGTGCTGTTTTACAAACTGTTCTCTGAGCACATTGTTGAATTCATGCCGATTGTTTACGATCCAACCATTGCCGATTTCATCGAAAACTACTCCGCACTGTTCATCGAGCCGCAAAACGCGACTTACCTGAGCATTGACGCGCAGGATGACATGGAAGCGGCTTTGCGCCGCAGTGCCAACGGTCGTGACATTCGACTGATTGTGGTCACCGACGGGGAAGGCATCCTCGGCATCGGCGATTGGGGCACGCAGGGCGTCGACATTGCGGTCGGCAAGCTGATGGTGTACACCGGCGCCGCTGGCATCGACCCGAGTCAGGTCCTACCTGTCGTTTTAGACGCCGGCACCACGCGCAAGGAACTGCTGGAAGATGACCTGTACCTTGGGGTGCGTCACGACCGCATCTACGGCGAAAAGTATCACGCCTTCGTTGACAAGTTCGTGGCGACGGCCGAGAAGCTGTTCCCACACCTGTACCTGCACTTTGAGGACTTCGGCCGCGCCAACGCAGCTGACATCCTCAATCAGTACAAGGACAAGATCACGACTTTCAACGACGACATCCAAGGCACAGGGATCATCGTGCTGGCCGGGTTGTTTGGGGCCATGAACATCTCCAAGCAAAAGCTGACCGACCAGGTGTACATGAGCTTTGGGGCCGGGACTGCCGGCGCCGGCATCACCCAGCGCGTGTACGACGAGTTCCTGCAGCAGGGCATGGATCCGGCCGAAGCCAAGAAGCACTTCTACCTGGTCGACAAGCAGGGCCTGCTCTTTGACGATGACGACACGCTGACCCCGGCGCAAAAGCCGTTTGCGCGCAGCCGTAGTGAGTTCAAAAACGCGGCTGAGCTGACGTCTCTGGAAGCTGCCGTTAAGGCCGTGCACCCAACAGTCCTGGTTGGCACCTCGACGCAACCTGGGAGCTTCACGCAGCCGATCGTCGCCGAAATGGCAGCGCACACTGAACGCCCGATCATCTTCCCACTGTCCAATCCGACCAAGCTGGCGGAGGCGAAAGCGGCAGACCTGATCAAGTGGACCGAGGGGCGCGCGTTGGTTGCGACTGGCATTCCGGCCGCTGACGTTGACTACAACGGCGTGACTTACGCCATCGGCCAAGCCAACAACGCCCTGGTTTATCCAGGACTGGGCCTGGGTACGATTGCCGCAACCAGCAAATTGCTGTCTGACGCGATGATCTCTGCCGCTGCCCACAGCCTGGGTGGTCTGGTTGACCCTGACAAGGCCGGCGCTGCCGTGCTGCCGCCAGTCTCCAAGCTGGATCAGTTCAGCAAGACGGTCGCGATTGCGGTGGCGACTCAGGCCGTCAAGGATGGCCTGAACGAAGAACCGATCGCTGACGTTAAACAGGCGGTCGCTGACATGCAGTGGTCCCCTGAATACCGCGACCTCACCGATGTAGAAGTGGAGGACTAATTGTGACTGCCTTATACACGAGTATCGAAAGTGTTTTAACCATTGTTTTGATGATCGCGCTAGGCTACATTCTCCAGCACAACGG
Organism: Lacticaseibacillus camelliae DSM 22697 = JCM 13995; assembly: GCF_001311195.1. Classification (GTDB taxonomy): domain Bacteria; phylum Bacillota; class Bacilli; order Lactobacillales; family Lactobacillaceae; genus Lacticaseibacillus; species Lacticaseibacillus camelliae. The sequence continues at coordinate 15,379 of NZ_BBAJ01000015.1, forward strand.
CTGGTTTGATGAAAAGTTCGGTCAAACGATCTCTAACCTGTTGATGAAGGTGGCGCTGCCAGCGTCCATCTTCATCCAGGTCCTGCAGCGGCTGACCCGCAGCAAGCTGATCAGCCTGTCTTCCGGGCTGGTTTACGGCTTCGGCGCAGTGGCGCTGGGCTACATTGTCGCCTTCATTCTGGTCAAGCTGCTTAAAGTACGCCCGGGGCGGCGCGGGACGTTCATCAACATGTTCGTCAACGCTAACACCATCTTCATTGGCCTGCCGCTTAACATGGCGCTGTTCGGTGACAAGGCGACCGCGTACTTCCTGATGTACTACGTGGTCAACACCGTGTCCACCTGGACGCTGGGGGCGTTTTTGATGAGCTGGGATGACCCGACCAAGGTCGCCGGTGAAATCGGCACGAAGGCCAGCTTCAACTGGAAAAAGCTCCTGCCAGCCCCACTGGTTGGGTTCCTGGTCGCACTGGTTTTCCTGCTGTTCAACATTCCGTTCGTTCACGTCGGCTGGCTCAGCTTTGTGGTTAACGCGATGACGTATGTCGGTAGTCTGGTAACCCCACTGTCTCTGATTTACATCGGGATCATTCTGGCCAAGGCCGGTTTCAAGACCATCAAGTTTGACCGCGATTCCGTGGTCGCTTTGCTCGGTCGTTTCGTGGTCGCACCGCTTTTGATCTTCGCGCTGATCACGATTGGGCTTAAGGCCGGCTTCCAGGTGCCGAGTCTTGAAGCCAAGACGCTGATCGTTCAGGCTTCTGCCCCTGGCCTTGCTGTGCTGCCGATTCTCGCCACTGAAGGCCACGGTGATGTCGAGTACGCGACCAACGTGGTAACCTTATCCACAGTGCTATTCGTTATTGTGGTGCCAATCATCATGCTGTTGATTCAAGGCATGTAATTGGTGATCACATTTAAATAGTTACCGAACGACGCAATCGGCTACCCGATTGCGTCGTTTTGATGCGGTAGAAAAGGCCTGCGTCTTGAATAGGCTTTCATAATTCTGAGCATGGGTGTACCCTAGAAATTAACAAACTTATGCGAACGGTCGACAATTCGTCGACAAATTGCCAGCCTCGTTACCCCTGGCTGGACATGAGCGAAAGGAGCGCTTCGTCAATGGATCTGGGCAGTCTGCACCTTTTTATCCTCGCTGATTTGCACTTGGGCAGCACGCGCCACACCACCGCGGCCTTTCATCACGCGCTGGTCAACATGCACCGCCTTGATCCAATGCGGCCTTGGTGATCGCCGGTGATGTGACCGATTGGGGAGACCCGGCGCAGTTCCAGGACGCGTGGTCCTCGCTGGAGCGCGTCCCTGCCGATCAGCTGATCGTCTGCCTGGGCAACCATGATGTCCGCGGCCCGCATCAGCTGGATTACGACAACGACCAGGAAAGTGACCCCGAATACTTTCGGCAGGTCACCATGCCAGAGTATCAGGCGCACTATTTGAGTCGCGTGCCAGGGGCCAAGCCTTGGCAGCCATACTTTACGGTGGACCTGGGCGATTACCACTTCATTGTGATGAACTCCGAAAAGGGTCTTAAGGATGGCGCTACATCTCTGCCCAGCAGGTGGCCTGGCTCGACGACGAACTACAGGCCGGCGAGGACGGCGGCCAGAAAAACCTGGTGCTGGTCCACCAGGCGCTGCGGGACACGCACTGGCGCAGTAATTTTGGCGGTGGCTTTGGCATTCAGGATGCCGTGATCAAAGACGTGCTGCGTCGGCATCCGAACACCTTCATTTTGTCCGGTCACATCCACAATGGGTTTGGCGTGGCGGAGGCCATCCCGCGCGATTTTGGCACGTGCATCGACCTGCCTGCGTTTGCGCTGAGTGAAAACGGGTATGATGGGGCCGGACTGGCGTATTACTGCACGTTTACCGCGCGAACAATGAAGTTTGCGGCGTGGGATCTGGCCATCAACCGGCCGCTGCCGCAGTACGATTTGAGCCTGAAAACAACGACGCTTGCGGCGGCGCTGCCAAGTATTGCCAAGCAGGACGCGGCCGCTGGGGTCCGGGCTTTGCAGCTGCTGCACCGCAGTTATGCGACCGCCACTTTTGACGATCCGCGCACCGATGCCACGCCGGACGCGCCGGCACAGCAGTTGTTTGGCCCGTCGGTGCAGGCTCAGGTGGCCGAACTGATTGGCAATGCCCGGCCGCGGCGGCCACTCTGCCCTCCGTTAGATCTCAAGCCTTACCACGCGTACTTTGCCCGGCGTGACGACGCAACTGAGACGCTGGGGCGGCTGAGCGAAAACCTGACGCATGGTCAGGCCGCTGAGGCCTCGGTGGAGGCCCGGTTGACCCGGCAGTTTGTCCAGGCGCGGCTGGCGGAGGTGACCCCGCAAATGATCAGGTTCAGCGACGCGCAGCTGGCTGCGCTGGTGGACGAGGCGCAGCGCCTGTTAGTAGGCGTTTTTCCTCGAATTGACCGCACGGGCCTCGAGGCAGCCATCGCCGCACACGGACAGGGGGCCGATGCAGCCAGCCGGTTGCTACTGGCCCAGGCACGTTACCTGCTGAAGGACCGGGCGGCGACTCAGCCAGCCGTCGACAGCATGGTGGCGCAGCTAAATGCGTTGAAAGCACCGTAAAAAAATCAGGCTTAGACAAAATTAGCCTAGTCGCGTTCCACAAAGCAACGCCCAGACACGCAAACGCCCCTGCATCTCGATTCGAAGTGCGAATCGTGATGCAGGGACGCCTGCGTTTTGGGCTAAAACCGCTTTGTGTCTCAGCCTCATTTTTTTAGCAGAGATCAGTGTTTTGCGTGGGTCTCAAGGTAGGCCAGCGCGCTATCGTAATCAGGTTCATTGGTTTGTTCTAAAATCAGCTCACGGTAAACGACTTTGCCCTCGGGATCGGTGATCCAGACACTGCGGGCGTCCGTGTTATTGGTCGCCACATACAGGCCCATCGCTTTGCCGAAACTGCCGTCCACATCTGAAAGCAGGTGCATATTCTTCACGCCTTCGTTGGCGCACCAGTCGTTTTGTTGGGCAGTGGTGTTGGTGGAAATGGTGTAGAAGTTAATACCGTCGAACCGGTCGGCGGCCTGGTTAAAGTTTTTGGTGGAAATGCTGCAGACGCGCGTGTCAATGTCTGGCACCACCGAAATCAGGCTGTAGCGGCCCTTGAGGTGGGACTGGTCAAACGGCGTCTCAGCGGCAGTGGTCACGTTGAACTGTGGCAGTACGTGTCCAATCAATGGTGGCTGGCCGTTTGTCTCTTGTGCTTCGCCATGACGAGTGATTTGCATGATGTAGCCTCCTTTTGCAATCTACCCCCAGTGTAGCATATCCACTTCAGTTTGGCAGGCCCTGCGAGTGGCCGACAGACGGGGCGTCTTGCTACAATTATCGTGTACCAGTGGGTAATCTGATAAGGAGGGGGACATCATGGGCCAAACAGTTATTGTCTATTCGTCGCAGACCGGCTTCACACAGGGATACGCGCTGTGGATCGCGCGGGTGCTGCACTGTGAAGTGCTTGATGTCGCGTTTGTCACCCCGGATGACCTGATCCACACGCGGCTGGTGATTTACGGCGCGCACGCCACCAAGCGCGGCGGCGTGGCCGGCTTTCGGCCTTTCTACCAGCAGTATCAGTTGGCGCTGCCGCATCAGCTGATCGTTTTTGGCACGGGCCTTCTGCCGCCGACCCAAATTGATCTGCAGCAGTTGCGCCAGCACACATTTCGCAGCTGTCACACGCAGCCGCAGCTGTTTTACTTTGACGGCGAAATGAACCCCGACACCATGCCGCTGCGCATCAAGCTGCCGTACTACTCGCAAAAACGCAAGCTCAAGGAAAAGCCCCCGGCTGGCGGCGTTGGGGCGGTGCGGCCGCTGCTTGACGAGGTGGCCAGGCTGGAGGCCAGCGGGGCAATTTAGCGCTGGCAAAAAAAGTTTTGCTGTGTGGGCACTCCGGAAGCGGCCGGCAGGTGGCTGGAAAATTTGGTACACTAAAGCCAAACGAAACCCGGAGGTAACTATGACAATCGATAACAACCAGCTGGTGACCCGCTACTACAACTTGAAGGCAAAAAACGCCGATTTGTTCAAGGCTGTCACGGACTACGTAGACGCTCAGGTCGCGGCGGTTTACACGCAGTTGAGCGACCATTTTGTCGACACCATTATCATCGACTTAGATGAGTTGATGGCCATTGCGGCTAAAACCGCGCCGCAGTTGGATCCGGCCGAGCTTGAAATTGCGGTGACCAACAATGTGCATAAGCACCTCGACGCCTTGGGGCTGTTCGTGGTCCCACAACCATACAGCGACGAGAACACCGTGGTCGCTAAGCTCAATTTCTTTAACCACAGCCGGTACTATTAAACTGGCTGAAGGCTGTTACCTGGAACTGCAGGTGACGGCCTTTTTAGCTCGGTCAAAAAATAATGTGACGCCGGCCCCTATTGTTCCCGCCAGTTCGCCTGGATATGGTACAAATAAGGGGAAGGGAGTGGTCCAGATGACAAAAGACCGGATCTTAGTGGCGTTTGATGGTTCTGCCGCCGGCGTCGCGGCGCTGGAAAAGGCGGTGGCAATCACCGACGTGGCCGACGCCAGCATCGACCTGCTGTATGTGATCGACACGCGCAGCTACCAGGTCGGCTTTTCTCAGCAGCCTGACGTGGACGGCACGATTTTGTACAACGCCGAAACGCGGGCGGAAATCGAGCTGGAAGAGCAGGCCAAGCCGCTGCGAGCGCGGGGCATCGAAGTGCGCACGCACCTGCGCTTTGGCAATCCGCGCACCGTGGTCGCGCTTGATGCGCCCAAAGATTATGCCAGCAGTCTCATCATCCTCGGCCGCTCCAGTAAGCGGCTGACCTCGCGCATGTTCATTGGATCGGTGGCCAGCTTCGTCACTGAAAACGCGCCGTGTGATGTGCTGATCGTCGCCAACCCCAACGCTTAGATAACTCAAAAGGCCATCGCAATTTTTCTTGCGATGGCCTTTTGCACGCTAGAAGCGCCAGTTGATTCTGGACAAGATGCGCCGTCCCAGAAATTCCTGAAGCAGCATGTATACCGGTAAGCTGGAGGCCAAAAGCGGCAGGTAAAATATGGCCCGTGACCAGTCCCACAGGTTCGCTAAAGCGAAGAGGTGGTTGGCCGCGAAGAAGGTCAGGAAGAACAGCCCCGCGACGAGCAGCACCATGGCCGCTTTGTACCGGTTGAACGGCCGCGCGACCAGCAGCACCACGTGGTACTCAATGACGCCGATCATGAACACCACCAATGTGGAGGTCAGGCCAAACGACCAGTTAAACACGTACTCAAAGCGTGTCAGCAGCAGCGTGTACAGGACGACTGCCAGTGCGGCCGGGGCAGCTACGGTCATCACCTTTTGCAGGAAGTGGCCGGTGACCCGCGTGAAGTTTGGCTCCAGGGTGAGGAAGAACGACGGAAGCGCCACGCAGATCGCCGACACCGGGGTCAGGTTGATTGGCGTGATTGGGTAATCCAGCGGTAAAAAGACGAAAATTGCCGTGAGAATCACCGAGAAAATCGTTTTGATCAGGTACATCGAGGCCACCCGCTCAATGTTGTTGATGACGCGGCGGCCTTCGTTGAGCACACCGGTCATGGCATCGAAGTTTGAGTCCAGCAAGGTGAAGTCCGCAATCGACTTGGCGGCCTCAGCGCCGCTGGCCATCGCAATCGCGCAGTCAGACTGGCGCAAGGCCGGCACGTCGTTGACGCCATCGCCGGTCATCGCGACAGTGTGGCCGTCTTGCTGCAGCGCGGCGATCAGCTGCTTTTTCTGCGGCGGCGTTACGCGGCCAAAAACGGTGTACTGCTCGGCAAGGGAGGTAAAATCCGTGTCGTCAGGGACAGTGCTCATATCGATGGCGCGGTCTGCGTGCGGCAGCGCTGCTTGCTGTGCCACGTTGGCGACGGTCAGCGGGTTATCACCGGAGATGACTTTCAGGGTCACGTCCTGGGTGCCGAAGAATGCGAGGGTCTCGGCCGCAGCGGGACGGACCTCGTCGGCAATGGTGATAAAGCCCAGCAGGCGCACCTGTTGCAGAGGCGGCTGAAGGCCTTGGTCGGTTGCCGCAACCGCCAGGACCCGAAAACCGGCCTGCGTGGCTTTTTCAATTCGGCGCCGACTGGCTTCAGGCAGGCTGGCACCGAAGATAAATTCGGGTGCGCCCATCAGCAGGCTGTGCCCGTCCGCAAACGTGGCCCCGGACCACTTGCGTGAAGAGGAGAAGGGAACGGTGCTGACAGTGGTCACACTCGGGGCTTGCGGCCACGCCTGTTTGATGGCCAGCGCCGTTTCGTTGTCATCGTTTAGCGCGTAAGTCACCGCCGAGGCCGCGGCACTGACGGTGTCCTCGGTTTCACCCGCTTCGGGATAGACGCCGGCGACGCGGAGCTGGCCAGACGTGATCGTGCCGGTTTTGTCTAGGCAAAGCACATCGACGCGGGCCAGCGCCTCGATTGCTGGCAGCGCGCTGACGAGCACGCGCTTGCGGCCCAAGTTCATGGATGAAACCGCCAGCGCGACATTGGTCAGCAGCACTAGGCCCTCGGGAATCATGCCGATCATCGCGGCCGCGGTGGACAGGATGGCCCGGTTGTAATTGCCGCGGCGGATCATGGCGACGGTGAAGTAGACCGCGCCCAGTGGGATCAGCACGTAAGTCAGGATTTGAATGATGCGGTTGATGGTGGCGAGCAGCTGGCTCTGGGGATGCCGCGCGGTCTTGGCCGAATCCGTAATTTTGGCGGCGAACGTGGCTTGGCCAACCGCAGTGGCCTGCATCAGCACTTGCCCGGCCACGATGAAGCTGCCTGACAGCAGGGCATCGCCCGTGCGCTTATCGATGGCGTTGGCTTCGCCGGTCAAGGGGCTTTCGTCGACCTCGACGCCGGCGGTTTGTCGGACCTTGCCGTCGACGGGAATTTGGTCGCCGCGGTGCAGCTGGATCAAATCACCCAGCACAAGCTTTTCCTGCGGGATGGCAACTAATTGGCCCTCGCGCATGACCTGGGCCGGGGTTTCGGCCAGGATCGTCATTTTATCGAGTTGCCGCTTCGCGCGCAGTTCCTGGAAGGTCCCAATGGCGGTGTTGATGATGGCAACGAACAGAAACAGCAAGTTGGCGTAGCTGCCCGTCGTGGCAATCAGCACCCCAAGGGCCAGGTTGACGAAGTTGAACAGGGTCAGCGTGTTGCGCTTGATGATGGCGCTGGGGGAGCGGGTCAAACTGACCGGCTTGGTGTTGTGCTCGCCGGCCGCGATTTTTTTTCTTTCACTTGCTGGCTGGTCAGCCCGGTTAAGGGCGTGGGTTCAAAAGCCATTGAGCCACTTCCTTCCTTTTCTCTATTTTACCGAATTGGGGCCAAGTCGACGGTGAATTACCCTTGCTTAAGAGATTTTTATCGCGCGCAAAAAGGTGCATAATTGATTGCAGAGGAGTTGATGATCAATGAAAACAGCACCAAACGGGACCCATTTTGTGACGTTGGCGAACGGCTACCACCTGTGGACGCAGACGCGCGGCCAAGGCGAGATTCAGCTGATGACGCTGCACGGCGGCCCGGGTGGCACGAACGAAGTGTTTGAAAACTTCGCCGAGCGCCTGGCCCCGTATGGCGTGCAAGTCACGCGCTACGATCAGCTGGGTTCTTGGTACTCGGATCAGCCCGACTGGACCGACCCGGCCGTTCGGGAAAAATTCTTGAACATTCCTTATTACGTGGATGAGGTCGAGGAAGTCCGCAAGCAGCTGGGGCTGGATCACTTTTACCTGCTCGGCCAAAGCTGGGGCGGGGTGCTCGCCATCGAGTACGCCCTGAAGTACGGTGCCCACCTGAAGGGGTTGATCCTCAGCTCGATGATCGACAACTTGGCCGAGTACATTGATCACATTAACGCCATTCGCGAGAAAATGTTTTCGCCGGCCCAGGTGGCTTACATGAAGCACATCGAAGCTGATCATGCTTTTGACGATCCGAAGTACCAGCAGCTGGTCGCCGAGTTGGGCGAGCATTACCTGCATCATGCCGCCGACCCGCAGCCGCGCCATCTGATTTCGACCATGGCCACAGCAGTGTACAACTACTTCCAGGGCGACAATGAGTTCGTTATGGTGGGCGCACTGAAGGATTGGGACCGGCGTGCGGATATCGGTAAGATCACGGTGCCGACGTACTTGACGTTTGGCGGCCACGAAACCATGCCGCTGGCGGCGGCTCAGCGCATGCAAAAAGCCATTCCGCACGCAACGCTGCACATCACCCCGAATGCTGGCCACGGCCAGATGCTCGACAACCCGGTGGATTACTTCCAGCACCTGGGTGAGTGGCTGGCGGCGCAAAATCGCTAGGCGGCATGACTGTTAAAATAGTCAGGCGTTAGCGGTTACATTTAGCGGCGAGATTGGTATGATGGACTCAGGAGGCGATGCACATGTTCAAGGACACCAAGGCACTTGTGAACAAACTTGCAGATACCGCGTCAGAACCGTTGCACACGTTTGATAACACGATCAAAGAAAATCCTGATCTGGTGGTCCCGCTGGCTGTCATTCACGTGGTGCCGATCGCACTGATGATCATTGGCACCACCCAAGTGATCTTGGCCCACCAGAAGCTGAAGGCCGAAAAAGAACGGACCAAGCAGGCTAAGCTGCGCGCGATGATGCCGCACCACGGCCCACACTGCGGCCGGCACCACGGTCCCAAGCCACCGATGAAACTGATGGCGCATCACGAACTGCCAACTGAATAAGCCTGATAAAGCCGTCTTTGCGCTTGCAAGCGGCTTTTTTGGTGCCTGCGCGCAGTTAAATTGCCAAGTGGGCGGATTTGCGCGACAATAAATCTACTATTACAATTTTTGGGCGGAGGCACAGTATGGCAACTATTTACGTACGTAAAGGCACAGAGGCAGATATTCCGGCAATCATGGGGATCATCGATGACGCGCGGGCATTCCTGCATGCCCAGCACATCAACCAGTGGCAGGGCACGTACCCGGACCAGCCCGCGGTCGAAGCCGACATTCAAAAGGGGACCAACCGGCTGCTAATGGTCGATGACTTAGTGGCCGGCAATGCCAGCCTGCTGGAAGGACCCGACCCGTTCTACGGCAAAATTGATGGCGCCGGTTGGCAGGGCAATGCACCGTACATGATGATCCACCGCTTCGCTGTTTCGGCCAAGATTCGCGGTCAGCACCTCAGCAAGTTCTTCATGTCGAATCTCATCACCGAGGCTTACGGCAGGGGGTTCCGCGACCTGCGCATTGACACGCACGCGCAGAACCAGATCATGCAGCACGTCATTTTAGGCAACGGGTTTACTTACCGCGGCGTCGTGTACTTGGACGAACCCGTGCCGGAGCGCAACGCTTACCAGCTACTACTGCCGTAATAAGGAGGACATATGGGCTATTTGGGGACACTGGCGCTGATCCTGTTTGCCACGCTGATTTTAAGCCATTTTAGTCTACAGCTCGGGATCCCGGCGGTGATCGGCGAGCTGCTTGCCGGCATCCTGTTTGGCCCCGCGTGCTCAACTGGATCCATCCCAGCACCATGATCAGCGAGTTCTCGGAAATCGGGGTGGTGCTGCTGATGTTCATCGCCGGCCTAGAAAGTGACCTCACGTTGCTGAAAAAGTATTTTCGGCCTGGGGTGCTGGTGGCGGTGATCGGCGTCATTGTCCCGGTCGTGACCATCTTCGTGTTTGCCGAGCTGTGGGGCTTCTCGTTTGTTGCCGCCGCTTTTCTGGGCATTACCTACGCCGCAACGTCGGTTTCGATTTCGGTGGAGGTGCTCAAGGAACTGGATGCCTTAGATAGCAAAAGCGGCGCCACAATTTTGGGCGCTGCGGTGGTCGACGACATCCTGACGGTGATCATTCTGAGCGTGGCCGTCAGCGTGTTCGGCACCGGCAACGCCAAGAGCACGGCCCCGTTGTGGCTGACGCTGCTGGAGGAAGTCGTTTACTTCGGGCTGATTTTCCTGGTGGTCAAGTGGCTGGCACCGTTTGTGATGCACCTCGCGGAGCGCCTGCTGCCCAGCTCGTCGGTGACGATTGGGTCACTGCTGTTGTGCTTGGGCATGGCCTACCTGGCGGATTTGTTCGGCCTGTCCGCGGTCATCGGCGCCTTTTTTGCCGGGGTCGCCGTCAGCGAAACCAAGTACCGCGCCGAGGTGGACAAGGCGCTTGAGTCCATCGGGTACGCCGTATTCATTCCCGTGTTCTTTGTTTCAATCGGCATGAACATGCGCCTGGACAGCATCGGCCGGGATTTCTGGTTCATTCTCATCATGACCGTGTTGGCGCTTTTGACCAAGTGGGTCGGCTGCGGCGCCGGGGCGAAGCTATCTGGGATGTCCTGGCACGAGGCCAATATCATTGGTGCGGGGATGGTCAGCAGGGGTGAGATGGCGCTGATTGTTGCCCAAATTGGCTTTGACGCAAATTTGCTGCACCGCGATTTTTATTCCAGCGTGATCATTGTCATCATTTTGACCACTCTGATTGCGCCATTCATGCTGAAAGATGCTTTGAACCGTCACCGTGCACAGGAGGAAAATGCTTGAAGACTCTGTTTTTTGACTTAGACGGCACCATTGCCGATTCTCAGGAAGGAATCATCAATAGTATTCATTACATGATTCAAAAACAGCACCTGCCGCTGCTTGATGACGACACTTACCGCCAGTTCATCGGCCCGTCGCTGGGCAGTAGCCTTAACAAATACTATCCGGCGCTGTCGGCGGCCGAGGTCGACCAAACGATTCAGTATTATCACGAGTTTTACCTGGCAAAAGGCATTTTTCAACAGACGCTTTACCCCGGGATTTTGGACGCCTTGGACCGGTTGCTGCACGCGGGGTACCAGTTGAATATTGCGTCGGCGAAGCCCGAACCGATGGTGACCCAAATTGCCGAGCGCTTTGCTGAACCGCTACTTTACTGGGCTGTACGGCGCCACGATGGACGAGCGGGAGCGCTCCTCCAAAACAGCGGTACTGGAATACGCACTACAGGAAAGTGGTGCGGACCGCCAGCAGTCGTTGATGATTGGCGACCGTGACACTGATATGATCGGTGGGGCCAACAACCACGTCAAAACGCTGGGGGTGACGTACGGCTTCGGCGATTTGGCCGAATTGCGTCAGGCCCACGCCACTGCTGTGATCGCTGCACCGGCCGAACTGCCTAGCGGGGTGGCCGCGCTTTTGTAACAGAATTGGGTTTGCGTCTGTCACATTGCGGGCAGGCGCTTTTTTTTGCGTTTTTGAGGCAAAAAATTGAATTTTGACCCAGTTATGCGACATTTTCATGACAATAAGACAAATTTACGATTAATCGTAACATTCCTGTGGCTTCCCTGTGACCTTAAGTCGTTAACATGGTAAATGTTGAATTGTTACTGGACGAACATATAGGAGTGAACAATTATCAAAAACTCACATTTAGCATGGCTCTTCACAACGGCAGCAGCACTAAGCACAGCAGTGGTCATGGGCCACGCCAATACCACTGATGCGGCTACCACCGATGAGTACGTGGTTAAAGCGGGTGACACCCTGTCTGCGATTGCCGCAGCCATCAACACAAACGCCGACAAGCTGGCTGTCGCCAATCAGTTGGCGAATAAGAACCTGATCCACGTCGGCCAGGTCCTGACTGTGACGAAGGCTCCAGCCAAGCCAGCCGCGCCTAAGACTTACACCGTTAAGGCCGGCGACACGCTGTCGGACATTGCGTCCAGCACTGGTGTTAGTCAGTCAAATCTGATCAGCTTCAACAACATTCAAAATCCTAACCTGCTGATTGTGGGCCAGGTCCTGAAGCTGACTGGGACCGCTGCTTCTTCAACCAGTGCCCCTGCCGCGAGAACAACCACGCAGGCGGCGCAACCGCAGCCTCGCACGGCCACGGTGTCAAAGACCTACAGCGCACCTCGCACCACGCCGCGGGCAACCAGTTATTCTAGCTCTGCCACTGGCAGTGAAGCCGCCGCTAAGGCCGCCATTGCCCAGCGTGAATCCGGTGGTTCATACGGCGCGCGCAACGGCCAGTATATTGGCAAGTATCAGCTCAGCAATTCATACCTGCACGGCGATTACTCTGCCGCAAATCAGGAACGCGTCGCTGATCAGTACGTGGCCAGCCGTTACGGCAGCTGGTCCAACGCCTTGGCGCACTCCAACGCGTACGGCTGGTACTAAGCTTAATTTGCCACTTAAGTTGACACCGAAACCGGTTATGGGTTTCGGTGTTTTTGCTGCCAAGATAAAAGACGCGATCCCAGCAGTTAGCGAGATCGCGTCTTTTGCGTTTAATGTTGCGTCTGATGAAGTTGATTCTCGGCGTCTTGCAGCATGGTGAGCAGCGCAAGCAGCTTATCCTCGCCGAGAATTTGGACCCACTGGTCGAAGGCCGCATTGGAGGCCTTGGTGGCCTCGGCCTCGATGCGCTTGCCAAGGGGCGTGAGCTGGAGAATGCGGCGCCTGTGGTCGTCCTTGGCAGTGGTTTGGGAGACGTAACCCAGGTCGCGCAGGACTCGGAGCTGCCGGGCAATTGCCGGTTTGGTCACCTTGCGCCGTTTGACGATGTCAGTTAGCGTCGTGGCCTCGTTGTTGGCAAGGTCGGTCATTATCTGGTATTGTTCAAACGATAGCTTAAAGTCTTCCAGCGGGCGGGAAAGATCCGCCTCAACGTGCTTGATCAGACCAAAGTAAATGTCGATGAAGCCGGCGCGTAACGCTTTTTCGTTCATGGGTTGGTGCCTCCTCCGTATCATTACCATAAGTCTAACGTAAATTGCATTGTTCGCCAACCATTATCGCTGGAAAATTTGATCGATTGGAGACCCATAATGAAACGCAAATGGACAATTCTCTTGAGCAGCCTCGGGATGGTCATTGTTGCTGCGATGGCCGGTGCGTCGCTATACTTCTACAACTATGCCTTTGTTCCCAGCCGCAAAACTTTTCTCAGTAACAAGACTGAGCCGGCAGTGGCGCAGGCACAGAACTGGCTGCACCGCATCAATAAGCAAACTTGGAGAGAAACGGCCGCTGGCTCGAACCTGCAACTGGTTGCCGACTGGGTCCCCGCAACACAGGCGACCGCCAAAACGATTGTCGTCGCCCATGGCTACATGAATACTAAGGAGGACATGGCGCGCCAGATCGAATTCTTTCATGAAGCGGGCTTCAACGTTCTGGCGCCGGATGACCGCGGCCATGGCCAGTCGCAAGGCAATTACATTGGGTATGGCTACGCGGACCGGCTGGACTACCTGAAGTGGATCAACCGGGTGATCCGGCGCGTGGGCCCCAACAGTCAAATCGGTTTTTACGGCGTCTCGATGGGTGGGGCAACGGTGATGTATCTGAGCGGTGAAAAATTGCCCAAGCAGGTGGTCGCCATTGTTGAGGACTGCGGTTACACCAGTATCATGGACGAGCTGGCGGCCCAGGGCCGGGAACTGTTTTCCCTGCCGCGCTACCCGTTGATTCCCGCGGTGGCGCTGACGGCAAGCGTTAAGGCCGGTACAACGTGTTTGCCGCCTCGACTATCGCCGCGCTGAACCACAACAGTCGGCCCATCTTTTTCATCCACGGGGCCAAGGACACCTTCGTGCCAACCAGCATGGTGCATCGTGAATACGCCGCCGATCATAGCGAGAAAAAGCTCTGGATCGTGCCCAAAGCCGGGCATGCCCAGAGTCTGAAAATGCAACCGCAGCGTTACCAGGCGCGCGTGGTGGGCTGGTTCAATGCTCACTGGCGTTAAGCGTCAGCCTGGGCGACTTTGACTAGGATGGCGTAAATGCGGCTGGCGTCTTTATCGGTGCCGCGCAGCTCGTAGTCGGCCAGGAACGGAACATTAAATTCCTTGCAGTATTCTTTGGCCGTCAGGCAGTACTGCTCGTTAAAGTTGCGATTGCCCGAGCCGATAATGCCGCGGCACCACGCGGCGTTGCCGGGTTCGCGCAGGTAGTCGCCCATCGCCGTGGTCATCAGCTCGTGAAAGCCGTTGTCAATCCCGTTGCCGCCGTCCAAGTACGTGGGGATCATCACAAAGTAAGGCGCCGTTTCGCCTTCGTTTTGGGTGGCGTCGGAGACCTCCTCCAAATGGATCAGTGGTTGTTCCGCGTTTGCCTGGTGCTGCGTTTTGGCGTATTCGGCAAGATGGTTGGCGAACGCTCTGGTATTGCCGGAAATGGAGATGTATAAGAGGTTGATCACAGTCAGGCTCCTTTGTTAATTTCGCTATGCGTCTAATGTAACACGAATCGAACCCAACGGGTAGTGGCGGCGGACCACTGTGAACACTATATGTGGTCCGACATTGACCGGCCGACTTCGGTATAATGGTCGTGGAGGGACATTTATGGCACGAAATCGGTACACGGCGGTCAGTCGCGGCTGGCTGATGCTTTTTGGCTTAATCTACTGCGTGGTGCTCGTCATTTTTGGCGTGGGACTAGGGTTTGCGATGACGTTTGGCAACACGGATAAAATGATCCAGGCCGTCACCAACCGGCAGAGCTTGACCAACCTGCAGGAGACGATGAACAAAAGCGCCCTGAAACAGGCGGCCAAGGCCGGCGTTGATTTGCCCCAAACGACGCAGCTGATCGATCCGCAGGCGCTCAAGCACGGGCTGGAAACCGGGCTCGCCATCAGCGCCAACTTCGGCGACGTGCCGGCTCACAGCAAATGGGTCGACCCGGCGTACATTAACAAGGCTGACCCCAGCAACATGACCCTGGAGCCGCTGCTCAAGCCCCTGAACCAGCGGCTGGCGGTCGCGGCCAAGCACGTTGATCCTAAGTATTCCGGTGAGGTGCGCGTGTCCGTTGAAAAGGCCATCGCCGCGCACTACAACGAAATGATTCTCGACACGATGATGATGCACGGGGTCGGCATCGCGTACCCAATGATGGTGCTGATTTGTCAAACCGCGGCCATCGTCGGGGCAATTTTAGGAGTCATTGTCTTAACGGTGATGCGGATTTGTTCGCATTCCTGGGAGCGCTGGCTGCGCGTGACCGGCCGCCTGACTTACAGCATTGCCATCCTGGCCGGGCTGGGTGCGCTGGTCGCTTCAATTCCCGCGCTTGCGCAGTACATTCGCCTTGGTGGGATCAGTCAGATTGTCATCGAGCAGATTCAGGCGGCGGCCGCGCCGACCTGGCGCATCTTGGCAGGCGTGATATTGATCATCGGGATCGCGATGTCGATCGCGGCGGCAATCATGCGCATGACCGCCCGCCGGCGTGCAGAAGAAGTGGCAAAAAAAATTAGAAAACGCTGTTGACACGATGAAAAAAACGGGGCTAGTATGGCCCTAAAGTTGATTTCTACTATGTGCTTTGCGGAGAAGAGTAGTCATTGCGCGGCGATTTAGAGAACCCGGCCGGTGTAAAAGGGTGCGTCGCAAGTTGACGAAGATGAGCTCCAAATAGCTGCTTCACGGTTCACGCCGTGGGGCCGGGTGCAACCGTTACATTGCCGGGTATCAACAGGTATCTAGAGGCGAAGCTTTTTCGCAAACAAGGGTGGCACCGCGATCAATCGCCCCTTGGTCTAACTGAACGTTGGATCAAGGGGCGTTTTTTTGCGCGCGGTTAGAAATCAACTTGCGATGAAAGACTGTTGCAAAGGGGGAAACAAGATGAAGAAATGGGTCAGGCCTTTGCTGGTCCTAGCCGCCGGACTGACAGTGCTGCTAGCTGGTTGCGTTCAGCAGCACCACGCGCAAGCAACTGGCAGCGCAGACAAAGTGATCAAGGTGGGCTCAGTTGGATCAGATGTCGCGGCTTGGCAGCACATCGCCAAGAGTCAGGCGGCTAAGCAGTTAGGGTTAAAAATTCAAGTGCAGTCCTTCAGCGATGGGGTGCAGTTGAATCGCGCCACGCAGGAAGGTGAGATTGACGTCAATGCGTTCCAGTCGTGGGATTACTTCAAGAGTTTCAACCGGACCCAGGCCAAGGGTAAACGACTGGTCGCCTTAGGGACGACCTACATGGAGCCCACCGGGATCTATTCGCAAAAGATCAAGTCCCTGAAGGCGATTCCCCATGGCGCAACGGTCGGTATCGCGAACAACCCGGCAAACGAGTCGCGGCAGTTGTTACTGCTTCAACAGGCGGGATTGATCAAGCTCAAAAAAGGTTCAACGCGCTTGGCACCATTAAAGACGTGACGAAAAATCCGTTGGGGTTGCAGTTCAAAGAAATCGACGATACGACTGGGCCACGCGTGATGAAGGACTTGGACTTGGTGCTGATCAATAACACCATTGCCTTCCAAGGCGGCTTGAATGTTCTGAAAGACTCGTTGTACCATGAGAAGGTTGACAAGACCACTAAGGGCAACGTCAATATTTTGGCCACCCGCGCCAGCCAAAAGGACAACAAGCAGTACCAGAAGTTAGTCACCTTGTTCCGCAAGCCAGCCATCCAGTCTTGGTTGAAGCAAAAGTTTGATGGCACCAAAGTTGAGGTCAAAGAACCGATCAGTGAGCTCGAGTGACTGTTCTAAAAATATTAGGAGGCATTATTTATGGCTAAAGTTGAAAGTTTCACGTTGGATCACACGAAGGTCAAGGCACCCTATGTCCGTTTGATTACTGAGGAGCACGGCCAAAAAGGCGACACAATTTCGAACTACGATTTGCGCCTCGTGCAGCCGAACACGGCCGCAATCGATACGGCGGGTCTGCACACCATCGAGCACCTGCTGGCCAGTCTGCTGCGCGACCGCATGGACGGCGTTATCGACTGCTCGCCGTTCGGCTGCCGCACCGGGTTCCATCTGATCACCTGGGGCGAGCACAGCACGACGGAAGTGGCCAAGGCCCTGAAGTCCAGTCTGGAAGCCATCGCGAACGACGTGACCTGGGACGATGTGCCAGGCACGACCATCAAGTCCTGCGGCAACTACAAGGATCACAGCCTCTTTTCCGCCAAGGAATGGGCGAAGCTGATCCTCAGCCGCGGCATCTCCGACGATCCGTTCGAGCGCCACGAAGTTTAACAGCCAGTTGTTATCGTGCAGACGTCACCGTTCGCGGTGGCGCCATTTTTTTTATCCCGGACTGTAAGCGCTTAATACTTTTTACGAAAATGAGCATATGATTAATTAATCGTAGTATAATGAGAAAAATTCTTAGTTTTTGGGGCACGCGGTCAGTGGGGGAAGTACGATGACACATTTGGTGGGGCTGGAATGGAAGAAGCAACCTTGGCAGCGGGGACTGGTCGGCCTGTTGCTGGATTTATTGGTGTTGTTTGTGTCGTTGCGGCAATGGCAGTCGGCGCCGCTCTTACTTCGTGATGCGAGCTGGCCTCAGCTTTCAGTTGGCGGTGGCATCGCAGTGCTGCTGACTTGGACCGTCGGAATCTTGGCCGTAGCCTGGTTATGGCTAAGCCTCGGTCAAAGGAGGCGGCTGCAATGAGCCGACAAATTCGCTTTGAGTGGCTGCGCGTGGTGCGCGACTGGGGCTGGCTGGGCTTCGCGCTCGTGTTCGCCTTACTTCTCATGTGGCCCAACACCGCGCGCCTGGCGCCAAGCAGTGGTTACGACGTGGAAGTGCCGGCACTCCAAGAACTGATGAAGGCGGATACCAAGCTGCAGAAGAAGGCACCGGACAAAGCCGATGCAAAAGGGGCCCGGCCGACTCAGGAGGACCTGCGCAAGGAGCAAGACCAGCTTTATGCGCTGACTTCGGCCATTGAGAACCAGGCGTCGCCATGGCGCCTCACTCAGCTGATGTACCGCCTGCGCCGGTCGATGGTGGCGCAGATCAAGGCCGGCCGGGTCTATGTCGACACCGGTGGCACACCGATAGACGTACTGCCGGCCCGAGAAGACTATGCGGTACTAAAAATCTTGATTGAACGCCATCAAGTTTTTATGCCGGCGGCCGCGACTAATCTGCCGGCTAGCCTGGCCCTTGCGCGCACGCTACAGCGCGGGGTGCCAGCACTTTGGCTGCTGCTGTTTATCGCGGTGTGGAGCAGTTACTATCTGATTTGGGATAAGCGCAGCCGCGTCGGTGAGGTCACGGCGCTGGTGCCAGTGCGGCAGGAAACGATCCTTTTGGCCAAGCAACTGGTTTATTGGTTTATCGCCGCTGTGACCACGATTGCCGTGTTCGCACTGGCGCTGGTGATTCCTGTGCTCACCAGTGGCTTTGGGGATGTGCGCTATCCGCTGGCCTTTGCCCCGGCGGGCCAAGCCGTCCAAGTGATGACGCCGGCCGGTTTGTGCTACTGTTTTTGCTCAGCATTTTGGCGCTATTGGCTTCATGGCGGCAGTGAACAGTTTGCTGCAGCAGTTCATCCGCAATTACTTTGTGGTGTTACTGCTGCTCGCGGGGTTGTGCGTTTTTGGCCCAACGCTTCAGCTTGGCCCCTGGGCGCCGTTCCCGTACCTGGACCCCGCAGCGACTCTGTTGCCTCAAGGGACCGTGGGGATTCTTGCCCCGGGCTGGGGGCCGCTGATCCTGGCCGGCTGGGCGGCAGTGCTGGGCGGTTTGAGCTTGATTGTTGCGACGCGGCGACAACGACTATAGAAGGAGAACGCGATGAAACAACAAAAATGGGAGTGGCTGCTCGCCCTAAAGCGGCCCACGATCTGGCTGATTCCGCTGGTGATGACGATGCTTTTCTTAATGCCGATGCTGCGCGGTCGATGGTGGCCCGAGGCACTCCCGCTGCCATCCTGCGCGACGATGCCATCACCGTGATGGAATCGCGCGATTTAGCGACGATCCGGCGCGTGATTAAAGCCGGCCCCAAGGCGCCGCCCACGGTCATGAACTACCAGCAGGCCAAGAAGCTCTTGCCGTTGGCGGAAAAAGTGACCGCGGCGGTCAACGCGGGCGATCGGGTCGCCTATCCCAAGGCAGTGGCCGCCTTTTTCGCCGCTACTGACATGCGCGCCCCCAAGTACGAGTACCTTGCAGCGCATCACGTCCCGTTCTATGATTTTGTTGATACCCAGACGCCGTTCACCAATTATCTCCTGAACCAAGTGATGTATTTTGGTAACAGCACGTACATCGTGCTGGCGCTTGCGGTGCTGGTCGCCTTCTTGACCACCATGGGGCGCGGCAAACGTGACGAGTTCGCCGCCCTTCTGCCCATGCGCGCGAATCGGGTGCTGCTCAATCAGCAGGTGGTCATCGGCCTGACCACGTTTGGCATGGTGCTGCTGGCATTGATGCTGATGGCGGTGCCCGTCATCGCGCGGGGTGGGATGGGCTCGTGGCAGACCGCATTCTTCTCGGGCTCTGGGGTCGACTTTAAAGCTGATACGCGTGCCATCATCGTGCCGGTACTCAAGGCGCTGGCCTTCTACCTGCTGGGCCTGCTTGCGGTGAGCTTGATGCTGACGGGGCTGGCGCTGCTGCTCAAGCAGTGGCACGCCAATTTGATCACCACTGTGCTCGCCTTGGCCGCCGTGGTCATGCTGCCGAGCCGGACTGTCATGCAGTGGCTGCCGTCCCTTTCAGGGGTGTTGCAGGTTCTGCCTGGCAGTCACACCGACATCAGTTGGATGCTAATGGATAGTCAGGAGACCTATCCTGCCGGGCCATTCGGTGGCCAGGGCTTGTTGGGACTAACGGTGCTATTCGCCTGGGCGGCGGTCTTCCTGATTGCCGGCCACGTTGTCGTCTACCGGCGCCAGGCCGCGTGAAAGGAGTGAGTCTCTTGCTTGAAGTGAAAAACCTTTCCTTTAATTATGGTAAGCAGCCGATCCTCGATGACCTGAGCTTTACGATCGAGGCGGGCACCATCGTTGGCCTCGTGGCCCCGAACGGCACCGGGAAAAGCACTTTGTTGCGCAATGTGACCGGGTTGCTGCGTCCTAAGCACGGTACTGTCAGTCTGCTTGGCCACGATTCCTGGCACGACCGGCAGGAGTTTTTGAAGCACCTCTTTTTCCTAGAGGATTCCACTAGGCTATACGAGGGTCTCAATCCCAACGAGCTGTTTGGCTACGTGAAGGACGTGTGGGGCGGGCAGCTATCGGTCGACCGTGTCGTCAAGGTGCTGCGTATGGACAAGTACCGCAAGAAGCGGGTGGCCAGCATGTCGCTGGGCATGAAGCAGCATGTGCTGCTGGGGATGTACCTGATTTCCGGCGCCGACCTTCTGCTGTTTGACGAGCCACTGAACGGCCTAGATCCAACCAGCATCGAGCTGTTCACGCGCGTCTTTTCGCAACTGAAGGGGCAGGGTAAGAGCATCCTGATGTCCTCGCATCAGCTGGGTAACGTGACCACGATGGCCGATAGCGTGATGTTCCTGAAGGACGCTCACCTCCAGACCTTCCAGACGGCGGCCATCGATCTGCAGCAGAAGTACGATGAGCTCTTCGCCGTGGATGAGAAGCTGCTCGAACCTTAGAGTAAACAAAAAGCCCAGCGATTTTGCCGGGCTTTTATGATACTGAAATTAATTTTGTTCTTGGCTGCCGAGAAACTTATCCAGCGCAACCGCCACGCCATCATGCGCCAGGTCGACGGTGTGGAACTTGGTGGCGGCCTTCACCTGGTCGTTGGCGTTGCCCATGGCGATGCCGTAGTGCACGGTTTTTAACATTTCCAGGTCATTGGAGCCGTCGCCGAACGCCATGGTGCGCGCCAGCGGCTGGTTGAGCTCTCGGCACACGCGCATGATTGCCGTGGCCTTGTTGACGCCGTGAGCCGTGATTTCGATGTTGTCGATATTGGAACTTGAGGCATCCACATCGGGCAGGGCGTTCATCTCGACGCGAGCGCGGGCGATTTTTTTCCAGGTCGGGGTCGATGGCGATGGCGTTGATAATCTTGCCACTGTTTGCCCGCAGCTGTTCGAGAGTGTCGATGGCCACGTATTTGTGGGGGTCTTCGCCGGCGATGCGGTTTTTGCCGTCAGCGGAGACGGCGGCAGGCAGTGGCGTTAAGTAAAGTACTTTTTCGAGCGTGAAAAGTACTGCGGCAGTTGGTACTTCTTGGCGACTCGCCAAATCCCCTCCAGTGCATTAGTCGATAGGTGCTGGGCCTCGACCTTGCCGCCAATGCGCGTGACCGTGCCGTTGGAGCAGATAATGTCCAGGTCCGGACCGATGCGGTCGGCCATCATGGTGGCGGAAAACAGCGGCCGGCCGGAGGCGATGAAGAAGCGGTGCCCCTGCGCGCGGTATTTGGCGATGGTCTCGACAACGCGCTTGCTGGGATACTGCTTTCGCCAACGAGCGTCCCATCGATATCCATGAAAACAGTGTAAGGTGACATGAGTGACCTTCCTTTAACAATTGTTGTGGGTACAAATCTAAGCGGTTTCATTATACTAAAGTCCAGTGCGATTGGCGCGGTTCAAACGCAATGCCACCGGTGCGAGCCAGGAAGAATCGCGCGTGGGGCAATCGCATTCGTCCTCATTTTTTTAAAGGCAAGGCGATACCAACCACGGAAACCCTTTTTTTCACCTCGGTCTAGGTGTGCCAGCACCCTAGATTATTTTTGTGTTACAGGATGTTGTCGACGGATCCCACCAGGTAATTTAAAAACATTTGTGAGCGCATGGACAATCCGGTAGACGGGCGATGCGGATGTGGCAGTCGACGGGAATGCTTGTTATCGATTGCTGCGCCATCAATTGTGCCACATGATATTGTGAGACATTTCGCTTGAAAAATCACTGCTCAACATGCATTAATGAGTGAGTACTCACATTACATTGCCTGGAGGATAAGATGACGAAAGTTAAAATCGTGTACGCAAGTTTGACTGGTAATAATGAAGCCATTGCCGACTATTTAAAAACGCAATTGGAGGCACGGGGCGCTGACGTTGACGTCGAAGAAATGAGTCAGGCGCTGGCCGACGATTTAGCCGACTATGACGTCGCTGTGGTGGCGTCGTATACCTACTCTGGGGTGACCGATGGCGAATTGCCTGAAGAAGCATGGATTTCTACGAAGACCTAGAGGAACTCGAACTGCCGGACCTCAAGTATGCGGTGTGCGGAAGCGGTGATTCAACTTATGACCAGTTCTGCACAGCCGTCGATCTATTTACCGCAGCGTTTGAACAAACCGGGGCCAAGCAGGTCGCGTCGTCAGTCAAAATCGATCTTGAGCCCGACGCGGCAGATTTTGCCCAACTTGATCAGGTCGTCAGTGCGATTGTTGCGCTGTAGTCACGGAAAATGAGGTAGTCGAATGCCAAAAGAGTCGTATGTTGCAGGGATCGACGTCGGGTCGACCACGGTCAAACTGGTCATCATGAATGCCCAGCACGAAACGATTTTTGCGCGGTACGAGCGCCATTACTCGGACGTCAAGGCGGCCAGTGCCCGTGTGCTGAAGGAAGCAATGACCGAGCTTGACCCGCAGACGGTGGTGCAGTGCACGATCACCGGTTCCGGCGGGATTGGGCTGGCGCATTTGCTGCAGCTGAAGTTTATCCAAGAGGTCATCGCCTGCACCAAGACGGTAGAAACGTTGATCCCGGAAACCGATGTGGCCATTGAACTGGGCGGCGAAGACGCGAAAATCACGTTCTTTGGCGCCAGCTTGGAACAGCGGATGAATGGCTCATGCGCCGGCGGTACCGGTGCGTTCATTGACCAAATGGCGACGCTGCTGAAAACCGACGCCAATGTCTGAACGACATGGCCAAGGACGCGACCAAAATCTACCCGATCGCCAGCCGCTGCGGGGTGTTTGCCAAAACCGACGTGCAGCCGCTGATCAACGACGGCGCGGCGAAGGCCGACATCGCGGCCAGCATTTTTCAGGCAGTGGTCAACCAAACCATTTCCGGGTTGGCGGCGGGCCATAAAATCCGCGGCCACGTGGCGTTTCTTGGCGGGCCGCTGTACTTCATGGACCAGCTGCGGGTGCGCTTCATTGAGACGCTGAACCTGACGCCGGACGAAGTCATTTTTCCCGCCGATCCCCAGCTGTTTGTGGCGAAAGGCGCGGCACTGTACGCCAATGACCAACCGCAGGTCACGCTGGCGACGTTATTAGACCGCCTCGAAAATGGGGATGACTCGGCGATGAAGCCGGCGCATTCCCTGCCGCCGCTGTTTAAAGACGACCAAGAGCTGGCGGCGTTCCGCAAGCGTCACGCCAAGGCTCAAGTGGCCACGCGTGATTTGGCCAGCTATCGCGGCACCGCGTTTCTTGGGATTGACGCGGGTTCGACGACCACCAAGGTGGCGCTGATTTCCGAAGACGACAAGCTGCTTTACACCTATTACGACTCCAATGACGGCGATCCGCTGGCGAAAACCAAGCAAATTATGCGCGATATGACCGCAAAACTCCCGGCCGGGGTCACCATTGGCAAGGTCGCCGTGACTGGGTACGGCGAGCATTTGATCAAAAACGCGTTGAATGTGGACATCGGTGAGGTGGAAACCGTCGCCCACTACAAGGCCGCGCGGTATTTTGAGCCGGATGTCGATTTTATCCTCGACATCGGCGGTCAGGACATGAAGGCGATGACCGTCAGTCATGAGGCTCTTTCAACGATTAAGTTGAACGAGGCCTGCTCCAGCGGCTGCGGGTCGTTTTTAGAGACTTTTGCGACGAGTTTGAACTACGACATTCGCGACTTTGCCCAGGCGGCACTGCTGGCCAAGCACCCGAGCGACCTGGGTAGTCGCTGCACGGTCTTCATGAACTCGAAGGTCAAGCAGGTGCAAAAAGAAGGCGCGACGATCGGTGACATTGCCGCCGGCCTGAGCATGTCGATTATCAAAAACGCCCTGTTTAAGGTCATTAAAATGCGGCGCGTCGAGGACATGGGGCAGCACATTGTTTGCCAAGGCGGTACTTTTTACAACGAGGCGGTGCTGCGCGCGTTTGAGCAGATCGCCGGCGTTGAGGTGGTGCGGCCGAACATTGCCGGACTGATGGGTGCGTACGGGGTGGCCCTGATTGCCCAAGAAAATTACCAGGCCGGCGATCAGACCACGATGCTGGACGTTGCCGCCATGGATGACCTCAGTTTCAACAAGGAATACATGCACTGCGGCGGCTGTGAGAACAATTGCGCGCTGACCATTACCGTGTTTAACGACGGCCGCCGGTTTGTCACCGGCAACCGGTGCGAGCGCGGCGAGGCGCGCGGCTTAAGCTGCGCGTGCCGAAGTCCAACGGTAAGGTCAACCTGGTGCAGGAAAAGTATCAGCGCCTGTTTGCGTACCGGCCGCTGCGCCGCAAGCTGGCGACTCGCGGCACGCTGGGGATGCCGCGGGTGTTGAACATGTACGAGAACTACCCGCTGTGGCAGACCTTTTTCACCAAGCTTGGCATCCGGGCGGAATTGTCGCCCAAGGGTAGCCAGAAGCAGTACGAAAAAGGCATGGAAACCATTCCCAGCGACACGGTGTGCTACCCGGCCAAGCAGGTGCATGGGCACATTCAGGCGCTGATCGATCGCGGCTGCAAGCGGATCTTCTACCCGGCCGTGGTTTACGAAGTGAACGAGGATAAAACCGCCCAGAATCATTTTAACTGCCCGATTGTCCAGTCTTACCCGGCGGTGATCGCCAATAACGTGGACGAAATCGTGAACGGCAGTGTCGATTACCGTTCGCCTTATTTGAACCTAGCCGATCGTAAGGGAACCGCGAAGAATCTATACGAGTGCTTCAAGGACCTCGGCGTCACCAAGGCGGAAGTTGCAGAGGCACTGGATGCAGGGTTTGCCGAACTTGAACACTTCAAACAGGTGACGCGAGACCGCGGCGAAGACACCCTGCGCATGATTCAGGAAACCGGCGAACACGGCATCGTGCTGGCAGGGCGCCCTTATCACTTGGATCCGGAAGTCAATCACGGCATTTCGCAGCTGATGACGGCCGAAGGGTTCCATGTGCTGACGGAAGATTCGATCGCGCACCTCGGCGATGTGAAGGGTTTGCGAGTGGTCAACCAGTGGATGTACCACTCACGCCTATACGCCGCGGCGGAAATCGCGGCGAAATTCCCCCAGCTGGAGTTCGTGCAACTGAATTCCTTCGGGTGCGGCATTGATGCCATCGACAGCGATCAAATCGAAGAAATCATGACCCAGCATAACCGCCTCTACACTTGCCTGAAAATCGATGAAGGCACTAACATGGGTGCGATTCGGATTCGTCTGCGCTCCCTGAAGGCGGCGGTGCGTGAGCGCGAAACGCGGCGCATTCGCCCACAGGTGCTGGCAGAAGCACCGGCGCCGGTCAACTACACCCCGCAGATGCAACAGCAGGGCTACACGCTGCTGCTGCCGATGATGTCACCGATTCATCAGCAGGGGCTGGTGGATGTCGCCTTGCAGGCGTCAGGCTACAACGTGGTGAACCTGCCTGCAGATGACCGTGCCGCCGTTGACGTCGGCCAGCGCTTCGTCAACAACGATGCCTGCTATCCGGCCATCATTTCGATTGGGCAAATGCTGGAGGCGCTGCAAAGCGGTAAGTATGACCTGAACAAAACTGCCGTGATGATGACGCAAACCGGCGGCGGGTGTCGCGCGACGAACTACATTCCGCTGATTCGCAAGGCGCTGGCGGACGCCGGCTTCCCGCAAATTCCGGTGGTGTCACTGTCGCTGGGCAACCAAGGGGTCGAAGAAACTCCAGGCTTCAGCTTCACTCTGCACTGCTGAAACGGGTGGCGATTGCCTTTTTGTACGGGGACCTGTTTGAGCGCGTGGTGTACCGCACGCGGCCGTATGAAAAAGTGCCTGGAACGATCGACCACATGCACGCCGGCTGGCTGAAGCTGGTGCGGCCGTCGATCGAAGCGGGGAATTTCAAGGCGTTCAAGCACAACGTGGCCGAAATCGTGCGTGATTTTGACACCGTGCCGCTCAAGGCAGGGCGTAAGCCGCGCGTGGGGGTTGTCGGCGAGATTCTGGTCAAGTACTCGCCCATCGCGAATAACGACGTGGTCCACCTGCTGGAACGTGAAGGCGCGGAAGTCGTCGTGCCGGACATCGTCGGTTTCATGAATTACTCGCTGTACAACCAGCTGTACCGTTATGATCACCTGGGGGCCAGCGCAAAAGCAAAATGGTTCGCCAAGTTTGCCATGCAGCTGATCGACTGGTGCGAAAAGCCGCTGCAGCAGGCCTTGACCGCCTCTGAACGGTTTGACGGCATCGAGGCCATTGATGCCATCGCCGATGACGCTAGCAAGGTGCTCAGTCTGGGCAACCAAACGGGTGAAGGGTGGTTCCTGACTGGCGAGATGATCGAGCTGCTCAAGCACGGCACGCCCAACATTATCTGTATGCAGCCGTTTGGGTGCCTGCCGAACCACGTGGTCGGCAAGGGCATGGTCAAGGAGCTGCGGCGCCGTTTTCCTGGCGCCAACATTGCCCCGATCGATTACGATCCTGGCACCAGCGTTGTGAACCAGCTCAACCGCATCCGCCTCATGCTGGCCACTGCCAAGAAGCAGGCGCTGGCTCAGGCGCAGTAGGAGGAATCATGACAGAACAAGAAATCGTGGCCCCGTGCAGCGTTGCGAGTACTGTTGGCGAGTTATCGGCAAAACAGCAGGCAGTGCTTCAGGCCAGCCTCACCTTGTTTGCCCAAAAGGGGTTTGCCAACACCACGACCTTAGACATTGCGCGCGCCGCGCATGTTGCCGAAGGCACGGTCCTGAAACGGTTCAAGACGAAGGAAGGCATTCTGCGAGTGATTCTGACGCCGCTGGAAGCGCAGATTTTGCCACAGGCGACCGATGCGTTTTTGACGGATCTCGCGACACACACCGAGTTATCGTTTGCCGAGTTGCTCTCCTACGCCGTGGCAAACCGCCTGAGCTTTGCGATGGCAAACCGTGAGGCGCTGCGGGTGATGGGGCAGGAAATCAGCAAGCACCCGGAAATTCTCACGCGGCTGACGGCACGGTTGCAGGATCTGATCGAGCAGCGCCTGGATGCGATCCTGAATCATTTTCGCCAGAGCGGCGAGTTGAACGATTGGCCGACGATGCGGATCGTGCGCAGCGTCTCCGGTCTGGCGCTGGGCTATGTCATGCCGAATATCATGCTGTCTGAGGAGTCACTGGATGTGGAGCAAACCACGGCAGAAATTGTTGCGACGCTACTGCCGGCATTCACCGGCGGCCAGGCGTAACCGTAGACAAAAAAATCTCGCGCCGTTTGGATGCGGCTGCGATAATCCCTTTGTGGTTGTCAGATGAAATATCATAATTCATCTGACAATCATGGAGGGATATTTGTATGCCTAGATCAAGGTACACAGCAGAGGAGAAGTTAGCTCTTCTGGAGGAATTCAGACAGTCAGGTCTTGGAGCCACGACATTTGAGCGTCAACACAGTCTGGGTCATTGTCTGCTAGCTCGATGGCAGAAGCGATATGAGCGTGATGGTCTTGAAGGCCTCAGTGAAGCTAGGAAGAATAAGCACTATACATCATCGCTCAAACTGGCAGCGGTGTTGGCTTATCAAGCTGGTGAAGGTACGTTGACTGAACTGACCATGCGTTTCGGTCTTCGCTCGTCGGCACAACTCCGCAGATGGCTTTCCAAGTATAATGAGGACAAGACTTTGACGGCATCGCCGTTCAGAAAGCAGGTCCCCACTATGAGTCGGAAAACAACATTCGAAGAGCGAATTGAAGTGGTCAGTATGTGACTAAGTATAAGCACTCCTACAGCGAAGCTGCGG
>NZ_BBAJ01000016.1 GCF_001311195.1 Lacticaseibacillus camelliae DSM 22697 = JCM 13995
TTTTTATGGAGAGTTGTCCGAGAGGCCGAAGGAGCATGGTTGGAAACCATGTATACGAGTTTACCCGTATCAAGGGTTCGAATCCCTTACTCTCCGTTGAGTATGGCCCGTTGGTCAAGTGGTTAAGACACCGCCCTTTCACGGCGGTAACATGGGTTCAAATCCCGTACGGGTCACTTATGGAGGATTAGCTCAGCTGGGAGAGCGTCTGCCCTACAAGCAGAGGGTCACAGGTTCGAGCCCTGTATCCTCCATTTTTTTGCTTTTGGTTCCATGGTCTAGTTGGTTAGGACGCCTGCCTGTCACGCAGGAGATCACGAGTTCGAGTCTCGTTGGAACCGTTCCACATGAAAAAGCGTTCATCCTAGGATGAACGCTTTTTTTGATGTCTAGCCGTGAATCCGAATAAAGATAAACGTCAGGTTCAAGATGATGCCTGCCCAACTAAACGGTAGCGGATTTGGTTTGATGCGGCGTGTATTGAGTACACTTGCCACGACCAGAAACGCTGCGCAGAAAGACAAAGTGAACTGTTGCATCCAGTAACCCATGCCAAGCCCTGCGAGCCCAAGTACCGCCAATAGCCATAGCGGCAGATTTCCGGCCCATACGCAGAGCAGCAGTAAGCCGTTGATCAAGGCGAAAACGATTGGCGCAAGCGTGGTGAGACCTTGGGTTAGGTTTGCGCTTAACATGATTTGAATGAAGGTCAGTTCAACCAGCCAACCGGTGATGGCCATCTTGGCACTCATCTTCTGAGTGGCCAACAGCCAGCCGAGTCCAACTTGGGCCAGTGCCAGCGGCAAGAGCGCCCACTGACTGCTGCTGCCGATGATGGCAAGCGCGAGGGCCGCAATCGTCCACGGCGTTGTGCGGCTGGTGGTGCTCAAAGCGGCCAAGACGAGGGTCAGGCCAAGCAGGGCCAAAAACGGCCAGTCATGCCAGTTGAAGTTTGACAGGCTGAGCATTAGTGGCAGAGTCGCTGCCTGAAGAAAACGGCTGACGCTGAGCACACATTTTTGAATCGTCATAAGCAAATTCCTTTCATCATGTGTCCTATGATACCGAACAGGGCGATGCGGTGCAAAAGTAATTTGTGATGGCCTGCAAAGGACGTTAGATTTAACCCTAACCCTGTGATAAGATTAGACAGTTGCAAAGAATTCCCGATGGGATCCAAGGCGGCGCGTCTTGGAGATGCCTTGTAACCGAAATTAAAGGGGGAAACAATTAAGATGCAAGAACGTCATCTATTTACCTCAGAGTCAGTCTCTGAGGGTCACCCAGACAAAATTGCAGATCAGATTTCCGATGCAATTTTGGATGCGATGCTGGCGCAGGATCCGGATGCTCGTGTGGCGTGTGAAACGACCGTGACCACAGGGCTAGTCCTGGTGGTTGGTGAGATTTCGACCACTGCCTATGTTGATATTCAAAAAACAGTGCGTGACACGATTCGCCGCATTGGTTATGACAAGGAATCCGGGTTTGATCCGGACTCCGTCGGTGTGCTAACGGCGCTAGATGAGCAGTCGCCGGACATCGCGCAGGGGGTCGATGATTCCTACGAGGCGCGTGAAGGCGAAGATGATCCACTTGATCGCATCGGCGCCGGCGATCAAGGTATGATGTTCGGGTACGCGATCAACGAGACGCCTGAGTACATGCCGCTGCCAATTGAGCTGGCACACAAACTGATGCAGCGGATCGCTAAGCTGCGCAAGGATGGGACCATTACTTACTTGCGCCCGGACGCGAAGGCGCAGGTCACCGTTGAATACGATGATCACGAAAAGCCGATGCGCGTGGACACCGTTGTGGTGTCCACTCAGCATGATCCGGATGCCACCTTGGCCCAGATTCGCAAGGATGTCGAGGAGCAGGTCATTCGCGCGGTGATTCCGGCCAACCTACTGGATGACAACACGAAAATTTATGTGAACCCAACAGGCCGGTTTGTGCTGGGCGGGCCCGAAGCGGACTCCGGTTTGACCGGGCGCAAGATCATCGTCGATACTTATGGCGGCTTTGCGCGTCACGGTGGTGGGGCCTTCTCTGGCAAGGATGCGACGAAAGTTGACCGGTCTGCCTCGTACGCGGCGCGCTACATCGCCAAGAACGTGGTGGCGGCCAAGCTGGCTGACAAGCTGGAGGTCCAGCTCGCCTATGCGATTGGGGTGGCTCAGCCCGTGTCGGTTTCGGTGGATTGCTTCGGAACAAACAAAATTCCTGAGGCAAAAATTGCCGAGGCCATTCGCGATAACTTTGATCTGCGGCCGGCGGGAATCATTAAAATGTTAGACTTGAAGCGGCCGATTTACGAGCAAACCGCCGCCTATGGTCATTTTGGACGTACAGATGTTGATCTGCCATGGGAACACCTTGATAAGGTGGCCGATTTGGCGAAGTACTTAGATTAACGAGAAAAGAGGCGGCCGTTCCAGGATGCTGGGCGGCTGTTTTTTATGGAATGGAGAAATTATAGTGAGTAAAACCAAGCAAACCAACGTGGCAATCACAACAATCGCAATTTTCGTGGCGACGTTCATGACCGCGATTGAAGGCACAATTGTGGCGACTGCCATGCCCACGATTGTCGGTGACCTTCACGGCGTTCGCCTGATGAACTGGATCGTGTCGATATATTTGCTGACCAACGCGATGGCAACGCCAATCTACGGTAAATTTGCGGATAAAATTGGCCGCAAGCCGGTGTTTCTGCTTGGCTTGCTGATTTTTATCATCGGGTCTGCAGCCTCGGGGCTTTCCCAGTCTATGCCGGTCCTGATCATCTGCCGCGCTTTTCAGGGTATTGGTGCCGGCGCATTATGCCCGTGACCTTCACCATTATTGCGGACATCTATCCGTACGAAAAGCGGGCCAAAGTGCTGGGATTCAATGGCTCGGCGTGGGGCATCGCGTCGGTGGTCGCACCACTGCTTGGTGGCTTCATTGTCGATTCTCTGTCCTGGCACTGGATCTTTTTCATTAATGTGCCCATTGGCTTGATCACGATGGCGCTGATCGCGGTCTTTTTCCACGAGCAACACGAAACGGTACCGGCACCTGTGGATTACCTGGGGACGTGCTGGCTGGTACTGACGCTGCTGCTGTTGATGCTGGGCTTTCAGGCGTTAGCCGGGACCCATGGACTGTCTAGTTTTCTGGGCCTGCTCATTGGGGCGGGCATCACCCTGTGGTTGTTTGTTCGCCGTGAACGGCGCGCCGCCGATCCCATTATCGACTTGAAGCTGTTCAGCAATCGCCCGTTTGTCGTTGCCAACGTGCTGGCCGCCTTGGTGTCCGGAGTCGTGATCGGCTATGAGACTTATATGCCGATGTGGGTGCAAGGGGTCTTAGGCATGGCGGCGTCGTTTGGCGGCTTTGCCATCACCCCCAGCAGTCTGATGTGGGTCATCGGCTCCTTCGTTGCGGGACGTTGGCTGACTAAAACCGCGCCAAAACGGATCCTGACCTTTGCCCTGCTGGATATTCTGGTGGGCATCCTGATCCTGGCGCTAGTGCCCGAAAGCACACCGTACGTGGCCTTCTTGGTGATTGCTGGGGTGATGGGCTTTGGGTTTGGAATTGTCATCACGACGACGACAGTTCGCGCGCAGGCGGTCGTGAAACCGGACGAGGTTGGCGTGGCGACCAGCTTTAACACGCTGTCGCGGACGCTAGGCCAGACGCTGATGGTGTCTTTGTACGGCGTGGTCCTCAACCTCCGCATGGCGCAGGGCGTTGCGGCCCACCCAGCAGTGAACATGGGGATGCTGAATCGGTTGATCAATCCGCAAACCGCCGTTAGCCTGCCGCGTCACCTGTTGCCCGTGCTCCACGAAATTCTGTACTCTGGGTTGCATAACATTTACTTCTTTTCCGTGGTCATTGTCGTGTTGGGTTTGGTGTTCAACGCCTTGGATCGCTCGGGCAAGCAGTAGAATTTGGCAGGCAGAATTATTGAGAGTTGTAATTTTAGTTTGAAGCCGTCATAATAGAAGAAAAGGCTTTTGGGGGCGCTTCATTGTTCTCTTACGAAAAATTACAGACGCTGAACGATATTGAGACGGCAATTTACAATTACGTCATCAAGCACGAGGCGGCAGTGGAAACCATGCCCATCCGGGAACTGGCCAAACACGCCCATGTTAGTACCGCTTCTGTCCTGCGTTTTGCCGAAAAAAATGGGTTACGACGGCTATGCCGAACTGCGCTTTGCGCTGAAGCAGGATCGTAAAGCAAAAGCGGCAGAGTTTCAGGCCACCACTTACGATACTTCGGTCCAACTGGCTGATTTTTTTCAACAAGGTGAATTCCGCCGATTTCAGTAAGTTAATTGACGAAGCGCTAGCCATGGTTCTAAAGGCGCCTTTGGTGATGTTTTTTTTGGGTTAGGGTCAGGGAACTCGCTTGCGCAGTACGGCGCACGCTTCTGGTCGAACGCGGGGAAAATTGCATTGCCTGTGTACGATCCATTTCAGCCCTTCCCGCAAAGCAGTCCGCTGCCGGCAGGGACGGTCTTGGTCGTGCTCTCGGTTTCCGGTGAAACGACTGAAACCATTGATTTTGTGAATAAGGTCCGGCCCGAAGACGTCAAGATAATTGCGGTGACAAATTCAGGCAACTCGACCATGGCCAAACTGGCCGACTTGACGATTGCGTACTTCATGCCCGAAATTAAGCACGCCTCGCTTAATTTGACGACTCAGGTGCCGGTGGTCTACCTGATTGAGCTGATCGGTCACCGACTGGATGAGCTCAACCACCAGTAAACATAACGATAGTCTGACACCCGTTACAATCCTGTAACGGGTGTTTTTAAGTGAAACCGGTTTCTTTACAGGCCTCAGGGGTAGCGCTTACGTGGTGGAAGCGGCTACACTAATAACTGTGATGAGCGCATCACATTGATTTCGGCCGAAATCATTCATATCGCAGGGTGACCTGCACAAGCGTTTAGCAATGATACATTGACTTGGCTGCCGAGTGAAATCGGCGGCAGAAAGATAGGTGAACATAATGGGGGATTATATCAACCAAAAAGTTTTGCCTAAGATCATGAAGTTCACGAGCACCCGTCCGATCACGGCCTTGAAGAATGGCATGATGTACACCATTCCTTTCATCATCGTGGGGTCCTTCTTCCTGATTTTGGGTTCGTTGCCTGTTGAATCATGGGCAAACTGGATGAACAGTACCGGCTTGGTTCCGTACTTCAACCAGATTTATAACTTTAGTTTTAACATCATGGCGCTGATTGCCGTTACCGGGATCGCGTATGAATGGGCACGTGCTGAAAAAATCGATCCGCTGGCTTCAGGGATCACCGCGCTGCTGTCATTCCTGATCGTGCTGCAGCCTTCTAACCCAATCGTTAACCAGGCTGGCAAGACCATCGTCACCAACTCCCGTGGGATCACGGGCTGGATCGATACCGGCTTCTTAGGCGGTAAAGGGATGATCGCCGCGATCATCATCGGCCTTTTGACCGGCTGGATCTATTCCTGGTTCGTTAAGAACAACATCACCATCAAGCTTCCTGATTCAGTGCCAGCGAACGTCGCTAACTCGTTCATCGCGCTGATTCCAGCCGCCGTTCTGCTGACCGGCTGGGGCCTGGTTTACATGTTCTTCGATCACTTTGCCCACGAAGGCATGCTGCAGTGGCTGTACCAAGTTATTCAGACACCACTGCAAGGGCTGACTGATTCCTTCGGCGGGGTCCTGGTTGTTTCCCTGCTGATCACGTTCCTGTGGTTCTTCGGGGTTCACGGGTCCGCGATTATCTCTGGTGTTATGACTGGGATCCTGATGTCCAACTCAACTGATAACGCTGCGCTGTTCCACTCAGGCAAGGCGCTGACGGTTGCTAACGGCGGCCATATCTTCACGCAGGCGCTGCTGGACCAGTTCGGGACTGTTACCGGTGCTGGTATCACCGTTGGGCTGCTGTTCTACATCCTGTTCTTTGCGAAGTCCGATCAGTTGAAGGCGTTGGGTACTTTGGAAATTGCCCCAGCGATCTTCAACATCAACGAGCCATTCCTGTTCGGGATTCCGCTGGTTATGAACCTGTTCTGGCTATTCCGTTCATGGTTGTCCCTGCACTTTCCATGTCGCTCACTTACTTTGCGATTAAGCTTGGGATAATTCCACTATTTAACGGGATATATGTGCCGTGGACCACACCGGCAATCTTCTCTGGGTTCTTGGTCGGCGGCTGGCGCACTGCCCTGTGGCAGGCTCTCATGCTGGCCATGTCCTTCGCGGTTTACTTCCCATTCATCCGCACCTACGACAACACGTTGTTGAAGCAGGAGCAGGAGAAGTTGGCTGAGGAAAACAAGGAAAAATCTGATACTGCAACGGCTCAGGCTTAATGCTGAACTAGTCTAATTAGTTCTTAAGCGTCCGGATCCCGTGGATTAAACACCGGGCTTCGGGCGCTTTGTTTGTTGAAAGGAGTGCCACATGGCAAAATTACGCAAAGATTTTCTCTGGGGTGGGGCTGTTGCTGCGCACCAACTGGAAGGCGGCTGGCAGGAAGGCGGTAAAGGCGTTTCCGTGGCCGACGTGATGACGGTTGGGGCCAACGGGGTTGAACGGCGTATCACCGACGGGGTGAAGCCCGGCGAGAACTACCCCAACCACGACGCCATCGATTTTTACCACCACTACAAAGATGACGTGAAACTGTTTGCCGAGATGGGACTCAAGGCTTTTCGGACCTCGATCGCGTGGACCCGGATCTATCCCAATGGGGACGAGACCGAGCCAAATGAAGCCGGACTGAAGTTCTACGATGACCTCTTTGATGAGCTGTTGAAAAATGGCATTCAGCCGGTCATTACGCTGTCCCATTTTGAGATGCCCTACCACCTTGTCACTGAATACGGTGGCTGGCGGAATCGCAAAGTGATCGACTTCTTCGTTCGGTTTGCCACCACGGTCTTTAAGCGGTACAAGGACAAGGTCAAGTACTGGATGACCTTTAACGAGATCAACAACCAGGCCGACTACAAGGCCAAGTTTGCGCTGTTCACCAACTCGGGGCTGCTGATCAAACCAGGCGAGAACGCCGAGGCGGTGATGTATCAGGCGGCCCACTACGAGACGGTTGCCTCAGCGTTGGCCGTGCAAATCGGCCACAAGATCAATCCCCACTTTCAAATTGGGGCGATGATTGCCATGGTGCCGATTTATCCAGCCAGTCCTGATCCCCGCGACGTCTTCAAGGCCGAGCGGGCCATGCAGTCCCGTTACTGGTTCGCTGACGTGCAGGCCAACGGGCGCTACCCAAGCTGGCTGACCGAGTACCAAAAGGCGAAGAAGATGAACCTCGATATCACCCTGGCTGATTTGGATGTGCTTAAGGCCGGGACCGTTGATTACATTGGTTTTTCTTATTACATGTCGTTTGCCGTGAAGGCCAAAGCAAGCGAACCTTCAGCCTTTGACTACCAGGAAAGCGTCGACAAGGTCGAAAATCCCACGGTGAAGCGCTCTGAATGGGGCTGGCAAATCGATCCGGTGGGGCTGCGTTACGCAATGAACTGGTTCAACGACCGGTATCACCTGCCGCAGTTCATTGTTGAAAATGGGTTCGGCGCGGTCGACAAAATCGACGCCCAGCACCATGTCCACGACGATTACCGGATCGCTTACCTGAAGGCACACATCGAGCAGATGAAGCTCGCGGTTGAAGTCGATGGGGTGGACCTCATCGGGTACACGCCATGGGGATTCATCGACCTGGTGTCTGCCGGCACCGGCCAAATGGATAAACGCTACGGGTTTATCTATGTGGACAAGAACGATGAGGGCAAAGGCACACTGGCGCGCTACAAGAAGGATTCCTTCTATTGGTACCAGCAAGTCATTAAGAGCAACGGTGAGGATCTGGACGCCAAGTAGGAGGCGGGCGTATGAAAACATTCGTCGGATTTGACGTCGGCGGGACGACCATCAAATACGGTTTAGTCTCGGCGGCAGGCAAAATTTTAGATCACGGGTCGTTTAAAACGCTCAAGCGCGCGTCGAGCAACGTCAACAAAATGGTCGGTGTGGTCACCGCTTATCAAAAGCAGCAGGTCATTGATGGCGTGGGGGTCGATGCCCCAGGAATTGTCGACAAAGATGGTTACATGATCACCGGTGGGGCCATTGACAGCTTTTACCGGTACCCACTGGGGAAGACCCTTCGCGACAAGCTGAAGCTGCCTGTCAAGGTCGAAAACGATGCCAACGCGGCCGCCATTGCCGAACGCTGGCTGGGCAACGCCAAGGATGTCGACGATTACGTCTGCCTGGTTTTGGGCACAGGCATCGGCGGCGGCCTTGTCCTTAATGGGGACGTCTATCGCGGTGCGCATGGGATGGCCGGTGAAATTGGCTGGAGCATCACGCATGACTTGGATTTTCGCGACGACCTGGAAGGGGTTTCGCTGAATTATGCGGCTTCGGTGGTCACCGGGCTGGTCCGGCGCTACAATCTGTCCCTTCAGCACTATGACCCCAAAGCCAAGCCGGAAAAAGACGCCGCTCAGATCATTGCGCTGGCGCACGAGGAC
This sequence comes from Lacticaseibacillus camelliae DSM 22697 = JCM 13995, assembly GCF_001311195.1. Lineage (GTDB taxonomy): Bacteria > Bacillota > Bacilli > Lactobacillales > Lactobacillaceae > Lacticaseibacillus > Lacticaseibacillus camelliae. The sequence goes on from NZ_BBAJ01000016.1 coordinate 8,574, forward strand.
GATATGATCGCCCTGCCGGTGTACAGCCAGTTCTTGAGCGATGTGGTCGTGATGCTGATGAACCTGATTGGCACACTCGATCCTGAGCGGATTTTGATCGGCGGCGGGATCAGCCAAAACGACACGTTCATGCAGGACCTGCAGGCGCGGTTTGACGAGTACATTGCCCGCCACCGCGGACTGAATGAGGCCCGCAAGAGTTTTCCGTACAAGATCATGCCGGCTGGGCTGCGCAACAACGCAGGCCTGATCGGGGCGGTTTATCCGCTGACCCGGTAACGCAAAAGGATCCAGACTTCCTGGGGAGGAGGTCTGGATCCTTTTTTTGTCCGGCATCGAAGGCCGTTATTTTCGTGAGTTGGCCTTGTGCTGAGGACCGGCCCAGCCGGTGGGCCCCACGGCGGTCAGCCACGGGTACATCAGCCACCACAGCAGCATCAGGCCGGCCAAGGCAGAGCTCCAGCCGGCGAACACATCAGTGGGAAAATGGACTTGCACATAAATGCGCGAAACGCCAATGAGGATGATCATCACCGTTGAGAAGCCGACCAGAAAGTGGCGAGCGCGCGGCAGCGACACCAGGCTGAGCGCGATCAGGATGACAGTCCCGTAAAGCAGCATTGAGCCGCTGGCGTGCCCGGAGGGAAAACTCCAGCCCCCGGCAGTAGTCAGCGGGGTGATCCTTGGGTCTTGAACAAACGGGCGTGGCCGGCGAATCCAGTTTTTGATGATGTGGTTGACTAAGCTCATCAGGCAAATCGAAGCAAAGGCGAACCAGGCATAGCGGCGCCGCCTGAAGTAAAAGAGGACGGCGGCGACAATCAGGCCCACGATCACGACCACCGGCGGGTCGCCCAGGTTGGTGATCACCAGCACAATGGCGGTCAGCCAGGTCGGGCGGTACGCGGTGACCACTTGGACGACGGCATGATCAACGGTCGAGATCCATGCGGCGTGCGTGATGACGCCGCTTAAAAGTGGGATGAAAACCGCTAAACTGACCGCGGCTATAATCAGCGGATACACAGGACGTTTTTTCATAATAATGAATTTTAGCATACTTCCGTGGGGATGCCGCTTGTTTCAACCTTAGGATTTTGCTATGATTGACGCAACATCGAACGTGTTTGGGACGAGTAGGCAAAGTGTTTCGCTTAAGAAAGCAGGCGGCTGCTGCAAGCCTGTGCGAAGCTTCGGCGAACTGACCCAAGTCATGCACGCCGGCACTGGCCGTTATCCAGAAACAAGGGCTGCTGTTAGGCAGAACTTAGGTGGTACCGCGGCAAAAAGCCGTCCTAACAATGTTAGGACGGTTTTTGTCGTTTTTCCTACCACGCTCGATAAATTCAAGGAGGCATTAAGCATGTACGATCACAAGGCGATCGAGAAAAAGTGGCAAAAGCACTGGGCTGAGCACAACGAGTTCAACACGACGACGGACCCGAACAAGAAGAATTATTACGCGCTGGACATGTTTCCGTATCCGTCAGGGCAAGGCCTGCACGTTGGCCACCCTGAGGCTACACCGCCACGGACATTATCGCGCGGATGAAACGGGCCCAAGGCTACAACGTGCTCCACCCAATGGGCTGGGACGCTTTCGGGTTGCCTGCCGAGCAATACGCGCTGAATACCGGCCATAATCCCAAGGGCTTTACCCACAAAAACATCGAGACCTTCAAGCGCCAAATCAACAGTCTCGGCTTTTCCTACGACTGGAACCGGGAAATTGCCACTACGGATCCTAATTACTACAAGTGGACCCAGTGGATCTTCGAGCAGCTGTACAAGCATGGCCTGGCTTACGAGGCGGAAGTGCCGGTCAACTGGAGCCCGGACCTGGGCACCGTGGTCGCCAACGAGGAAGTCATCGATGGCAAAACCGAGCGCGGCGGCTTCCCTGTGATTCGAAAGCCGATGCGTCAGTGGATGCTGAAAATCACCGCTTACGCCGACAAGCTTTTGGCCGACCTCGATGACCTCGATTGGCCGGAAAACATCAAGCAGATGCAGCGGAACTGGATCGGCCGCTCGGTGGGCGCGCAGATCACTTTTGAGGTACAAGGCACTGACAAGCAGTTCGATGTCTTTACCACCCGGCCAGACACCCTGTTTGGCGCAACCTATGTGGTCATGGCGCCGGAGCACGCGCTTGTCGACGCCATCACGACCCCTGAGCAGAAGGCCGCGGTGGCTGCTTACAAGGCAGGCATCGAGCACAAGTCTGACCTTGAGCGGACCGATTTGAATAAGGAAAAGACCGGCGTGTGGACCGGGGCCTATGCCACCAACCCGGTGAACGGGGATAAGTTGCCGATTTGGATCTCCGATTACGTGCTGGCGACATACGGCACCGGCGCCATCATGGCGGTGCCAGCTCACGACGATCGCGACTACGCGTTTGCCAAAAAGTTCAATCTGCCGATCCGCGCAGTCATCGAAGGCGGCGACATCGATGATGCTGCCTACACCGGCGACGGTGTGCACATCAATTCCGATTTTCTGAACGGCAAGAACAAGCAAGACGCCATTGACACGATGCTGCAGTGGCTGGAAGACAAGAAGATCGGCGAGAAGAAGGTCAACTACAAGCTGCGCGACTGGGTCTTCTCCCGGCAGCGCTACTGGGGCGAACCGATTCCGGTGATTCACTGGGAAGACGGCGAAACCACCCTGGTGCCCGAAGATGAGCTGCCCCTTGTGCTGCCTGAAGAGGCGGACATCAAGCCGAGCGGTACCGGCGAATCGCCACTGGCCAACCTGGACGACTGGGTCAACGTGGTCGATAAAAACGGCCGCAAAGGTAAGCGCGAGACGAACACCATGCCGCAGTGGGCAGGGTCGTCCTGGTACTTCCTGCGCTTTGTCGATCCCCACAACAAGGAAAAACTGGCCGATTACGATAAGCTGAAACAGTGGATGCCCGTTGATCTGTACATCGGTGGCGCGGAGCACGCGGTCCTCCACTTGCTGTACGCGCGGTTCTGGAATCTCTTCCTGTATGATATTGGCGTGATCCCGAACAAGGAACCCTTCCAGCGGCTGTTCAACCAGGGGATGATCCTGGGCGACAACCATGAGAAGATGAGCAAGAGCAAGGGCAACGTGGTCAATCCGGACGACGTGGTCGAAGAATACGGTGCTGATACGCTGCGGCTGTACGAGATGTTCATGGGCCGCTGGATGCCGGCATCGCCTGGAGCACAACTGGCCTGGCCGGGGCGCGGAAGTTCCTGGACCGTGTCTACACGACCTTCATCGACGACAATGGCAAAATGCGTGATCACATCACGACCATCAACGATGGCAAGCTCGACAAGGTTTACAACGAAACGGTCAAGAAGGTCACCGAAGACTACGATGCGCTGCACTTTAACACGGCCATTTCACAGATGATGGTCTTCATCAACGAGGCGCGGAAGGTCGATGACCTGCCGTACGCGTATGTCGAAGGGTTCGTCAAGCTGCTGGCGCCGATCGCCCCACACCTGATGGAGGAAATCTGGCAGAAGTTGGGCAATGAACACAGCCTGACTTACGCCCCATGGCCAACTTACGACGAGAAGGCCTTGGTCACCAAGCAGGTCCAGCTGATGGTCCAGGTCAACGGCAAGCTCCGCGGTCATGTTATGGAAGCCGTGGATGTTGATAAAGATCAGGCCATTACGGATGCGATGGCGATCGATAACGTCAAGAAGTTCACGGCTGGCAAGACAATCGTTAAACAGATCGTGGTGCCAAATAAGATCGTCAATATCGTGGTTAAGTAGTGCTAAAGTGGTCCGGCGCAGGTCGGACCATTTTTGTGCGAAAAATTACGGATTGCTAACGTCTCCGGGTTCTGATTGAAAGGAGCCCGTGCTTCACTTAAAATAGAGAATAATCTAAAGGGCCTCACCGTTTCAGTAGAGGTCATATCAAGTGAGAAAATTGGGGTAAAGGCATGGCAAAAAAACCGCAAGTCAAAACACCGAGTGCGCAGGAACAAATGCTGCGCGGGTCGCTTGGATGACAGCCGGAAGTATTTTTGTCCCGAGTCCTCGGGGCAATTTATATTATTCCGTGGCGCATCTGGTTAGGTGCGGCTTTTTTTGGCGGCCAATAATCTGTTTACCAAAGGGTACAACATTTACAGCATTTTCCTGACGATTGCGACGGCCGGGGTGCCAGGGGCGATTTCTAAGCAGGTGGCCCATTACAACGCGATGAATGAGTACCGCACCGGCATTCGGCTCTTCAAGCAAGGCACCATTTTGATGGGGGCCATGGGGCTGCTGTCCTTTGGCTTGATGTGGGTGCTGGCGCCGTGGCTGGCGCTCAACGACCCTGCGCTGACGCAGGTCTACCGGTCGCTGGCCTGGCCGCTGCTGATCATTCCTGTCATGAGTATCATGCGGGGGTTCTTCCAGGGCTATAACGACATGGCGCCGTCTGCGCTGTCGCAGCTGGTTGAGCAGGTGGCACGCGTCATTTACATGCTGGTCATGACTTACGCCATCATGGTGCTGGGCAGTCACAATTACGTGGATGCGGCGTCGCAGTCGACGTTTGCCGCGTTCGTCGGGGCCGTTTTTGGCCTGTTGTTGCTGGTTTTAGTCCTGCTTTCCCGGCGCCAGAAGTATCAGACCTTGGTGGAGGGGTCGACAGATGCCGTGAAGATCTCCACGCCACACATCCTGAAGGAAATTGTGGCGCAGGCGGTGCCGTTCATCATTATTGGGTCCGGTATCAACCTTTACTACTTGTTCGATCAGTACACCTTTAATCCCATGATGGCCAGCCATTGGCGCGCCAGCACGGTCGAACTGAATAGTTTGTTCACGCTGTTTGCCGGGAACGCCAATAAGCTGATCATGATCGTGATCAGCTTGGCGGTCGCCATGTCGTCGACGGTGCTGCCGCTGCTTTCAGGGGCGAAGACGCGTGGGGATAAGCACGCCATCGGCGAACAGGTGACCAATCTGCTTCAGCTGTTCTTCATTGTCATGGTGCCCAGTGCACTGGGGATGGCGGCGGTGGCCAAGCCGCTTTACGTGGTTTTCTATTCTTACGATCAGCTTGGCATTCGGCTGCTGGTGCTTTCTGCGTTTGTGGCGGTGGGCATGGGCTTGTTCACGGTGCTGGCCGCGGCACTGCAAGGACTGTTTCACAACCGCATCGCCATTTACGACATGCTCGTGGGGATGGTCGTGAAGGTCGTCCTGCAGTGGCCGCTGATTTACTTCCTGAATGTCTGGGGGCCATTAGTCGCGACCTTGGCCGGGATGCTGGTGTCCAGCCTGCTCATGATTCACGCGCTGCGTCAGCGTTATCCGGTCCGGCTGCGGCAAACCGGTCGGCGCCTGGTCGGGATCACGCTGTTTTCGGTATTGATGGCAGTCGTTGTGCGGCTGATCGTCTGGCTGGTGGGTCTGGTGATTGCGCCTGAACGCGCAGTCGGTGCGGTGGTTGCCCTGGTGATTGCAGTGCCGGTTGGGGTCGTCATTTACGGCTATGCGCTGCTGAAGACGCGCCTGGCTGACATGGTGCTGGGCGAACGCGTTGGCCGGCTGCGCACGCGCCTGCACATGAGGTAGGCCAATGAGATTAGATCGCTATTTGGCTAATCTTCAGTACGGGACGCGCAGCGACGTCAAAAAAATGATCAAGGCCAATCGGGTCGCATTGATGGCCAAAAAGTTCGCAATGGCAGTGTGGCTGTCGCGCCCGGTGCGCAGGTGACCGTCGACGGTGAAGTGGTTGGCGGCAGTCTGCAGGTTTACTACTTGATGAATAAGCCCAGCGGGGTCTTAACGGCTAATTCCGACGCGGCCCAGAAAACGGTCCTTGATTTGATTCGCCCGGCCGATAAGCGGCCGGGCCTGTACCCGGTTGGTCGGCTGGATAAGGACACGACCGGCTTGCTGTTACTTACCAATGATGGCGCACTCGGACATGCGCTTTTGGCCCCTAAGCGCATGTGCCAAAGACCTACCTGGTGACGCTGGCTTCGCCGCTAACGCCTGCGATGGCGCAACAATTGGCACATGGGATCACCTTTCAGGAGTTCACCAGCGCACCTGCGACCGTGGTGGTGCGCCCCGCAAGCGGCCAGCGTCTAATTGAGTTAACGATTCACGAAGGCAAGTTTCATCAGGTGAAGCGGATGCTCAAGGCAGTGGGTAATCAGGTCACTGCCTTGGCACGGGTTCAAATGGGCCCGTTGCAGCTGCCCCCAGACTTAGCGCCTGGGCATTACCGGAGCCTGACGGCTGAGGAGTTGGGCCAGCTGCTCAAGGCAAAAAAATAATCGAACCGCCACCTGGCGATTCGATTATTTTTTTCGGCCTTACACCTGCGCTGCGGCAGCGCGCTGCATGTAGTTTGGCAGCTGCTGAATCAGCATCGACGGGAGGACCACGTAATTGGTTTTCGCCAGTTCCTCGGCGATTGCGCTGTGGGCGTAGACCGCTGCTGAGACGACATCGTCGCTCAGGCCGAACTGGGCAATGAAGCCGGCCAGCATGCCAACGAGGGTGTCGCCCATGCCGCCGGTGGCCATTGCAGGGGTGCCCACGGGGTTCTCATAGCTGGCTGTTGGCGTAAATAGTTCGGTGCGGTGTGATTTCACGATCACCGTTCCGGGCAGTTTAGTTGCGGCGGTTTGGTTGGCCAGTGGGGTTTGATCCCGCACGGCAATGCCGGAAAGACGCTGCCATTCCATCTGGTGTGGGGTCCAAACGGTGCGGGCGTGGCTGACAGTGAGTTGGTGCTCGGCAATCAGCGTGATCGCCGAGCCGTCGATGATCAGCGCCTGCGAATCCTTGACGGTTTTCAAGGTGTGGCTCAGGATCGATGCGGCCAGCTCATCGGTGCCTAGGCCGGGGCCAATCGCGACGACGTCCACCGTGCGGATCAAGGCCATCAGCTGCGGATCATCGTAGGGGATGATCATAGCCTCAGGCAGGCGGGCGTGTAAGGCGCTACGGTTGACTGGCGCGGTGGCGACGCTGACCAGGCCGGCACCACAATAGACGGCAGCGCTGGCGGCCATGATTGCGGCCCCACCGAACTGAGCGTTCCCGCCGATGACCAGCACGCGCCCAAAAGTCCCTTTGTGGCTTTCTTGGGGCCGCGGCTGGATGACCCGATTGATCAACGATGCGGAAATCTTCTTCACAGCAATCACCTCATCAGCATTATACCGCACCACTAGGTGGCTTTTTTTCCCAAAAGGGGTTGGCAAGACGCCGTTTGATTGATATACTTATTCCTGTTGTTGCCGCAATGGCGGAATTGGCAGACGCGCAGTGTTCAGGTCGCTGTAGGGTTTTCCCTGTGCAGGTTCGACTCCTGTTTGCGGCATCAGGCGACATCGAAGTCGGTCATCGAAAGGTGATCGACTTTTTCTTTTGCGTTTTTATGGGTCACCGGGGTTTGCAGGGGGAAATCATGGCAATCGCAAAAAAGATATTTCAAAGGTTAAATATTGCAAACCATGACTCATTCTAAGAAGCCGGCTGGCCAACTTAGAATCCTTTAATACTTGGCAAACGCGAGAGACCAGGGACTGGATGCCTCAGAAAACTCCGTTGCAGTGGGCAATTTTGCGCCTGCTTCTGTTCGTCAGTGGTGACTGAGCCCCGGTGTCAGCCAGAATTGTTCAAGAAAAAAATCGCATTTGTTCGCGAAAAACCTCCACACATGCTTGACACCCCCCTCTAATCAATTTATAATCTTAGATATTCTCAAGTACGTTAGAGGCGGAATTGGGAACTATCTCATAGGTTGGAGGCTTATGTGTATGAAGATGAATAAGAAACGAGGCGCGGTGGTCGTCGCATTGACGCTGGCCACACTGCTCGCTGCTTGCGGTAATAGCTCAAGTAGCAACAGTTCCTCAAAGAACAGCACTTATAATTATGTGTATTCGACTGATCCGGATAACTTTGATTACTCCGTTACCAGTCGTGCGACCAACAGTAATCACTTGGCCAACTTCGAAGAGCCTTTGATGAGCACTAACAAGTATGGTGAAATCGTCCCAGGTCTGGCAAGTTCTTACAAGGTGACCAATGGCGGCAAGACTTACACTTACACGCTGCGTAAGGGTGTGAAGTGGGTCGATGCCCAAGGCAACACGTATGCCAACGTTAAGCCGCAAGACTTTATCACTGGTATGAAGCACGCCGTTGAAGCAAAGTCCGAAACCTTGTACATCGTTCAAGGCTCCATCAAGGGCTTGGATGATTACGTCAATGGTAAGACCAAAGACTTCAACAAGGTCGGCATCAAGGTTGTTGGCAAGAACAAGATTCAGTACAACTTGAATGAAGCAGAACCATTCTGGAACTCCAAGTTGCAATATGGGATCTTGGAGCCAGTCAACGCGAAGTTCTTGGCTGAAAAGGGCAAGAGCTACGGCCAGCCAAAGGCTAACGCGATTTTGTACGATGGCCCATACCTGCTGAAGAACTTCACTTCGAAGTCTGTCATCGAGTACACGGCTAACCCGAAGTACTGGAACAAGAAGAACGTTCACGTTACGGACGTCAAGGAAACATACAACGACGGGTCAAACCCAGACGCTTTGTACAAGTCCTTCCAGAAGGGTGATTTCTCTCAGGCGCGGGTATACCCGAACCTGCCAGGTTACAAGTCAGTTAACAAGAAGAACGTTGTTTGGGGTCCTCAGGACGCTTCGACGTACAACATGACCTTCAACTTGGACCGTAAGTCATACAACATGACCGATAAGAAGACGGACAAGCAAAAGGCTGACACGAAGAAGGCTGTTTTGAACAAGGACTTCCGTCTGGCGATTCAGTTTGCGTTTAACAAGACCGCGTACAACGCGCAGTCAACTGGTGCCGCTGGTGCGACGAAGTCTCTGCGTAATTCATTCATCCCGCCTACTTTTGTTCAGGCTGACGGTAAGAACATCGGGACCTTCACCCAGACAGATCTGCACGCACTGGGCTCTGAATACAAGTTCATGGATCTGACGGATGCGCAGGATGGCACTTACAACAAGGCTGCTGCCAAGCTGAATTTGCCAAGGCGAAGAAGGCACTGTCTGCTGAAGGGGTTTCATTCCCAATCAAGCTTGATCTTCCTGAAGAGGAAAAACAGGCGCTGCAGCTGAACCAAGCTAAGTCCTTCAAGAAATCTGTTGAGTCCGTGCTGGGCAAAGACAATGTTGAAATCGACATCATCCAAGCTGCTGAAGACAAGTACTTGGCAGGGACTTACCAAGCTGCAACTGGTGCACAGTCCGACTTTGATATCAGTAACGCTTCCGGCTGGAGTCCTGACTATCAGGATCCTTCCACTTACCTGGATATCTACAAGCCATCTAGTGGTGCGCTGCTGAACACCTTGGGTCTGACGCCTGCTTCTGCTTTGACTTCCGCAGCCGACAAGGCTGATTACGCCAAGGCTGCCAAGGCTGCAGGTCTTGATAAATTTGAGGAATTGACTAACCAAGCCGAGGCCATCACAACTGACACGAATGCTCGTAACAAGGCTTTTGCTAAGGCTGAAGCTTACCTGTTGAGCACTGGCGTTCAAATTCCAATCAATTCTCTGGGCGGTACTCCTTCTGTAACGAAAGTTGTTCCATTTACTGGTTTGAAGTCATGGACTGGTGCAAGTTCATCTCGTTTCGATGGGATGAAGATGCAGTCTAAGCCTGTTACGACTTCGCAGTTCAACAAGGCACTCAAGGCGTGGACCGCAAAGCGCGCTGAAATTGCTAAGGAACAGGACAAGTAAACTAAGCTTTGAGCTGACTCGATAAGCTCTTTGAACTTAGGCGTGTTAAAGGGCTAGCACACTGATAATGTGACTAGCCCTTTTTCTTTAATGAAGATAAGAGGGGGAACCGCACATGAAGAAGTATCTGTTCTTTCGCGTACTTCGTTCAATCGTGAGTATCTTTCTGGTCACGACCCTGACATTCATCCTGATCTACACGATGATCCCACGACGGGACGTGTTCAAGCAGGATCCGATGATCAACAAGTTGTCCTCGAAGCCCGACTCGCTGACTGATTACAAGAATAACGCGTACGAAAAAAATGAACTACATGGATTACAAGGACACTAGGTCACTGATCAAGACGGTCGAGAAAGCCGATCCTAAGGTCACAGTGACAGCTGCCCATACCGCCTCCAACCAAGCTGCGTTCGAAAAGTGGACGAAGGCTAATGGTTATACCTTGCACCGCTTTAAGATCAGCAAGGATTACTATGCTACGCGTGATCTGCCAATTTGGGAACGGCTCGGCCGCTTCTATGGCAATATGATCAAAATCGATACCCCGTGGGCCATTCATGACCCGAAAAACCCGAATCTGCCGCGCTACCTGAAGATCAAGCATGATCCTTTGGTTGGCTGGGCTGTCGTTGGTTCGGGGACAAAGTACCGTTACCAGCTTTACTTCAACTCGAAGTTTCCGTACATTCACGAGAACTTCTTGAAGTTCAACCTTGGGACTTCCTATCCAACTTATGCTGGCGAACCTGTCAGTGAAGTGATTGGCGGCGGCCAAGGCCCTGCCGACAGCATCACTAAGACGTTCCCGAACGGTCGTAAGCTCATCACGTCTGATGACGTGTACACACGGGCCTACCAGCCGCGGAAGCACCGCGATCCCGAAGCCTATGAACAGTACAAGGACGATTACACCAGTACCGAGCAACTCAACCGCGATCCTTCAATGGTTGGGACTTCTGTCCGGGCCGGGTTCATCGGGCTGATCATCTCGTACGCCATTGCGATTCCGATGGCCATTTACATGGCGCGGAAAAAAAGGCAAGTGGTTCGACCGCGCCGGGACCTTCGTGGTCACCGTGCTGATTGCCGTCCCGAGTCTGGCCTTCATCTACGTCTTCCGTTACTTAGGGGCCACGCTGTTCGGCCTGCCGGATTCATTTCCAACTTTGGGGGCCGAGAACTGGCGTTCTTGGGTTCTGCCTGCGGTGGTCTTAGGGCTGCTGAGCGTTTCCGGGCTGGTGATCTGGTTCCGGCGTTTCATGATCGACCAGCAGAAGTCTGATTACGTGAAATTTGCCAAGGCCAAGGGCCTGAACGAAAGCGAAATTTACACCAAGCATATCTTTAAGAACGCCTCGATTCCAATCGTTCAGGGGATTCCTGGATCTATCATCGGATTGATCGGTGGGGCCACGATGACCGAAGAGATTTTCGCTGCCCCTGGGATGGGGAAGATGCTGCCAGATTCAATTTCTGCGCACAATAACGCGGTCGTTATCGCACTGGTCTTCATCTTCACCACCATTGCTGTTCTCTCCGTTCTGCTTGGCGACATTGCCATGGTCCTAGTTGATCCGCGAATTAAGCTGTCGTCGTCCGACACATCAAAGGGGGAGGAATAGTCAATGGCTGAAAAAGAAACTGCTCAACCAGAAATTCAGGATTCCGACTTTACCCCGGTGGAGATTGATAAGCTTGAAACTGAAAAACTCGATACCGAAAAGTACTCGTATTGGGGTTCTGTCGGCCGTGCGTTTTTCTCCAGCAAGATGACCATTTTCCTATTACTGCTGATGCTGGCAATCCTGTTGATGTCGTTCATTCAGCCGTCATTTTCTGGCTATTCGCTGAACAACGTGTCTAAAATTAACGATTTTGGGGCCCGATACAACTGGCCGAGTGCCAAGTACTGGTTCGGGACCGATGACAATGGGCAATCACTGTTTGATGCGATTTGGGCTGGTGCGAAAATTTCCATCTCGATTTCCGTCATTGCGACGTTGATCACGACGGTTATCGGTGTTGCCGTTGGTGCGGTCTGGGGCACTTCTAAGGGCCTTGATCGCATCATGCTGGAAGTTTACAACGTTATTTCTAACGTGCCTCAGCTTTTGATCATCATGGTTCTGTCCTACTCCTTCGGGGCGGGCTTCTGGAACCTGATTTTCGCGATGACCGTCACCGGGTGGTTAGGCACAGCGTACTTCATCCGGGTCCAGGTCATGATCATGCGCGATCGTGAGTACAACATTGCGTCCAAGACACTGGCACTGGGCTGGGACGGATGGTTTTACGCAACATCATGCCGTACCTGACATCCGTTATTGTCACCCAAGTCTCGCTGTCCTTGCCGTCCTACATTTCATATGAAGTGTTTCTCTCCTTCTTGGGCGTTGGGCTGTCGGCCAGCACCCCGTCACTGGGCCGGTTAATTTCCAAGTACTCACCATACATGACGAGTTATCCGTACTTGTTCTGGCTGCCGGTGCTTGTGCTGGCGCTGATCGCGGTTTCCCTGTACTTGGTCGGCCAACGGCTGGCTGATGCTTCGGATCCGCGCACACACTTATAAAAGGGGGAGTGACAATGAGTGACGAAAAAGAACCGATTCTGAAAATTGACGACCTCTCTGTTCACTTCCATGTCCGCGGCAAGACGCTCAAGGCAATCCACCATGTCTCGATGGATCTCTACAAGGGTGAAGTACTGGCCATTGTCGGGGAGTCCGGTTCCGGCAAGTCTGTTCTGACCAAAAGCTTTACCGGAATGCTGGAAGAAAACGGTGAGATTGCCGGTGGTACGATTGTGTACAAAGGCAAGCACCTTGAAAAGCTAACGAAAGATAAGCAGTGGGAAGGGATTCGTGGCAATGAAATCGCCACGATTTTCCAGGACCCGATGACATCGCTGGACCCGATCCGGACGATTGGGTCTCAGATTGCCGAAGTCGTGGTCAAGCACCAGGGCAAGTCGAAGGCCGAAGCAAAGCAAATTGCGATTGAGCTGATGAACCGCACAGGCATTCCTAATGCGGCGGCCCGCTACAATGAGTACCCGTTTGAGTATTCTGGCGGCATGCGGCAACGGATCGTCATCGCCGTGGCGCTGGCTTGCCGGCCAGACATTTTGATTTGCGATGAACCGACAACCGCGCTGGATGTCACGATTCAGGCCCAAATCCTCGACTTGATCAAGTCCCTCCAAAAGGAAGACGGTTTTACCACCATTTTCATTACGCATGACCTGGGGGTTGTGGCGTCCATTGCCGACCGCATCGCAGTCATGTATTCCGGCCGCATCATTGAGTACGGCACCTGCGACGAGATCTTCTACGATCCGCGTCACCCGTACACTTGGAGCTTGCTGTCCTCGCTGCCGCAATTGGCCCAAAAGGGTGGTCAGCTGTACTCGATTCCAGGCACGCCGCCAAGTCTGTACAAGGACATTGTCGGCGACGCCTTCGCGCCGCGCGATCCGTGGGCGATGAAGGTTGACTTCAAGGCCGACCCGCCATTCTTCAAGGTTTCCGATACGCATTACGCCAAGACATGGCTCTTGGATCCGCGGGCGCCGAAGACTGAAAAGCCGAAGCTGATTCAAAACCTGCACGAACGGATGGCCGCAACTGTGGCGGAATCCCACTTGGAGAACTTGGATCTGGCGCTCAATGCCAATAAGGAGGATGATGCAGATGGCGAATGATAAAGAAACAATTGTTAGTCTGAAGGATCTGCAGATCTCCTTTGGCTCAGGGAAAGATAAGTTTGTTGCTGTTCAGGATGTCAACTTCGACATTTTCAAGGGTGAGACCTTCTCGCTGGTTGGCGAGTCCGGGTCTGGCAAGACCACCATTGGCCGCGCCATTCTGGGCATTAACCCAACGGAGAAAGGGACCATTACCTTTGAAGGGGAACAGATCAACGGCAAGATCTCTGAAAAGAAGAAGCACTCAATCGAACGCAAGATTCAGATGATCTTCCAGGATCCGTCGGCCTCCCTGAATGACCGGGCCACTGTCGACTACATCATTTCGGAGGGTTTGTACAACTATGGGCTGTTCGATTCCGAAGAGGACCGCGTCAAGAAAGTTCGGACGATGCTTGAGGAAGTTGGGTTGCTGCCAGAGCAGTTGTACCGTTATCCCCATGAATTCTCAGGCGGCCAGCGTCAGCGTATCGGGATCGCCCGCGCGCTGATCATGCAGCCGGACCTCGTGGTGGCCGATGAACCGATTTCCGCGCTGGATGTTTCCATTCGGGCGCAGGTGCTGAACCTGCTGAAGAAGTTCCAGCGTGAACAGGGTGTCACCTACCTGTTCATTGCCCATGACCTGTCTGTTGTCCGGTTCATCTCGGATCGCATTGCGGTCATTCGCGCCGGTCGCATTTTGGAGCTGGCGCCGACTGAAGAGCTGTTCACGAACCCGATTCATCCGTACACCGAAGCACTGCTTTCGGCTGTGCCAGTGCCGGATCCGCAAATTGCCCGCACGCGCAAGTCGTATGTTTACGACCCGAGCATGCACCACTACGAAACCGATAAGCCAAAGTTTGTCGAGATCAAGCCTGGTCACTTCGTTTACTGCAACGAAGAAGAACAGGCCCGTTACACCAAGGAATTGAAAGAACAGGGTCAGATCTAGTCTGCTCCTCTGGTAGGTCGTTCGGCCCCCTCTGGACGGCTTCCCGTAAGTCCCCACTCATCACGAGTGGGGACTTTTTGAATCCGAAAACGGTTGGCAAAGCGTGCCGCGCTTGCTATAATACTAGTTGTTGCTGCCGCAATGGCGGAATTGGCAGACGCGCAGTGTTCAGGTCGCTGTAGGGTTTTCCCTGTGCAGGTTCGACTCCTGTTTGCGGCATCAAAGTTCTTGAACCGGTCATCCCCAGATGGCCGGTTTTTTTGTCGTCTAAAATATTTGACAGCCGGGCGATGTGCAGTAAACTGACCTTATGAACATTTCAAGCAGCGCCACGGATCCTTAGTCCTTACTAGGCCTGGGTTCAGTGGCGCTTTTTTTTCGTGGAGGTGGCAAGGTGTTTAAAATCCTGATGCAAAATATGCATGGCAAGGTGCGCCTGACATTTTTTTCTTGCGCCGCTGGTCATGCTGATCGAGGTCTTCTGCGACTTGCAGCAGCCGACGATGATGGCGGACATTGTGGACTCAGGGCTGGCCAAGGGGGACATGCAGTTCGTGATCAAAACGGCGGCCTTGATGCTGATGTTTGCGTTGATCGGCATCTGTGCCGGAGGCGGGTCCGGCGTCTTGGGCAATTATGCCTCACTGCACATGGGGCAGAGCCTGCGCACGAAAATGCTGACCATTGCCTTAAATTCTCGCGCGGCTGGCGGCCTGCCGCCGGCAACTTTGATCACCCGTATCACCAACGACGTGACCCAGATGCAAAATTTGGTGATGATGATGACCCGTGGGATGGTGCGGGCGCCGATGCTGATGCTCGGCGGCGTCGTGATGTCGACGCTGGTGTCGCCGCGCCTGGCGCCGATTTTATTCGTGATCCTGCCAATTCTGCTGGTTTACACGCTGGTCGTGATGCGGCGCAGCCTGCCGTTTTACACGGACATGCAAGGCAAAACCGATGACATGAACCGAGTGATGCGGGAAAATTTGCAAGGCGCTAAGACCATCAAAGCGTTTGTGCTTGAAAATCACCAGCAGGCGCAGTTTACTGAGACCAATAACGCCTTGCTTGACAGCTCCGTGCGGGCTTCCATGGCGACGGTGCCGCTCGCGCCGGTGATTCAATTTTTGCTCAATCTTGGGGTCGTGATCGCGTTGGCGTATGGTGGCACCCTGGACGTCGGTGGGGTGATCCTGGATGGGCAAATCATTGCCTTCATCAATTACATGATTCAGATCACCAACGCGATGGTCATGACGGTGAACATTATCACCGCCTTTTCGCGGGCGATCACATCGGCGACGCGCGTTCAAGCGGTCCTCAGCGAGCAAGTCGGTGAGGTGCAGGTGGGTTCTGCTGCTGACGCGCCACAGGATTCGAGTGTGACGTTTGATCACGTGTCGTTCGGCTACGATCAAAGCAAGCCCATTCTGGATGACATCAGTTTCTCCGTGCCAAGCGGGCAGTGGCTCGGCATTATCGGCACCACTGGTTCCGGCAAGTCGACCTTGATCAACTTGCTGACGCGCGGGTTTGATGATTACACCGGCACTATTAGGATCGGCGGTGTGGACACCCAGCAGCTCGACTTGGCGGCTGTGCACACAAGGTGACCGTGGCCACTCAGGACGCCATGCTGTTTTCTGGGACGGTGCGGCACAATCTGACCTTTGGTGAAAAAGCAGCCACCGAGGCCGAGCTGGCGGCCGGCGCGCACTTGGCGGACGCAGATGAGTTCATCGAGCCGCTGCCCAAGCGGTATGATGCCCCGGTTGAGCAAGGCGGGAAGAACTTCTCAGGCGGCCAGCGGCAGCGGCTGAACATTGCGCGTGCGGCCGTGCCTGACCCGGATATTCTCGTGTTTGACGACGCGACGAGCGCGGTCGACCAAACCACGAACGCCAGGATTCAGCAGCGGCTGGTCGAGCACCGGCGCGGCCGCACGACGCTGATCATCTCGCAGCGGGTGGCCAACCTGCTGCAATGCGATCAGATCCTGGTGATGCAGGAAGGGCGACTGGCGGCCCGGGGGACCCATCAGGAGCTGCTGGCCAGCTCGCCGTTTTACGCGCAGTTGGTTGAGACTCAGCTGGGAGGAGGGCGTTTTGATGCAAGTGATGAATCGCGGGCCTAGACACAACCTGCACCAGGAAAAGGCCCAAGTCACGGACTGGCAGGCGACGGCGCGGCGGATTTTAGGGTACATTGGGTTTGCGCGCGGCAAGCTGATTATTGTGTTTGTGCTGACCATCTTCACCACCGCGGCGACCATTATTGGCAACCGGGTCAACGGCATTGTCGTCGATCAGTTTCTCAAGGCCAGCAAGTTGCATTTGCTTTATGTCATCTGCTTGGTCCTTGGCGTGATGTACCTGCTCTCGGCGGTGTTCACCTATTTTCAGAATGCGGTGACGGTAAAAGTCGCCCAGAAGGCGTCGGCGGACATTCGCCGTGATATCTTCAGCAATCTCCAGCGCCTGCCGATGCGCTACTTTGACACTCATGACAACGGGGATGTGATGTCGCGGCTGACCAACGACGTGGACAACATCAACACCGCCATGATG
This sequence comes from Lacticaseibacillus camelliae DSM 22697 = JCM 13995, assembly GCF_001311195.1. Taxonomy (GTDB): domain Bacteria; phylum Bacillota; class Bacilli; order Lactobacillales; family Lactobacillaceae; genus Lacticaseibacillus; species Lacticaseibacillus camelliae. The sequence goes on from NZ_BBAJ01000016.1 coordinate 25,543, forward strand.
CAGACCTTTGTCCAACTTTTTACGGGCATTGTTTCTGTCGTGGGCATGGGGGCAGCGATGCTGGTGCTGTCGCCGCTCCTGACGCTGATCGCGCTGGCCGCCTCGGGGTTGACGTACCTGTTCACCCGCGCTGCGGCTAAGGTCACGCAGAAGGCCTTCATGACGCAGCAGGAGGCACTGGGCGCTTTGAACACGCAGATTGAGGAATCGGTTTCGGGTAAGCAGGTGGTCCAGCTTTTTGACCACGAGGCGGACACGATGGCGACATTTAATCAGACCAATGCGCGATACACGCATGCCGCGTTCATCGCCCAGTCTGTGTCCAGCTTTATCGGGCCGGTGAACAACGGGACCAACAACCTGGCGTACCTTGCCATCACCGCCGCAGGGGCATTTTCGATCCTCACCGGCAGCAGTACGATCACGGTTGGGATCATCTTCACGTTTCTGATCTATCTGCGCAATTTCACCGGGCCGATCAACAATGTCCTGAATTTGATCAACACCCTGCAGCTTTCGCTGGCTTCGGCTGAGCGTGTCTTTGAGGTGATCGATGAGCAGCCGGAGAAAGATGTCCCAGAGGCGGTCTCAGTTAAAACCACCACCGGGCACGTTGAGTTCGAGCACGTTGATTTTGCCTATGAACCGGGCCGCCAGATTTTGCATGACATTAACCTCGTTGCTGAACCTGGCCAGACCATCGCGCTGGTAGGGGCAACCGGCGCGGGCAAGACCACCATCATGAACTTGCTGACCAATCTTTACCCGCTGCAGTCCGGCCGGGTGCTGCTGGACGGTCGCGACGTGACTTTGATTCGGCGTGAGGACCTGCGGCACTTGATCACCGTGGTTCAACAGGAGCCCTACATGTTCCAGCTGTCGATTCGAGAAAACATTCGGCTGGGCCGAGCCGATGCGACCGACGATGACGTGGTGCTGGCGGCGCAGCGCGCCCATGCAGACGGGTTTATCCGCCAGCTGAAGGACAGCTATGATACCGTGCTAGCCGAGAATGCGCACAACATCTCGCAGGGCCAGCGGCAGCTGCTCAGCATTGCCCGTGCCTTCATTGCTGAGGCGCCGGTGCTGGTCTTGGATGAGGCAACGGCATCAATCGATTCCAACACCGAGGCGGATGTTCAGCGGGCCATGACCGGGCTGATGAAAGGCAAGACCAGCTTTGTGATTGCCCACCGGCTGTCTACGATTCGTCACGCTGATCAAATTCTGGTCATTGATGATGGGCGCGTCGTGGAGCGCGGCACGCACGAGGAACTGCTGAAGCGCAACGGGGCGTATGCTGCCTTGTACAACAGTCAGTTCGATCAGCATTAGCAGGCGACTGAGACATTAAGTCGTTTTAGCCTACAAGACAAACACCTCTGCGCCACGATGCGGTTTAAAATCGCGGTGCAGAGGTGTTTGTTTACTCGACTGTTGCGTGATGGAACGCGATTGGGGCATTTATGTCGCGCACTTCACTTGGTGGGGATGACTTGATGCAGGTCGTTGCGATCTTTATCCTGCATAATTGATTTCATATAGCGATGAATACTCGGCACTTGGTCATCCACCTGGTAACCGGTTGTGGCGCGCAGCTTGGCCGCCGCCGCATTGGAAATGTCGTCTTGGCCGGTGAAGAAGCGCCAGTTGAGCTCACCCAAGAATTTAACGCCGGCCTCGCGTTTGCGTTCGCTCATCTGATGGTCAAAGAGGCTGTTTACCGCCAGCGCCTCACCATTTTGCAGGAAGAGCTTCTTCAGGTAGGCCTGGTAGTGCATCAGGTCAGGATTGTGTTTTTGTTTGGCCGTCAGCACGGGCCGGACGTTGACGGCTTGGCGATCATACGTCAACTGGTTCGGCGTCAGCTGCACGACACCATATCCGGCCGGTGAGATCGAAAAGGCCCCATCAACGATTTCCACTGGTTCGGCAGCCGTGCTGCCGCTTTTAATATCCTGGGCGTGAATGTGACCAGAAAAGACAACGGGCACATGGTACTGGGTCAACAACTTGCGAAGCTGCGGGGCGTTATTCAACACGTAGCCGCGGTTGACCATGGCGTTGTGCGTGTACAGATTGTGGTGCATGAAGACCAGGCTGGTGCGGCCGGCCTTCTTGGCGGCCGCCAGCTGACTGCGCAGCCAGCTCATGGTCGCTGGCTTCAACTCGCCTCCGGTGTTGGGATTGCGATTGCTCGGCTGAACGGTGTAAATGTTGGAGTCAAGCATGATCAGCTGATAATCGCGATTCAGCGTCACGGTGTAACTCAGCGAATCCGCATCCTCGCTGGTTTCATTGCGGTAGCCATCGCTAAAAATATTGCGCCAGTCCGTGGGGCTGATGTGGGCCACTCTGAGTTGCCGGTTGCCTGATACTTGCGCGCCCAGCCGTCGTAGATGTCATGGTTACCAGGCGTGACCAGAACGTGGATGCCCGCTTTTTGCAAGGGGGCCAGCCGCTTTGCGAGGCTTTGCGCACTGGCCTTGGCCCCGTTGAAGGTGACGTCACCGGTAATGATCACGGCAGTGGGACGCGGCCGGGCGGTCAGCGCCTCGTGCACCAGTGCGCGAATGGCCACCGGCTGGTAGTCAACGTCTTTGCCCGCGGCGCTGCGGGCAATCTCGCGGTAGGCCGCCTGGTGATCATGCAGGGCCGGCGCGATGAAATGCGAGTCTGACAGCACCCAGAAGCTTGGTGTGCGACTTTGGGTGAGCACCTTGGCCGCAGTGCGCTGCGGGGTCGCCAGGGTCAGCCCCCACGCCAGCAGGCTCATTGCGAGCAATGCACTCAAGATTTTGCCAAACCACTTCATCCGCGACCCCACCTTAGATATATTCGTTAAATTGATTGTACCGCAGTTAGTCGTGTATTGCCGATGCGTTTCCGGTGTGAGACGGCGTAATCTTTGACTGGAGGTGAGGGGCATGCTAGTTGCGTTGAATGAGGCAGATGAGCTGGTGACGCTGCGCAGCCACGAGCAGGCGAAAGGGCTTAGCGGTCAGCGCTTTCGCTGTCCGGCGTGTCGAGGCGAGCTGCGAATCAAAAACGGGGCCCAACTGATCGCGCACTTTGCGCACAAGGACAACGCCTGCAAAACGTCAAGTGAGCCGGAAAGTGAGACCCACCTGGCCGGCAAATGGTGGCTGGCCAAGTTTGGGGCGCAGATCGGCGAGACGGTGACGCTGGAGACTTATTATCCTGAGATTCAGCAGCGCGCCGATGTCGTCTGGGAGCACCAGGGCAGGCAGCGCATTTTGGAGTTTCAGTGCAGTGGGATCAGCCCGGAGCGGATTAAAGCGCGGACGGATGGCTATCAGTCACTAAACTTAGAGGTGATTTGGATCGCGGGGCCGCAGTATCTGACCCGTTGGCCCGGCAGCAAGCAGGCAAGGTTTCTGCGGTGGGGCAAGGACATGGGATTTCATCTTTGGCAGCTGGACCCGGCCAAGCAAGCGATGACACTCTTGCAGCTGACAAGCCAAGCCATCGTTGAAACCGAGTATCGCCAGGGCCTGCCGACCAGGAGACAGACGCGAGTGTACGTTGAGCCGCTCGCCAGTCGCGCCAAGGCGATTCAGGCCGCGCTTGTTCACCGTGCACCGGCCGTGATGCAGTTGCAGGCGCGCGCCAGCGGCCAAGGCCTAAACTTGGCGGGCGCGCCTTGGCTCATGCATCAAGCGCTGCGGCATTTACCAGGTCTTGATGCCCCGGAGTGGGCCATCCGCGCCGCGTGGCTGCTTCGGTTTCAGCATCAGCCCATTGAAAAAGCCGCCGAGGCGGCTTTCTGGCAGCAGTATTCAAGCGTGCGCGCCCCGCAGCTGCCTGAGGGCCTGCTGCAGGCGGCAGTGCGGCGGCAATGGCTGGCCGTGTTGACAACTGGGGGGTATTTACAGGAAAGCGCCACTGGCTGGCAGTGGCGCCGCGTGCCGCGGTGGTACGACACAGTCGATGAAAAGTTACAGGCGCTCGGCCAGGCCGGCCTCAGCTAAGTCCAGGCTTTGGGCAACGGCGTGCTCAACCAGGGCGCTTGGTAAGTATTGATCCCAGTGAACACCATGTTGTCGGCTTTGGCGGCTTTGGCCAGCCCCAGGCTGGCGATCTTGAGCCCCGCCGGGGTCGTGACCGCCGTTAAAGCTTCGGTGGCTGTCCGCGGCACGGCCCCTGGAATATTGGCCACAGCGTAATGAATGACGCCGTGTTTAACATAGGTGGGGTGGTCGAAGTCGGTCGCGTGATCTGACGTGGCAAAGATGCCGCCTTGATCGATCGGAATGTCGACGACGACCGAGCCGGGCTGCATGCTGGCCACCATTTCTTCGGTCACGATTTTCGGCGCCTTGGCGCCTGGGATCAGCACCGCCCCGATGGCCAGATCTGCAGTGGGGAGAATGGCGCTGAGATTAGCCGGCGTCGAGAACAGCGTTTCGATTTGACCATCAAAGTCGGTGTCGAGTTTGGCAAGGACATGGGCGTTGATGTCCATGACGGTGACCCGTGCGCCCAAGCCAAGCGCGGTGCGCGCCGCATTTTCACCGACAACGCCGCCGCCGATGACCACGACATGGGCTTTCGGCACACCAGGGACACTGGTTAGCAGGATTCCCTTGCCGCCGTTTTGATTCTGCAGGCATTCCGCCCCAACAAGCACCGCCATCCGTCCCGCCACTTGGCTCATCGGGGCCAGCGCGGGGAGGTCATCTGCCGGCCCCACCATGGTTTCGTAACCGATGCCGGTCACCCCGGCTTTGAGCAGTGCCAAGGTCAACTCACGGTTTGCGGCCAAGTGCAGGTAGGTGTAAAGAATGAGCCCTTGCCGAAAGAAGTGATACTCGGCCGGCAGGGGTTCTTTCACCTTGATCACCATTTCTGCTGCCCAGGTGGTACTGGCATCGGTCATCGTGGCACCGGCCGCCTCATAGGCTTCGTCGGCATAGCCAGCGGCGAAACCGGCATCGTGTTCCACGGCGACGGGGTGACCGGCGGCGACAAAACTCTGCACGCCGCTGGGGGTCAGGGCAACACGATTTTCATTGTTCTTGAGTTCTTTGGGGATTCCAATTTTCATGAGTTCATCTCCTTGCTGATATGAGTTAATGATACGCGCCTGCCTGCAGCAAAAGCGAGAAAGCGGTTACGCTGTCAAGCAAAAAAAACGGCCAGGCAATTGCCTGGCCGTTTGGTCACTGCAAAACGTGGAATAAGTCTTTTGAGGGTTGAATCTCTGGCTGAGTGATAATTTTTTGCACGACGCTCTTAAACCGTTCGTAGGATTTCAGGTTGCCCAGGCGCAGCCCATCGCCGGCACTTGCGCTGTTCATGATCACCACCGCCGGCGTCTTGGTGATCCCCATCTCGACGGCAATCGCTTGATCGGAGGCGAGACAGTGGTGCATTTCTTCGCGGCGCCGATCATCACGAAACGCGTCGAGGTCGAACCCGACCGCCTCGAGGCACTCATAGGCCGTCTCCTGGTCGTAAGGGGCAACTGGAATCGTCATGTGGGCCTGTTCCATGATCAGCAGCTTGCGTGCCTTTTGATTGCCCTGAAACTGGGCTGCCTTGTAGTCCACAGCCAATTGGTAGGCCGTGTCAAACAACTGGTTGCGAAGGGCCAGATTGTGCGAATCCAAATGGGCATCGGCCATGTACTGGTCGATGACTTTAAAGTTGACCAGCGGAACGAAGCGGAGGCTGATCTTTTGCGTCAACTCACTGGAAAGACGCTGGACGATCAGTTCTGCTTCACGCAGCGGCTGCCAATGGGGTTGATGAACAAGAAAAGTTCTAACACGGCGAATCCTCCAGTTTGGGCTAATAAGCAACGGGTTAAGGTTTGACCAACCTTTGCACCGACTGTCGGTGCCTATTGTTTATCCTTACCTTACCAGAAATCTTATCAAAGACAATTAATCAGCTTGTGAAATATTCACGTTGGCATACGCCCGCCGAACTTTGTTTTGCACGGGCTGCAAGGCGATTGCAAACTGCTTGGTCGTTTGATCCCAGTAACGCTGGGCGGCTGCTGGGTCGGTGTACTCCAGCTCCAGCTCCCAGTCCCGCTTGCCGTTTGGGTACAGCGTTTCATCTAAGGTCAGCTTTCCGGCAGAAACATCGAGTAAGCGCCGCCAGGTGGTGGCCGCGGCAAATTGCTGAAGGTTGTCTGGCAGGATCTGCTGGCTCGCTAAATACTCGCGAATCTGGCCGTGGGTGGCGACGCTGTTGGCCCGGATCAGCTGGCGCGCTTCACTGACGGTCAGAGGGTCAGTCATTTCCTCAAGCAGGCGGTCGGGCCCTTTGGGGAGCTTTAGCGTTTCCTCAGCCGCGTGTTAAAGAGCCGGATGCGCAGGCCCAGGCCAGCTTTGTGCAAGCGAAAATCGGCCGTGTCATAGTAGGTATTGGCTTGACCGAATGCCGGGGCAAAGGGCAGTGCGGCCTGCAAGGCGGCAGCTTGGTCAGCTGTGATCAGGGTTTTGAACTCTTGCTCGGATTGGATACTCATACAATTCACCTCGGTAATAGTATACAGCTACTCTTCTGGCCGGTGGGTGGCAGGCGGCGCATTTATGGTAAAATGAAACAGAATCAGAGTGGAGGCTTTGGCATGCAGCGCGATTGGGATACTTTTTTTGATGCCATACGAGCAGGCAGTGAAGGAACTTAAAATTAAATTTCGCGGTATGCGCAGCCAATTCCTTCAGGAAAGCCGTCATTCCCCGATTGAAATTGTCACCGGCCGCGTCAAACCGGTGGATTCGATCATCGAAAAACAGTCGCGAAGGTACATCTCGGATGCCTTGCTTGAACAGGACATGCAGGATATCGCCGGGCTGCGGATCCAGTGCCAGTTTGTCGAGGATATTTACGCCGTCGTGGATCTGATCCACCAGCGCACGGACATGAAGGTCGTCGAGGAGCGGGACTACGTGACCAACGTGAAGCCATCGGGTTACCGGAGCTATCACGTGGTCATTGAGTATCCGGTCCAAATGGTGGAAGGCGAGAAAAAGCTGCTGGCCGAGATCCAGATCCGGACCATGGCGATGAACTTCTGGGCCACCATTGAACACTCGCTGAACTACAAATACCAAGGGGAGTTCCCCGATGCGCTGAAAGAGCGGCTCAAACGCGCGGCCCAGGCCTCGGCGCTGCTTGATAACGAAATGTCCGAGATCCGTGAAGAAATTCAGGAGGCGCAGCGCCTGTTTTCCTACGGCAAAGGGCAGAATATGCCGCGGCGGTTGGATGAACCGGATTCTTCCCATGATAACGACGCTGACGGTAAGCAAAGGATGAATGACGATGCGCATAGCGATCCAAGCAAATAATAACGCGAGTTCTCAGGCGGCCCGGCAAAAACTGATCAAGGGGCTGAAACAGGCTAATTTTGAGGTGGACGTGCCGCATCCGGAAGTCGTCATCACCATTGGCGGGGATGGCACCCTGCTTTCGGCGTTCCATCGCTACGCCGCGGTGCTGGATGAGGTCCGATTCATCGGGGTCCACACTGGCCACCTGGGATTCTACACCGACTGGCGTGACTACGAGACGGATGAGCTGATTGCGGCCCTTAAGCGGGATTCTGGGGAAAGTACCAGTTACCCACTGCTGGATGTGCTGGTCGACTACGAAGACGGGACGACTGCGCACTTTTTAGCGCTGAATGAAGCCACGTTGAAGGGCACGAGCGGCACCATGCGCACTGATGTTTACGTCAAGGAGAATTTTTTTGAAAGCTTTCGCGGCGATGGGCTGTGCGTGGCCACCCCGACAGGGTCGACGGCTTATTCCAAGTCCAATGGGGGCGCGGTGATCCACCCTCGGCTGGCTGCCCTGCAAATGACGGAGATCGCCTCGATCAACAACCGCGTGTTCCGCACGCTGGCGGCCCCGATGATCCTGGCGCCAGACGAATGGGTGTCCTTGCGGCCGGAGCCGTTTCAGGAGTATGTGATGTCGATTGATCAGTTCACGGCCAAGCCGGCCATGATCAACGCGATCCGGTTCAAAGTGGCAAGTGAAAAAATCCGCTTTGCCAGTTATCGGCACATGCACTTCTGGGACCGCGTTGAGGACGCCTTCATCGGGGAGAAGAAACCGGATGCGCTTTAAGTGGACTTATCAAGGGCCGCGAGTCAGCCTGCAGACGTTCTTGCGGCACCAAGGGTTTTCACAGGCTCAGCTCAAACAGTTGAAGTTTCATGGCGGTTTTGTGTTTGTGAACAAAAGACAACGCAACACCGCTTTTACTTTGCGGCCGGGTGATGTGATCTTTTTACAAACCGCGCCGGAAGTAGCCGCGGACGCGGTGGTGCCATTCGCCGCGCCGCTTGCGATCGTTTACGAGGATGAATACCTAATGGTGGTCAACAAACCCGCCGGGGTCCCCTCTATTCCAGATGTCGGCAAAAGTCCGGACACGATGGCCAACCGGGTGAAAGCTTACCTGCTAAAGACGCATGCGGAAAGCACGGCGATTCACGTGGTGACGCGGCTGGACCGTGACACCAGCGGGCTGATGCTATTTGCCAAAAGTGGCTGATCCACAGCCTGCTGGACGCCGAGCTGCACACAGACGACCTGCAGAAGGAATACTTGGCGCTGGTCGCCGGCGCGAGGAAACTGCCGCGGCACGGCTGGTTGGTGCTGCCGATTGGCCATGGCCCTGAGTTTTACATGAAGCGCGCCGTTGTGCCATCGGGAAAGCGTTCGGTCACGGAGTTTGAGACGCTGGCGCAAAACAGGCGCGGCAGTCTGGTGCGCGTGCAGCTGCACACCGGCCGGACGCACCAGATCCGCGTGCATTTTGCCGCCATTGGTCATCCGTTGTTCGGGGACGATCTCTATGGCGGGCCGGCCGCTGCTGAACCGCCAGGCGCTGCACTGCTCCCATCTCCATTTCTGGCACCCCATCCTGAAAAAGCCGCTGGAGTTGACGGCACCGCTGCCGAACGATATGTTATCTTTGGAGAACGAGTTGGGCCTGGCCCAAAAATAATGAGGATGTGGGAAAGATGTACCAACTATTGACCGATTCTGCGTGCGATTTGCCGCGTCAGACCCTGGCAGATGCGAATGTTAACTTCGTGTCCTTTCACTTCAATGTTGAAGGCCAGGATCTGACGGATGACATGGGGGGCTCGTACGAGCTAAAAGACTTTTTTGCGAAAATCAAAAATGGCGTGATGCCGTCCACTTCGGCCATCAATGTTGGCGAGTATGTCGACTTTTTCACGCCATACGCCAAGGCGGGAACGCCGGTCGCCTACATTGCGTTTTCGAGCGGTCTGAGCAGTTCCTTTGAGGCGGCGACCGAGGCCAAGGCCATGGTGCTGGAGAAGTATCCTGAGGCGCAAATCGCGCTGGTGGACACCCTGGCAGCCTCTGAGGGGGAGGGGCGCATGGTGCTTGAAGCCATCCGGCTGCAAAAAGAAGGCAAGACCCTGGCGGAGCTGGTGGCTTGGTTCGAAGAGAATCGCTGCGCCTTCAGGAATGGTTTACTGTCGATTCGTTGGATTATTTGTATCACGGCGGCCGTGTGTCACGCACATCGGCAGCGCTGGGGACGCTGCTCAACATCAAGCCGATCATGGACGTGGATACTCTGGGCCGGCTGCGTGTAGACGGTAAGGTGCGGGCTCGCAAGCGGTCGCTGACCACGCTTGGAGACAAGATGCTGGCGGCGCTGCCAAGCGATCCGCAGCAGCCCATCCTGATTGCCACTTCCGGGGACTACGAGGCGGCCAACCAGGTCCGAGATTACATTTTGGCTAAAGCGCCAGCCGCGAACGTGACGGTGGGCGATATCGGGCTCACGATTGCCAGCCACACCGGTTTCGGCTGCGTGGCGGCGTTCGTCATGGGGACGGACAAACGGCAGTAAGAAATCAAAAAGGCGACTGCCAGCCAATCGAGTCAAGATTGGCTGGCAGTCGCCTTTTGTGTGGTCAGACACTCAGCTCAAACGCAAAGCTGGTCGTCGCCGGCCACGGCTTGTCATCGCTGGCAAAAAAAGCCGTGCAGTTGCAGCTGCTTTGCTGCCTTGGTCAGCGCGAACCCACGCGGGCCTTGGTTGCTGAGGGCAGGGCTGGCAACAAAAAACGTTGCCGGCCGGTTGATCGCCCCATTGTAGTCTCAGGAAGGCCGCGGCGGCAAGGGGCACCAAGCCCAGGCCGTAGTGCTGGGCCGTTTGAAAAATGTGCGGCAGGGTGCTGCCTTGGCTCAACCCTAGGTCACGCGCGCGGATCAGCCCCAGACGGATCGGGTAGGGCCGCTCACCTGGGTAAACGGGCATGGTCTGGAGGAGCCGCTCGGCAGCCTGGTCGGTTTGGACGTGCCGCTCGCGCAGCGCGTTGACCAGCGCCGCCCGGGTCATGCCGCCGCCGCTCAGCTGAATGGTCGTAAATTGGGGATCCATTTGCCGCCTCCTGCAAAACGCCGTGAGGATCATCCTCGCGGCGTTGACTGTTACTTGAAAGTGACCACCTTGGTGCCATGGGCCTGCTTGACGCCGATGGCTGCGGTGATTTCATCGACATTAGCCGCAGTCACGCCGCCGCCGGGCAGGATCTCAAGCTTGCCCGCAGCCATTTTCACGAGCTCCTGCAGGTGAGGCACCGTTTGGGCAATGGGCACACTCAGCGGGCCGCCGTGAGTCAGGATGCGGCTCACGTCATGGGCGGCCAGCCAGTCAATGGCGGCCTGTTGACGCGCTGCCGGGATCTCGTCGAACGCCATGTGCATAACGACGTTCATTCCGCCAGCGGCGCCGATCAGGTTTTCCATCGCCTCTTCGTCCAACCAGTGGTCTTTCGTCAAGGCCCCAAAGGCCACGCCGTCCGCGCCGAGTTCCTGGGCGACAAACAGGTCAGCCTCCATGATTTTCAGCTCGGTGTCCGTGTAGACAAAGTTGCCGCTGCGTGGCCGAATCATGCAGACGATCCCGGCATCGTGCTCGTGGACGTAGCGAATGGCTTCAGCCATGACCCCGCGCGAAACGGTCGTGCCGCCAACGGTGAGGTTGTCGTTCAACTCAATGCGGTTGGCACCGGCGCGCAAGGCCGCCGGAATGTCAGTAAAGTTTTCAACACAAGCTTCTTTTAACAGCATGAGAACCTCCTAGATGAATAAGACTAGCAGTACCACTAAGCCCAAGGCGATGCGGTACCAGCCAAACGGCTTGAAATCGTGCGTCTGCACAAACTTAAGCAGCCACTTGATGGCCACAATGGCGACCAGGAACGAGACAAGCATACCAGTCAGCAAAATGCCCCACTGTAAGCCGGTGAAGACGTTGCCCTTCATCAGGTAGGAGCCGATTTTCAAAATCGAGACGCGACCATGGTCGGGATCGCCAGGAAAAATGAGAATTCTGTCGCGACGTAGCGGCTGGCCCCAAGGATGATGGCCCCAAGGATCGTTGCCCCAGAGCGGCTGGTCCCCGGAACGATTGAGAGGGCTTGGAACAGCCCAATGAACAGCGCGGTTTGAAAGCTGATGTCCGCCAGCGTAGTGATTTTAGGTGAGCGGTCCTTGAAGTAGTTCTCGATGATGATGAACAAGATCCCGTACAGGATCAGCATCGAGGCGACCACGATCGGCTTGTGTAAGTGCGCGTCCATGAAGTCGTTCAGCGGCAGGCCGATGATGACCGAAGGCAGGACGGCCACAATGACCTTAAACCACAGCGTCCAAGTCGCGGCACGCTCCGGTTTTGATTTGCTGGGTGCCCAAGGGTTGAGCTTGTTGAAGTACAGCAGCACCACCGCCAGGATCGCCCCAAACTGGATCACGTACTCGAACATGGCCATGAAGGCCGGGCTTTGATTGATTTTGACGATTTGATCGACCAGGTCAATGTGGCCGGTGGAGCTGATCGGCAGGAACTCGGTCAGGCCTTCAACAATCCCGATGATTGCTGCTTTAATGATATCTAACATATTATCCTCCTCAAAGTTGCCAATGGGTCAAGTATACCGGACTCACCAATTATGGCTAGGCGGAAAAGGAAAAATTTCGGTAAAGCCTGACTTCCCACAGTAAAACAGCGCGCCGTGTGGGCACGCTGTGAGACTTTAGGCGTTACGCTTTGAGGAAGACCACATTGACAGATTCTGGGGCGACAATATCCTTTTGGACCATCGTCAGCTTGCCGGAGCCGCTGTCGCGCTGATACAGCGTTGCGTTGCTGGTATTCTGGTTGACCGCCAGCAGGTAGTTTTCGGTGAGATCAAGATTGGCATCGCGCGGGAAGTCGCCTTCCGTTGAAATCTGCTGCACTTCGGTCAGCTCTAGGCCATCTTCTGAGACCGCGTAAACGGTGACGCTGTTGTAGCCGCGGTTGGTCACGTAGATAAACCGGGAGTCCGCGCTGATGCGAATGGCTGCGGCGCCGTTGTGCTTAGTCCAGTCGGCCGGAATGGTCTTCTGGGTCTGACCTTGGGTGAACCCGCCGGTGGCCTGATCGTACTGCAAGACGGTGATCTGACTGGAAAGCTCACCCAGTAGGTAGGCAATCGGTTTGTCGTGATGGAACACCAGGTGGCGCGGCCCGAACCCAGGGGCCAGCTTGAGGATCGCCGGCGTGCCGAGTTTGCCTGCTTCGTCAAGCGGGTAGGTGTAGACCTCGTCCGTCCCCAAATCGATGACCGCGAGGCGCCTGTCAGGGGTCAGACCGGCAAAGTGGACGTGGCTGGCATCCTGTTCAGGCAGTGGGCCATGGCCATGGTGCCGGGCAACATCGGTCGGCGTGAGGGTGCGGTCGGGGTTGATTTTATAGACATTGACGCGGCCTTCGTGGTAATTCGCGGCAAAGACGAGCTGCCGCTTTTCGTCAATCGACACATGGGCGGGACTCGTACCCGGTTCCAGCACGGTGTTGAGCAGCTGCGGTGGGGTCTGGTTCAGGTCAAAGGCTGCTAAACCGCCTTTGCCATCCGCGGCGTCAACGACATACGCCGCATTCGCCTTGGAGACGGCCAGGTAAGTGGGCGAGCCAATGCCGGTGATGTACGGCTCGGCTTCACTCATGGTGCCCGTTTCCGAATCGAAGGTCGCGCGGTAAACGCCTTGGCCTTCGTGTTTGGTGTAACCACCAAGTAAAACAGTTTCTTTCAATGTATTGCCTCCTTGGTTAGATACGTACCCGACCATTATAGCAGAAACCGGATACAGCTTCGAAACACACAACCGCCTGCCGAGGACGGCAGGCGGTTGTGAGGGCGAAGTTAGTACTGATCACCGTTAAAAATCGAGTTTTTCACGATCACGTAATCGACGGCCTTAAGCGCGCCGATGTCGCGACCACCCGCGTAGGAAACTGCTGACTGGAGGTCTTCTTGCATTTCGACCAACGTGTCTTTGATTGAGCCCTTGACCGGCAGCAGGATTTTCTTGCCTTCAACGTTGTGGTGGGTGCCTTTTTGGTATTCAGAGGCGGAGCCGTAATATTCCTGGTATTCTTTGCCGTCTTTGACAATGTGCTTGCCTGGCGTTTCTTTGTGCCCGGCAAATAGTGAGCCGATCATGCACATCGTCGCCCCAAAGCGAATACTTTTGGCGATGTCGCCATTGTTGCGGATGCCGCCGTCGGTGATTATCGGCTTGCGCGCGGCTTGGCGCACCATCTCAGCGCAGCCAGTTGCCAGCCGCCAGTCCCAAAGCCCGTCTTGAGCTTGGTGATGCAAACCTTGCCTGGGCCAATGCCGACCTTGGTGGCGTCAGCCCCTGCGTTTTCCAAATCGCGGACCGCTTGGGGCGTGCCGACGTTGCCTGCGATCACAAAACTGCCTGGCAGGTATTTTTTTGATGTGGCGGATCATGTCCATCACAATGTCGGAATGCCCGTGAGCGATGTCGATCGTGATGTATTCAGGCACCAGCTGAGCGCCGGCAAGCGATTTGATGAAGGCGAACTCCTCGTCCTTCACCCCCACGGATATCGAGGCAAACAGGCCGGCCTCGTGCATGTCGCGGACAAACTGTTCTCGCGTTTCCGGATTAAACCGGTGCATCACGTAGAAGTAACCGTTGGCGGCGAGCCACTTGGCCAGCGGTGCGTCAATAATGGTTTGCATATTCGCAGGGACGACTGGCAATTTAAATTTGCGGCCGCCGAACTCAACGCTGGTATCCACTTCCTTGCGTGAGCGCACCACGCATTTATTTGGAATCAGCTGAATATCTTCGTAATCAAAAATTTCCATGCTTATCGTCCTTTCACCACATCGAGAACTCGTGTGACCTTTGCCACACCACGCGCTAATATACGGTAAGCGTTCGGAAATGTCAACTTATTCTCAAAAATAATATTTTAATGTTCGATACGTTCCGAACAATGCCTCGGACGGGGAAAAGAAAACCCTCGCCGCGGCGAGGGTCATGTGTTAGAAGTACCGATTTTTCCAGAACTGCAGGCCGATGAGGACCGAGATGATCAAAGAGATGATGATGGTGATGATCCAAGAGATATGCATCCCCGCCCAGGGTAAGTCCATATTCATGCCGTAGAACGAGAACACCAGCGTGGGAATGGTCAAGATGATGGAGTAAGAGGTGAGAAACTTCATGACTCCATTCATGTTGTTGTTAATGATGTTGGAGTAGGTGTCTGTGGTTTCGCTGATGATCGAATTCGAGATCTGTGCCATTTCAATTCCTTGCTGGTTTTCGATCAGGATATCATCCAGCAGGTCAGTGCCTTCCTCGTCCAGCTGCAAGGGATCCGTGCGTTCGAGCTGCTGCAGCACGTTGCGATCGGTGCGCAAGCTCATCATGAAGTACACCAAGCCGCGCTGAATTCCCATTAACCCGTAAAGCTCCTCGTTGCGCAGACTAGATTGCAGTTTTGCTTCCAAGCTCTCGCGCGCCTTGTTGATGTCCCGCAAGTACGTCAGGTAGGCTGCCGTTGCGCGGTACATCATTTGCAACGCGGCGTGATTTTGACGTCGGGGGTCAAAGTCAGGCACCCGATTTTCGGCAAACAGCGAAAGTAGCGGCTGGGTCTGCGTATCGATCGTGATCAGGGCGGTTGCGGTGATAATAATGGCCAGCGGGATTGTTTTGTAGGTGACACGCTTTTTCGGGTCCAGCGTCGCCACGGGCATATCAAAAATAAGCAGGTGCACGTTCACGTCCGCATCGTATTCGTAGCGGGCGCCTTCGTCGGGATCCAAGCCGTAGAGCAGAAAGTCTTCCGGCACGCGGGTCTTTTTTTCCAGCGTGGACAGCTCGTCTTTGCTGGGCGCAGTCACGTTGATCCAAACCCCGGGTTCGATTTTGGCTTGTGGCTTCACGCCGCCTTTTGTATCATCGAATTTGTAAACAGAAAGCATGATGACCTCCGCAGACTTTTTCTTAAGTGTACTATAAAACTGTGAGAGTTCGCGGGAAAGGGATGCGCGATGCGAAAAATTGAGGAAAAAGCCAAGGTGATGGCCCAACTGGCAGTGTTTGCTTGTCCAGTTTGCGGCGAGCCGCTGAGTGTGAGTGGGACCAGTTTGCTGTGTCCGAATGGGCACCGGTACGATTTGGCCAAAAAAGGGACGGTCAATTTTCTGGCGAAGCCGAGTCCGACGGAGTACGATACGCCAATGCTGGAGGCCCGGCGGCGCGTCCTACAGGCGGGCTTCTTTGCGCCATTCATCGAGGCCATTGGCAGCCGGCTTGGCGCTGGCGAGACGGTGCTCGACGTCGGTTGCGGGGAAGGCACGCCGACTGCGGCGCTGGCGCAAAGCGGTGCCCTGGCGGTGGGCTTTGACATTTCGGCCC
>NZ_BBAJ01000017.1 GCF_001311195.1 Lacticaseibacillus camelliae DSM 22697 = JCM 13995
TAAATAAAGCGACCGGCCCTGGTGACAGCGGTTGGGATAGCAGGCAGGGGCAACCCTGCAATAAAAGCCACCAGGGTTACACCTGGTGGCAGGGGACACCATTTCGCAAGGGATGGTGCCCTTTGCGTGTTCTCAGCGTCATGGCGCATTGCCGGGTTGGCAAATAGCCATTCAATGGTAGAATAAAGACCGACTAGAAACGGGGGCACAGCAATGAAAATCCTGGCAATGGACACGTCCAATCGCGCGATGAGCGTCGCAGTGATGGTGGACGGCGAACTGCTGGCGGAATCGACGTTAAACCATAAGAAGACGCACAGCGAGCAACTCCTGCCGACCATCGACCGGTTGATGACCGTCAGCGGTCTTGAACCGGCTGACCTTGATCGCGTCGTTGTGGCAGACGGGCCAGGCTCATATACCGGGGTGCGAATCGCCGTGACCACCGCTAAAACGTTGGCCGACACCCTTAAGTTGGCACTGGTGGGCGTCTCCAGTCTCGCGGTGATGGCGGCTGGCGTGACATGGACCACCAACTTGATCGTCCCGGTGATGGACGCGCGGCGGCAGAACGTGTTTGCCGGCGTTTACCAGTGGCTGAACGGCGAGTTGATCAATGTGGTCGAGGATCGGCATCTGGCACTGGCTGAGCTGCTTCAGGAGCTCAAGCTGCTGCGCCAGCCCAGCACTTTTGTCGGCAGTGACGTGGCCAAGTTTGCCGACCCGATCAAGGCGACACTTGGGGCATCGGCACATTTTGTCGATTCACTTTCAAACCTGCCGCAAGCGGGGCGGTTAGCGCTGCTTGGTGCTAACAAGTCGCCGGTCGACGTGACCAGTTTTGTGCCGCGGTACCTGCGGCTCACCGAGGCGGAGACTAATTGGCTCAAGACGCATGACGATAAGGGGCACGCACCTTATGTTCAGAAAGTTTAAGCAGTGGTTCGACCACGAACCGCCAGTTGAGCTGGCTTTTCCCCCGCAAACGATGCGGGTGGGTGAACAGACCTATCAGCTCCGGCGGATGACCAACGACGACATCGACGCGGCCTTAGCCATGGAAAAAGCGATTTATCATGACACGCCATGGGACCGTATCGCCTTCATCTCTGAGCTGCGTAAAACGCAACGGTCACTTTATTTAGTGTTGTTTGATGACGACGTGATGGTGGCATTTATCGGCTGCTGGTTTGGCAAAGACGAGGCGCATGTCACCAACATTGCGGTTGCGCCAGCTTACCAGGGCCAGGGAATCGGCGAGCGGCTGATGCAGTTGATGATTGATAAGGCGTATGATCTGGGCCCCAGTGAGATCACCCTTGAGGTGCGAACCGATAACACGGTGGCCAAGCACCTTTATCACAAGCTGGGGTTCCAGGATGGCGAGATTCGACACGGGTATTACGTCAGCACGCACGCCGACGCAATGGATATGCGTAAACCCTTGGACTAGAAAGGACATGACATGACGAAGCGCGAATTGATCCTATCATTTGAAAGCAGCTGCGATGAGACTTCGGTGGCAGTGATCGAGGACGGCACCAAGATCCTCAGCAACATCATTGCCACGCAAATCAACTCGCACAAGCGCTTCGGCGGCGTCGTGCCCGAGGTGGCCAGCCGCCATCACGTTGAGCAGATCACAGACTGCATCGATTTGGCGCTGAGTCAGGCCAAGGTCGATTATCCCGACTTGACTGCGGTAGCGGTGACTTACGGCCCGGGCCTGGTGGGCTCGCTGTTGATTGGGGTCACTGCGGCAAAGACCGTGGCATATGCCCACCATCTGCCACTGGTCCCGGTCAATCACATGGCTGGCCACATTTATGCGGCCCGGTTCGTCAAGCCGCTGCACTACCCGCTGCTGGCGCTCATGGTGTCCGGAGGGCACACGGAGCTGGTGATGGTCAAAGGCCCTGGTGAGTTTAGCATCATCGGCGAAACGCGGGATGATGCGGCCGGTGAAGCATACGATAAAATCGGCCGCGTGCTTGGCATCACTTATCCGGCCGGCAAGGAAGTTGATCGCCTAGCTCACCTCGGTAAGGATACGTTCCATTTTCCCCGTGCAATGGATGGGGAAGACAACTTGGACTTTTCCTTCAGCGGGTTGAAGTCGGCGTTCATCAACACTGTGCACCATGCCGACCAACTCGGCCAGCAGCTGAGTCGCGAGGATTTGGCCGCCAGCTTTCAGGCGGCGGTCGTCGACGTGTTGGTCGATAAAACGGTGCAGGCGCTGCGCCAGCACCCGGTCGATCAGTTAGTGGTCGCCGGTGGGGTCGCGGCCAACCAGGGCCTGCGCGAGGCCATGACGGCGCGGCTGGCGAAGGAGTTTCCCAACATTGACGTCATCATTCCGCCAGTGCGCCTGACCGGCGATAACGCGGCCATGATTGGCGCGGCCGCTCACATTGAGCTGGCCAAGCACCACTTTGCCGACGAGACGCTAAACGCCGTGCCGAACCTGAACTTTCAGCACGCTTAAAGGTGACCAATCATCGATAAGACCATGTTGCCGCCGGAGGAGTGTCTCGGGCAGCAAGGTGGTTTTTATTTGGCTCACCGCCACAGATCGATCGCCGAAAAGATCAGTAAAGCCCCGACAATCAGGTTAATGCCGTGAAAGTGGTGGTGGTAGAAGCGGTTGATCAGCTGGCCGCCCAGCGTCCAGGTCAGCGTGCCTAAAGCCCCCAGCGCGACCATCAAGGCCCAGCGCAGGGGAATCGCCGATAGTGCTCCGGTCAGGCTGAAGGCCCCCAGCCCGGTGATAAAGTACAGGTAGCATTTGATGTTGGTGAATTGAAGCAGCAGCCCAGTGGTGAAACTGGCCGTGCTGGCGCTGTTGTCGTCGGGGCGACTGATCATGACGTGATAGGCCAAGTAGACGAGATAGGCCGAGCCGATTACTTTCATTGCGGTGATAAAGGTCGGGGCACGCTGAAGCCAGCCGGCAAACAGCCCGGCGGCGATGCCGATCACGCCCATCCCGACCGCCATGCCGAGGTTTAAGCGTAGGCTGCGCGCAAAGCCGCGAGTTTGCCCCGAGACCATCGCCATGATGGTATTGGGTCCTGGGGTGAAGGACATAATTAAGAGAAACGAGAGAAAAGCGAGCATAGGCGCCTCCAAATATAGTTGCAGATGCAATGGGATAATGATGTCAAGCTTACTCGTTTCTAATTGCAAATACAATCAGTTGTCAGTTTCATTTGACGAGTCAGGCCGGTATACTTAAGGGGGAGGCGAGCCGATGTTTGATGTGATTCGAGAGATTGGGGCCATCACGCGCCTGATTCAAACCAAAAGCAACGCTGAGTTTCGAGGGTTGGGCCTAGGCAACAACGCGTTTATTTACGTCATTCGCGCCTGTGAGCAACCCGGTATGTTCATGGGTGAGCTGGCCGATTCGGTCCAAATCGACCGCACGACCGCCTTTCGCACAATCAAGAAAATGGTCGCGACCGGTTGGTTTGAGCTAAAAGCCGACGCGACTGATCAAAGACTGCGCCGGGTTTATCCAACCAAGAAAGCCAAGGCGGTTTATCCGCGCCTGCACGCCTTCGAACAGGCGCAGTCGGATTACCTGCTCAGCGGTTTGACGCCAAGGGAGCAAACGCGGCTGACCGCGCTGGTCAAAAAGCTAAAGGTCGAAGAACTTTAGCCAATAAAAAAATCACCGATTACTCGGTGATCGAAGCCCGCCGCAAAATGTCGGGCCTTTTTCTCGTTTTAGTCCTGCATGTCCTCCAGCTTGAGGCTGGCTTCCTCCCAAGCATCTTCTGCCTGCTGGGAGGCTTTTTGCTTCTCGTCTAATTGCGCTTGCAGCTTTTGCATTTTGACGTAATCGCTCAGGGCCTCCGGGGCTGCCATGGCGGTTTGAATCTGTTCGGCCTGTTTAGCCAGATCATCAATTTGCTGTTCCAGCTTTTCAACTTCTCGCTGCACCTTGCGCAGGTCGCGCTGGTTCTGCTTACTTTGCTGGTAGTCGACGGCCGCGGCATTGGTGGGTTTCGTTTCAGGCTGTTCGCCTTTGGCCTCTGCCAACTTCTGCTGGTAGTAATCCCAGTTGCCCAGGTACAGGTCGGAGCCGTCAGGGGTGATGGCCACAATGCTGGTCGCTAGTTCGTTGATGAAGTACCGGTCATGCGAAACGAACAGCACGGTGCCGTCAAAATCGGCTAGTGCGTCTTCCAGGACCTCCTTGGAGTTGATATCCAGGTGATTGGTCGGCTCGTCAAGAATCAGAAAATTGTCATGCCGCAGTGCGAGTTTGGTGAGCTCAAGCCGCGCCTTTTGCCCGCCGGACAAGTCGCCGACGCGTTTTTCAATGTCTTCGGCGTCAAAGAGGAAGGCGGCCAGCGCGGAGCGAACGTTTTGCTCGGTCATGGTCGGATGTTCATCCCAGATTTCGGCGATGACGGTTTTGTCCCAGTGCAGCTGGTGTTGATCCTGATCGTAGTACCCAGTTTCAACGTTCGTGCCGAATCGGGCCTCACCCGCCAAAAAGGGAATCTGGCCGAGAATGCTTTTCAGCAGGGTCGACTTGCCGACGCCATTCGGGCCGATCACCGCGATGCGATCGTGCTTGTTGACCTGAAAATCGATGGGGCCGGCCATTGGTGTGGCCTGTTCGTAGCCGATGGTGGCGTGCTGGACTTTCAGCACCTCGTTGCCGCTGGTTTTTTCCGCAGAGAAGTGAAAGTGGACCTTTTTCTCGGCACCACTTGGCCGCGGCAGGCGAACCATTTTCTCCAGTTGCTTGCGCCGCGCCTGTGCCTGCTTCGTGGAGGAGGCACGCACGATGTTTTTGTCCACAAAGTCCTGCAGCTTGGCGATTTCTTCCTGCTGCTTGTTGTAGGCCTTCCAAGCAAGTGCGTTATTTTCCGCCTTGCGCTTCAGGTAGCCGGAATAGTTGGTTGTGTAGTGCACCGCCATGGACGGCGTCAGCTCATAGATTTCGGTCACCACGTGATCCAGGAAGTACTGGTCGTGGCTGACGGTCAGGATCGCGCCGGTGTAGCCTTTAAGGTAACCTTCAAGCCAGCCCAGCGTATCGATGTCCAAGTGGTTGGTTGGCTCGTCGAGGATCAGCAGATCATGCTTTTCCAGCAGCAGTTTGGCCAGGGCCAGGCGGGCGCGCTCGCCGCCGGATAGGGTAGCGACCTTCATGTCCCAGGTGTTTTCCGGAATTGAAGCCGTGCAGAATGCCGCGGATCTCGGCGCGGTAGCCGTAGCCGTTTTGTTCCTGGAAATCATGCTGCAGCTGATCATACTGCTTCATGGTTTGGTCGAATGCCACTTGGTCCTTGGCCAGCGCCGGGTCCGCAATCTGGGCTTCAAGTGCGTGCATCCGCTTTTCCATTGCAATCAGTGGGGCGAACACCGTCAGTAATTCGTCAAAAATGCCGCGTTCGGAATCCAGCCCAGAGTCCTGAGCTTGGTACCCGATTGAAATGTCGTGGGCCAGGGTGACCTGGCCGTAATCCGGCGGATTAAGGCCGGCGAGGATCTCCAGCAAGGTCGTTTTGCCGATGCCGTTGGGGCCCACCAGGCCAATGCGGGCACCGGTCTGGACCTCTAAATTAATCC
Organism: Lacticaseibacillus camelliae DSM 22697 = JCM 13995; assembly: GCF_001311195.1. Lineage (GTDB taxonomy): Bacteria > Bacillota > Bacilli > Lactobacillales > Lactobacillaceae > Lacticaseibacillus > Lacticaseibacillus camelliae. The sequence continues at coordinate 5,593 of NZ_BBAJ01000017.1, forward strand.
CCGTAAATAGGTCGCTGCCGTTAAATGTCCGGCCAACGCCTTGGGCTTGCATGATGATCATGGTGATTTCTCCTTACTTTGCCCACTTTGGGCGCGAATCGTCTGCTCCCAGTTTACCATACCCAAAACTGCGTATATGTGAAAAAGGTGAGCAGGGTGAGGTCATTGGGCTTGCTTTCATTGCATAAAGCGATTACTATCGAAACATAAGTATGCCGGGCTTTTCACAAATGCGCCCGGCGTGAACAGAGACGGAGGAGACTTATGGCTGAAACAATGATCCCAAAAGCGACGGCAAAACGTTTGCCGTTGTATTACCGCTACCTTAACTTCTTGGCGAACTCTGGGACGACCAAGATCAGCTCCACTGAGTTGAGCGAGGCGGTCAAAGTCGATTCAGCGACGATTCGCCGTGACTTTTCCTACTTTGGTGCCCTTGGCAAGCGGGGGTACGGGTACGATGTGATGGATCTGCTCAAGTTCTTCAAGAAGATTCTCAACCAGGATCGCTTGACCAACGTTGCGCTGGTCGGGGTTGGTAACTTGGGCCACGCGCTGCTCAATTACAACTTCCGGCAGGCAAACAATATCCGCATCTCTGCCGGCTTCGATGTCAATCCGGACCTTGCCGGCACCATTCAAAGCGGGGTGCCGATTTACCCGATGACCGACCTGATCGATCAGCTCCGGCAGCAGCAGATTGAAATCGTGATTCTGACGGTGCCAACTGACGCGGCCCAAGGCATCACTGATGACCTCGTGAAAGCGGGCATCAAAGGCATCATGAACTTCACGCCGCTGCGGATCTCGGTGCCAGCCTATGTTCGCGTGCAAAATGTGGACCTGGCCACTGAGCTCCAGACCTTGATCTACTTCTTGGACCACTACGGCCCGACGCTGAAGGATACCGAAGAAGACGAAGACTGAAAAAAACAGGCGTGCCCCTTCTCGTAGTGAGAAGTGGCACGCCTGTTTTGCGTTAAAGATCCGGGTTGTAAATCACGTAGTTTTGCGCGGCCGGATCATCCCAATTAAATTCTGAATTGGCCCGGTTTTCCCGGACATTTTGGTTGCTGATTGGTGTGGTCGAAAGTCCCAGTGCGGTGCGCAGACGATCTGAGATGCGCTGCAGCTCCTTGGTGGATGGAATCTGGTAAGACGCCGGGCCAGGATAAACCATGGCGTCGTGGCCCTTGAGCGTGGTCGACTTGATGGTCTTGGCGGCGCCGCGATAATTTTGCACCAAGGCCAGCATGTCGGCGAATGACAGGTTCGTTTGCATGTTGCTCGAGACGGTCTTCAAAAGCTGGTCGAAGTTCTTCAGCGTGTCGGTCGACAGGGCTTTTTTTGACAATGGCTTTGATCACTTGCTGCTGGCGTTTTTGCCGGCCGTAGTCGCCTTCCGAATCCGCGTGGCGCATGCGTGCGTATGCTAAGGCCTCGGCACCATTGAGGTGCATTTTGCCTTTGGTGAACTTGTAAGTGCCCACGTGTGGGTCGCTCCAGGAAAAGGCGACGTTCACGTCAACGCCGCCGACCGCGTCGACGACTTTTTCCAAGGCGCCCATATTGACGGTGAGGTAGTACTTGATGGGCACATTAACTAGCGCGGAGGCGGTGTTGACGGCCATTTTTGATCCGCCAATTTCGTAGGCGGCGTTGATCTTTTGCATGTTGAAACTCTTGGTGCCGATCATCTTCGCCGCCGTGTCACGGGGCAGGGACACCATGTTGGTCGTTTGGGTCTTGGGGTTGATCACGACCACGATCATCGTGTCCGAGCGGCCGGTGTCGTTGCGGCCGAATGCGCCAGTGTCAGTGCCGAGCAGCAGCACGGCAAACGGCTTTTTCTGCTGAATGGTCTTGGCAACAGTGCCGGCGCTGCCGTCTTCGGTGCCGATGCCCTGGTAAGTCGAGTTCAGGGCGTATTTGGTCTGGGAGTACAAGCGCAAGCCGTAAGCGCCGAGCGCCACCAGCGCGGTGGTCACAATCAGGAGCATGATTTTCAGGATGGGGCGGTGAGGGTGCAGATTCTGCCGACGATTGACACGACTGTCCATGGTAGTCCTCGTTTCATGTGTTTGCTTCAGTATACCGCGTTCACGCCTGTCATTCCGAACGCCGGCAGACCTTAAACGAGGTTTAAATTCCTAGTCAATTCCAAATGGCATAACCGAGCGTGAGGGCAAGCACGCCAATGTGGGCGATCAGCGGGGTTTGTACGCTGCCGGTTTGCTTGTATAAGTAGGCGTAAGCAATGCCGACCAGCGTGCCGGTCAGCCAGTGGCTGGGGTCGGTTGCTAAGGCAAACAGCAGCCCCGAGATCAGTGCAGCACCGAACACACCGGTGACACTGGCCAAGTTGCCAAATATGACCCGCCGAAACGCGTATTCTTGAAGCAGTGGCAGCGCCCAGACCAAGGCCAGCGCGTAAAGTGGGACGCTGTGCAAGGCGGTTGTTTCCTGTGCCAGGGTCGGAGCTGGTGCATAGAACAACAGGGACTCCAGCCAGGTGCCAATGAGCTGAATAACCAGGATGATGGCGATTCCGGACACGCCCCAGATCACGCGGGTCTCGGCGCTGGCCAGCCCGGTTGTTTCAATGGCGGTTGGCAGCCGCAGCCGGCGGTTGAACCACCAGGCAAGCAGCGCGCCGGCGACGGCCAAGGCGGTCGTGCCCCACAGGCCAGCTTCTCCGGGCCAAATGTGCAAGATGAGCAGGCTGCCCAGCAGGACGGCTAGATAGGTGCTGAGAATCTGCACCGCGTGTTTTTGCAACGACATGAAAGGACCTCCTTGAGAATTATGGGCCTAGTATAACAGAATTAGCACTTAGGGGTTGCAATTGCTAAACTGATTCGGTATAGTATCTAGTGTAGTTAGCACTTAGGACGAATGAGTGCTAAACATTTAAACTTTGTGAATATGGAGGGATCGTTTTGTTAAAACCATTAGGTGACCGCGTGGTCGTTTCAGTTGAGGAAGAGCAAGAGGAAACTGTTGGCGGCATCGTACTTGCCAACAACGCCAAGCAAAAGCCGCAACAGGGCACTATCGTGGCAGTTGGCGAAGGCGCACTGAGCCCAGAAGGCAAGCGCCTGCCGATGGCCGTCAAGAAAGGCGACAAGATCCTGTACGACAAGTACGCCGGGTCTGAAGTCAAGGTCAACGGCGAAGATTACCTGGTCCTGCACGAAAAGGACATCATGGCAATTGTCGACTAGTTTGGCTCATCGCAATTCCTGCATTAACTATATAAATAATATGAGGTGAAATAAACACATGGCTAAAGAAATTAAGTTTGGTGAAGACGCACGTCGTTCCATGTTGAAAGGTGTCGACAAGCTGGCTGACACCGTTAAGACAACGCTGGGGCCAAAAGGCCGGAATGTTGTTTTGGACAAGTCCTACGGCGCTCCTGAAATCACGAATGATGGTGTGACGATTGCCAAGAGCATTGACTTGGAAGATCACTACGAGAACATGGGTGCAAAGTTGGTTGCCGAAGTTGCGACCAAGACCAACGACATCGCCGGTGATGGGACCACCACTGCGACGGTTTTGGCTCAGAGCATTATTCGCGAAGGCATGAAGAACGTCACTGCCGGCGCTAACCCGGTTGGCATTCGCAAAGGGATCGAGGAAGCGACCAACGCCGCCGTTGATGAATTGAAGAAGATCTCTCACAAAGTTTCCGGCAAGAAGGAAATCGCGCAGGTTGCTTCCGTTTCTTCCTCCGATACTGAAGTCGGCGATCTGATTGCCGACGCAATGGAAAAGGTTGGTCACGATGGTGTCATCACGCTTGAAGAAGGCAAAGGCATTCAGACCGAGCTCTCCGTTGTTGAAGGGATGCAGTTCGATCGTGGCTACCTGTCTCAGTACATGGTGACCGACAATGACAAGATGGAAGCCGATCTCGACAATCCATACATTCTGATCACCGACAAGAAGATTTCAAACATTCAGGACATCCTGCCACTGCTTCAGGAAATTGTTCAGCAAGGTAAGGCGCTTCTGATCATCGCCGATGACGTGGATGGCGAGGCACTGCCGACCTTAGTTCTGAACAAGATTCGTGGGACCTTCAACGTGGTTGCGGTTAAGGCGCCTGGCTTCGGCGATCGTCGCAAGGCCCAACTGGAAGACATCGCGGCTTTGACCGGCGCGACGGTTATCACCTCCGACCTTGGCCTGGACCTGAAGGACACCAAGATCGATCAACTCGGCCAAGCTGGCAAAGTCACGGTCACCAAGGACAACACTACAATTGTTGAAGGTGCCGGCGATAAGGCAGCAATCGACGAGCGTGTGGCAACGATTCGCAAGCAGATCGAAGAGACGACTTCCGACTTTGACAAGGAGAAGCTGCAGGAGCGGTTGGCTAAGTTGGCCGGCGGCGTTGCCGTTATCCGTGTCGGTGCCGCAACTGAGACCGAGCTGAAAGAGCGCAAGTATCGCATCGAAGACGCTTTGAACGCGACCCGTGCGGCCGTTGACGAAGGCTACGTGGCCGGCGGTGGTGTTGCTTTGGTCAACGCTTCCAAAGCGGTTGCTGCCCTCAAAGAGTCCGGCGACGTTCAGACCGGGATCAACATCGTTCTGCGGGCCCTTGAAGAGCCTGTTCGCCAGATCGCGGCTAACGCCGGTCTGGAAGGCTCCGTCATTGTTGAGCGCCTGAAGAAGGAAAAGACCGGCTTCGGCTTCAATGCTGCGACTGGCGAATGGGAAGACTTGGCTAAGGCCGGCATCATCGACCCAACTAAGGTTACCCGTTCCGCGCTGCAAAATGCGGCGTCTGTTGCTGCTTTGATGTTGACGACTGAAGCCGTTGTGGCTGACAAGCCGGAACCAAAGGAAGCAGCTCCTGCGCAGGGCAACCCTAACGCCGGCATGGGCGGCATGATGTAATTTTACCTCCAACCAATTTGAAGGCGGGGGCTCGCAATGAGCGAGTTCCCGCCTTTTCTTTTTTTCACCGGGGCACAGACCCCAATAATCGTTGACGGGTATGCTATATTTAAGTTAGAAGAAAAGGAGCTGATGCGTTGTGAAACTGATTGAGAACCCGATCCGCCTGAACTTCAGCCTGCACAAATCGCTGCCTTACACCATGCGTTACCTGTATGGGAAAAGTAATGTGAAGACCTTCCGGCTTTACACGTTAGGCTCGGTGCACGTGTACTCGATCGATGCTTTTGATCGGATGGACATTGTGATGACGCACGAGCATCGCAATATTAAACAGGATGAGATCGATTTTGTGCTCAAGGCGCTGCTGCCAGGCGACGATCCCGCAACACTGAAGATTTCTCACACCGCCAAGGACCGCATTGAAGGCGATTTGCACAAAAAGATCCGCGTGAAGGACCTGGTGATCATTGAAAAGTCGCTTAAATAGTCTTCCTACCCGCCGAGGCCGCTCGGCGGGCTTTTTTAGCCAAGCGGCAAGACCCGGCACACGTACCCCGTCGCCAAGTCCTTAGCCGCTGGCCGGGCGGCCGATTAAGTTGTTTGCCCAGGTGAGCGGCCAATGATCACGGCGGCAGTGACGGCTAATAAATGTTAAAATACAAGGTAGTTTTCAACTAAAAGGAGTCCCGTCATGGCGAAAGCAGCAAGTGTTACCCCGATGATGCAGCAGTACCAAAAAAATCAAAGACCAGTACCCGGATGCGTTCCTGTTTTACCGCATCGGGGATTTTTACGAGCTGTTCAACGACGATGCTATCAAGGGGTCCCAACTGCTCGAGCTGACGCTGACGGCACGCAGCAAGAACGCAGACAATCCGATCCCAATGTGTGGGGTGCCGCACCATGCCGCCCAGTCGTACATCGATATTCTGGTCGACCACGGCTACAAGGTCGCAATTTGTGAGCAGATGGAGGATCCGAAAAAGGCCGTTGGCATGGTCAAGCGGGCCGTCATTCAACTCGTGACGCCTGGCACCAAGATGGACGTCAAAATCGGTGAGGCCAAGTCAAACAACTACCTGGCTGCCGTCGTGCCAGCCAAGGGCAAATATGGCCTGGCATACGCGGACCTGTCGACCGGCGAGTTCAAGGTGACGACACTGAACAACCGCTTCACCTTGCAAAACGAACTCGGCGCGTTGGGCAGCCGCGAAATCGTGGTGCCGGACGGGCTGAGCAAGGACGACAAGAAACTACTCGGCCAGGGCGAGCGGCTGCTCAGCCGCGCGGATGCGGTTGTGTCGGCCGAGGCAAGCTACGTCAGCCAGGATTTGACCGATCCGCTGCAGGTCCAGGTCGTGTCCATGCTGATGCAGTACCTGCTGACGACGCAGAAGCGCAGCCTGGCGCACATTCAAAAAGCCGTGGCGTACGCGCCAGCTGAGTATTTGGAAATGGATCAGGATGCCCGTACCAACTTGGACATCATCAAGAATTCTCGCACCGGCCGCAAGGGGGACACCCTGTTGGCCGTGCTTGACCACACCAAAACCGCAATGGGCGGGCGGCTGCTGAAGCAGTGGCTCGACCGGCCGCTGTTGGACCTAGCAGCGATCTCCACCCGGCAAAATCAGGTGCAGACGCTGCTGGATCACTACTTTGAGCGTTCGGAGCTGCAGGACCGCCTGACCAAGGTGTATGACCTGGAGCGTCTGGCGGGCCGCGTGGCGTTCGGCACGGTCAATGGCCGCGACTTGATTCAGCTGCAAACCTCGCTGGACCAGGTGCCGACGATTCAAGAGATCTTGACGAAGTTGGACGACGGGAGTTTCACTCAGCTGCTGAAGTCCCTGGATCCGGTGCAGGATGTGGCCGGCTTGATCCGTCGCGCCATTGAGCCGGATCCACCGATTTCGATCACCGATGGCGGTGTGATTATGCGCGGCTACGATAAGCAGCTGGACGAGTACCGCGACGCCCAGGCGAACTCAAAGCAGTGGATCGCCGACCTGGAAACTTCCGAGCGGGAAAAGACCGGCATTCACAACCTGCGCATTCGCTACAACAAGGTGTTTGGCTACTACATCGAGGTCACCAACAGCAACCTCGACAAGGTGCCGGAAGATCGCTACGAGCGCAAGCAGACCCTGACCAACGCGGAGCGCTTCACCACGCCTGAGCTCAAAGCCAAGGAAAGCACGATCCTCGAGGCCGAGGAACGCGCGACCGGGCTTGAGTACGACTTGTTCCAGAAGATCCGCGATCAAGTCAAACAAGAGATTGCCCGGCTGCAGAAGCTAGCGGCGCAAATCGCCGGGCTTGACGTGCTGCAAAGCTTCGCCGTGGTCGCCGAGGACAACCATTATGTGCGGCCAACGATGCACGCTGGTAGCCACGACCTGACGATCCACGGCGGCAGGCACCCGGTCGTCGAGCAAGTGCTCGGCGAGGCCAAGTATATTCCCAACGACGTGATCATGGATTCCAAGACCGATATTCTGCTGATCACCGGACCCAACATGTCAGGGAAAAGTACCTACATGCGGCAGTTGGCGCTGACCGTCATCATGGCTCAAGCCGGCTCGTTTGTCCCTGCCGATGACGCGGACCTGCCCATTTTTGATCAGATCTTCACGCGCATTGGCGCGGCAGACGACCTGGCCAACGGGCAAAGTACCTTCATGGTCGAAATGCTCGAGCCAACGCGGCGCTGAGCCACGCGACTGCCTCCAGCCTGATCTTGTTTGATGAGATTGGCCGTGGGACCGCGACTTATGACGGCATGGCGCTGGCGCAGGCCATCATCGAGTACCTGCACGATCACGTGCACGCCAAGACGCTGTTTTCCACCCATTATCATGAGCTGACGGCGCTGGCAGACAGCTTGGACAAACTGGAAAACGTCCATGTCGGGGCGGTCGAGGAAAATGGCAACCTGGTTTTCCTGCACAAAATGATGCCGGGACCGGCGGACAAGTCTTACGGGATCCACGTTGCCAAACTCGCCGGCCTGCCGAGCTCGCTGCTTGATCGAGCGGACAAGATCTTGACGCACCTGGAAGACACGGCGCCGGATCACGCGGCCCAGCCGGCCGCCAAGCCCGCCGAGGAGGAGGCCCAGCTGAGTCTGTTCCCGACTGAGCCGGTCAAGCCCAAGGCGAATCCGGTGCTGAAAAAGCTGGAAAAATTTGATTTGATGGCGGCCACGCCGATGGACGCTATGAACCTGTTGTACGACCTGCAAAAGCAATTAAAGAAGAAGTGAGCGTATGCCTAAAATTCATCAGCTTTCAACGGCGCTGAGCAATCAGATCTCCGCTGGGGAAGTGATCGAGCGGCCGGCCTCGGTCGTGAAGGAGCTCGTCGAAAACTCGATCGATGCCGGCGCGACCCAAGTGGACGTGACCGTTGAGGAGGCGGGCCTGAAAACCATCAAAGTTGTCGATAACGGTGGCGGGATCGAGCCCGATGACGTGCCGACGCTTTTTTGCGCCATGCCACGTCTAAAATTGCCAGCACGCGCGACTTGTTTAACGTGCACAGTCTGGGCTTTCGCGGTGAGGCGCTGGCGTCGATCGCGGCGGTTGCCGATGTGACGTTGGCCACAGCCACGACGGCCGGGCTTGGCACCATCGCCCACATCAAGGGGAGCAAGATGCTGGACCAGCACTCTGAGGGCCTGCGCAAGGGCACGCAGATCACCGTCAACGACTTGTTTTACAACACGCCGGCGCGGCTGAAGTACGTGCAGTCGCAGAACACCGAGCTCAATCACATTTTGGACATCATCGACCGGCTGGCGCTGGGCCACCCTGAGATTGCTTTTTCGCTGAAAAATAAGGACCGGGTCGTGATCAAAACGGCCGGTACCAATGATCTGCAGCAGACCATTGCTGGTATTTATTCCGTGCCGGTGGCCAAGAGCATGCTGGACTTCCAAGGCGAGGACAACGATTTTCGCGTTCACGGCTACACCAGTTTGCCGGATACCACGCGTTCCTCGCGCAATTACATCAGTCTGATGATCAACGGGCGCTACATCAAGAATTACCAGCTGATGAAGGCGTTTATTGCCGGCTACGGCTCGAAGCTCATGGTCGGCCGTTATCCGCTGGCCGTGATCGCCGTGGAAATGGATCCGCTGCTGGTCGACGTCAACGTGCACCCGACGAAGCAGGAGGTGCGCCTGAGCAAGGAGGACCAGCTCGGCGCGCTGCTCACGGAAACGATTCGGGAGCGTCTCGGCCGGGAAAATCTGATTCCGGATGCCTTGCACAATCTGCGCCAGCACAAGCCAGTGGACATGGACCAGCTGACCATCGCGCTGAACCAGGCCTCCCGTTCGATGCCTGATGCGCCAAGTATGGTCGGTGAACAGCAGACGCCGACGTCCTCGCAAGGTTACGGGACCGTTGAGCCGGCTGGCCGAGAATTTGTCGATGAGCCTGCTGAAGACACCGGTTTGGCCATCACCGATTTAGACGACCAGCCGATTTTTGACGAACCCGACCGCTTGGCCGAATGGGACAAAAAGTACCGCCACCCGGTCGCTGCAGAGACCTCGGCCCGGCCGACGCTGGTGGCAGAACCGAAACCCAAAGAGCGGTTTCCAAGCGAGCTGCGCTATCTGGCCCAGGTGCACGGCACCTATTTGCTGGCCGAGGCGCCGGACGGTCTGTACATGCTGGACCAGCACGCGGCCCAAGAGCGTGTGAACTACGAGCGGCTGCGGCGTGAGATCGGTGAGGTCAGCGCGGATGAGCAGGCACTGTTGGTGCCGATCACGCTGGACTACCCGGCGAGCGACGCCGTGGCGATTCGCGACAAGCGTGACGTACTCGAAGGGGTCGGCATTTTTCTTGAAGATTTTGGTCAGAACACCTTTGTCGTTCGTCAGCACCCGACTTGGTTCAAGAAGGGCGAAGAAGAGCAAACGATTCGCGCCATCATCGACTGGGTGCTTGACGAAGGGCACGTGACGGTTGCCTCGTTCCGCGAGAAAACGGCGATCATGATGAGCTGCAAGCAAGCCATCAAGGCGAACCACCACATTGACCGCCCGCAAGCGGAGGCACTGTTGAAAAACCTTGCACAGTGCGAAAATCCCTTTAACTGCCCCCACGCCGGCGACACTGGTTCATTTTTCCAACACTGACTTGGAGAAAATGTTCAAGCGCATTCAGGATAGCCACCAGAGCTTCGGCGGTGCGAAATGATTATTCTAGCAAGCAGCTCGCCTCGCCGGCAGGAGCTGCTGAAGCGAGTGGTCCCAGCTTTTTCAGTGGCACCGGCGCAAATTGATGAGCGCGCGTTGCCAGTACTGCCTCCGCGGGCGTATGTGCAGCGGCTGGCAATGGCGAAGTGTGGCACTGTCGCTCAGCGGCACCCCGGGGCAACGGTCATTGCCGCTGATACCATGGTGGCGTTCAAGGGTCAGTTGCTCGGCAAACCACAGACGGCCGAGGCCGCGGCGAAGATGCTCGCCCAGCTTTCCGGGCAGACGCACCAGGTCCACACCGGTATGTGCGTGTGCTGGCCGGACAAAACGGCCCGGCAGGTCGTGGTGACCACTGAGGTGACCTTTTGGCCGCTGACTGAGCGTGAGATTGCGGATTATGTCGCGACTGGTGAGCCGCTGGACAAGGCCGGCGGTTATGGCATTCAGGGTCAGGGCGCACTACTGGTCAAGGAAATTAAAGGCGATTACTATAACGTTGTTGGCCTGCCGATCAGCACGCTGGCGCGCATGCTAAAGTCAAAATGATAAGTCGACGTGGTTGTCGGCTTATTTTTTTTGCTTTCGGCGAGCCTCCGCTGATGCGTTTTGCGTCGCAGCTCAGCAATGACGACACAGTGGGAACTTCGCAGTTGATGGTTCTCCCTGCGCTTCAAAACGGCGCGGTGCACTGGGCGATTGCGTAATCTTTCAGATGAGGTGATTGAGGCGGGGGTTTCGGTCAGCCTGCAAATCATCTACCCTGACGCGTTAATGTTGCTGAATGTGCCGGCTATACTCTTTATCCATCCAGTTGGCGGCTGCTGGGCCCACCGCCGGTTCAGAAAATGATCGCGGGCCATTGTGCGCGGCATGTTGGCTTTCTTGGCGTCGGGAGAGTAGACGCTTCACCGTGGTTAACGGTAGCTGACGGGCGACTCGCGCTGACGGTTGTAGTTCCTGACGGCGCTATGGCGGATGCAAACGGCTTCACAGTCGAGATGCCTTTTTCGCCTCACAAGCGGAGATGGGGTGCTTTTGACAGACGAAAAGGAGGTGGTGCTCACCTCTGCACCGATAGCGGCCAGGGAGGAAGTGCTTGTGACGATTGTCACTCGTCCTGGCGGCGCAGGCAGAGGGGGTCAATAGGGTTATGCAAGTGGTCTTGACGCGAGCTGCAACTCAAAAATCTGTCGTGGACGCGGATACCGCGATCGTTGATTGAGAGCAGGCAGTGGTCCCTGCATTAAGTATCCAATCGGTTAAAGTTCAAGGGGGAGCGTAAATGAAAAAAAGCAACATGGTTTCTTGGCACGATTGGGGCGGCATTGATCGCCAGTGGTGCCCCAATGACAATCAAGGCGGCCAACATCGGGCCTGGAGAATCGACGACCAGTAATCTGACGACTGCAGGGAAAGGTTTTGAATTGACCGCTGACGGGCAAACGGCAGAAGCAAATAGTGTAGCGCAGTTTGAGATTACGCCGGGAACGCTGTCACTGAAAGCAGTACCAAATCTTCGCTTTAAGCCGGGCAAGGTTGCAGATTTGATCAAGGCAGACACGCCGTTGGCATTGGCAGGTGGCGACGTTGCCTCGAATAACCAAGGTTACGACGGAAACCCTGAGAAACTGATTCAGGTGATCGACTATCGCGGCACAAATGCCGGCTGGACGCTAACTGCAAAGCTGGGTGACTTCTCTGGCGCAGCCACCCTGAAGGCAGCAAGCCTCACATTAACCGGTGCCGTGGCGGCGGACAACTACGCCGCTGATCTTGGTGAAGGCAACTTTGCCACTGAGGCGAGCGCGATTCTTGACCCGACTAACGGCTACGGTGCGGGCGCGACCAAAGCAACGGTCAATGATGCAAAACTGGTACTGAAAAAAGATTCTAAGGCAGTCGCAGGCGATTACCAAGCCCAAATTGTCTGGACACTAGCAGCCACCCCGGGTGCTACCTCACCATCTGATGACGGCAATTCGGATTCTGGCAGCGACACCCAAGCTGAACTTGGCCTGACATTTTTTTATTCACTGTAGTGGCTGTATCGATATAAGCACGTCGAACTGGGGCAGACCTGCTGAGTTAGTCCCAGTTTTTCGGTAGGAGGGATTGTAATGCGGCAATGGTGGTGGGTGCTGATAGTCGTTTGGCTCATTGCGCCAAGTCGCTCAGTGCTGGCCGAGGGAGCGGGGTTTACGGTGACGCCCGAGCTGCCAGCCAACCAGCTTGGTGGGAATACCGGGTGGTTCAATTTGTTAGTCAAACCAGGGCAGAAGCAGGATTTAACGGTCGCGGTCGGGAATCAGGCCAATCAAGCCAAAAAGCTGGAACTATCGCTCACTAATGCTTTCACGCAGGACAATGGCCAGGTGGGCTACGAGCCCAATCAAGACAAGGATGAGTCTGCAGAAGTTCAACTGACCGCGATTGGGTCCAAACCGATCAGAATCGATTTGGCCGCCCACCAAGGTCGCAAAGTCACGTTTCAGGTTACCCCACCGGCAAACGGGTTTGCCGGGCAGGTTCTCGGTGCAATATACGTGCGAGAGTTGACTGAATCTGACGCGGCGTCGGCGAGTGGGTTTGCGGTGACCAATCGGTTTTCGATGGTCGTGGCGGTCCAGCTTCAGACCAGTGAGAAATTAGCCCCTCCAGTGCTGCATTTGGTGAGCGTCAAAGCCAAGCCCGAAAGTGTGCAGGCCACCATTCAAAATGCGGCGCCGCGCTTATTTGGCCAATTAAAGTTACAGACAGAAGTGATTCCAGCTGGTAAGACCAAACCGGTGCTTCAACAACTGACCACCAATTATGCAATGGCGCCGAACTCGGCCTTTCACTATCAAATCGCGCCGCCAAAGGGGCTTGAGCCTGGCGAGTATCAACTGGTGATCGCTGCGACGGCCGGCGCATACAAGTGGCGCTTCACCCGTGCCTTCTCGCTTAAAAAGCCAATGTCTGCCAAGCCGGGCACTTTGTCTGCGCAAAAAAGTACTGACTTGTGGCCGTGGTTATGGGTGCTGGCCTTCGGCGTGGTGGTTGGGGGTCTGATTGGGTGGTGGCGCGGCCGCCGCTCTCGGAGGTGAAAGAAATGCGCAAGTGGTTTATCGCAAGTGCTCTGGTGTTGCTAGTCGCCGTTGCGGTGCGTGGGGCTCAGCTGTCCCAAGCTGCAGTAACTCAGCAAAGTGTGGCGACGTTTGCCCTGAAGGGTGCGCCTGGCCCGGTGCCGCTGCCGGCTGCACCGATGGAACAGCCACCGCGCCCAACCCTAACCATCACTGATCGATCATCGTCGTCACCCGCCACTGGTGAGACAGAGCCTCTCCGCTTGACGGTGGCGGGCTTGCTGCTGGTGGTGGGACTTGGCCTTTACGTCTTTTGGCGAAAGACGCAGGCGAAGCGAGCGCTGGCCTCCGCGGCGCAGTGACTATGGGCGATGCGCGGTTCCGGTCCGAAGTCAAAAAAACGCGACTCACCGAAAGAAACGGTGGGTCGTGTTTTACGTTGGTCATGGGTCAGCGGTGAAAGAGGTGCAGCAGCCAGTGGGCACCGAACACCAGGCTCATGCTGTATACCGCAATGGTGATCGGCTTGCCAAGGATGATGACCCAGGCGAAAAACTTGAACTTCATGTGGGTCAGGCCGGCAATCAGGCACAGGACATCATCCGGGGCAACTGGTGCGACGATTGCAATGGCGAAAAACGTGTCGAACTTCTGCTGATTTTTCGCGTAGGCCATGTACTTGTCGAAGACTTTTTCCGACACAATGTGCAAAATGAAGGGCTTACCGTAGTTGCGGGCCAGAAAGAAATTGATGAAGGACCCAATCACGATGCCAATATAGTTGTACAGAAACCCTTGCCATGGTCCAAACAAGATGACGCCGGCGGCAGTGCTGACGCCTCCGGGGATAATGGGGATGACCACTTGGACGACCTGAATCAGGATGAAAATCAGCGGTCCAATCAGCCCGGTGGAGTTGATGTAGGCATGAAGGCTGGCCAAATCGTGGAACACCCCGATGCGATACCAGTAGATCGTGACAAACACGATTGCCACCACTGAGCACAGCGCAGTGAGGTTGATTAATCGTCTTGAGGTTGTCTCGCTCGTCTTCCCCACCTCCTAAACTTTCTGTCATCGTCATTTTAACAGCCTGAGTATTGATTGGGTACTCGCGTGGGGCTGACAAGCCATCAGACCTCGGACGGAGGCCGCCGTCACGGCGTTTGCCAGCAGCGAACAATTTCGTCACCAGCGCCCAACCAGGGCTTGCGCAATATGGTAAACTAGAATGACATCAAAACTAGCAAGTGAGGACAATATGTACGAATATATGAACGGAATCATCGCCGCGACCGAGCCGGGCTATGTGGTCCTCGACGTGAACGGCATCGGCTACCGTCTGCTGATGGGAAATCCCTACGCCTACACGCCGGGCCAGAAGGCGAAGATCTGGGTGCAGCACATCATTCGCGACAATGACCAGGCGCTTTACGGGTTCGAGTCGGAAGAGGCGAAACGCACGTTTAACCAGCTGCTGACCGTCACCGGGATCGGCCCCAAATCAGCGCTGGCCATTTTGGCCAATACGGACACCAACGGCCTCGGCCAAGCGGTGTCAAGCGGCGATGTCAGTTACCTGACCAAGTTTCCCGGCATCGGTAAAAAAACGGCCCAGCAGATCATCTTAGATCTGAAGGGCAAGCTGGCCTTGACTGCGCAGCCTGCACCGGCCAAGGCGCCGGATGTTGCCCCAGAATTGCTGATGCCTTGGCAGCACTGGTTGCACTTGGGTACCAAGAAAAGGCCGTGAACAAGTTGGCCGACAAGCTGGCGGCCAGCGGTGAAACCACGACCGATGGTTACCTGCGCCGCGGTTTGCAACTGTTGAGTTAACGAGGAGAGAGGAGGGACAACGTGGCTGACGATAGGATCGTGTCTAAGGACGCAGATAGTCAAGACGATGCGGTTGAGCGCAGCCTGCGTCCGCATCAGTTGAGCGACTACATCGGCCAAACGGCGGTGAAGTCGCAGCTGGAAGTGTACATAAAGGCGGCGCTCAAACGCGAGGAAGCCATGGATCACGTCCTGCTGTACGGGCCCCCTGGTTTAGGGAAAACGACGCTGGCGCTGGTGATTGCCAACGAGTTGGGGGTGCATATTCGGACGACCTCAGGCCCAGCAATCGAAAAGCCCGGCGATCTGGTGGCGCTGCTCAACGAGCTTCAGCCCGGCGATGTGCTGTTCATCGATGAGATTCACCGCTTACCAAAAATTGTCGAAGAGATGCTTTACTCGGCGATGGAGGACTTTTACATCGACATTGTCGTTGGCGAAGGCCCAACCGCTCACCCCGTTCATTTTCCGCTGCCGCCGTTCACGCTGATCGGTGCCACGACGCGGGCAGGGATGCTGTCGGCGCCGCTGCGCGACCGCTTCGGCATCACGGAGCACATGGCCTACTACAACGAGGACGAGCTTAAGCAAATCGTGCTGCGGTCGGCCGGCATTTTTAACATGGCCGTGCCGGACAGCGCAGCGCTCGAAGTGGCAAGGCGGTCTCGCGGCACGCCGCGGATCGCCAACCGGCTGCTGCGGCGGATTCGGGATTTTGCCGAAGTTGAGGGGACCGAGCTATCTGTTCGGCTCGTTGATCACGCGCTGGATCAGTTGCAGGTCGATGACCGCGGGCTGGATGCGATTGACCGCAAACTCCTCATGATGATGATCCGCGATTACGATGGCGGGCCTGTTGGGCTGAACACCATCGCGGCGAATATCGGCGAAGAAACCGCGACGATCGAAGAAATGTACGAACCGTACCTGCTTCAGATCGGGTACCTCAAGCGCACGCCGCGTGGTCGAATGGTCACCCGCGCCGGGTATCAGCACCTGAACATTCCGTTCACAGAACACTAAGGAGAAAACATGCTCACTACTGAAGATTTTGACTACGACCTGCCTCATGAACTGATTGCTCAAACACCGCTGAAAAAGCGCGACGCCAGCCGCCTGCTGGTGCTGAATGCCGAAACCGGTGCGTATGAGGATAAGCATTTTTACGATATTCTCGACTACCTGAACCCCGGCGACGCGGTCGTGATGAACGACACCAAGGTCATGCCCGCCCGGCTTTACGGCGTCAAGAAGGAAACCGGCGCACACATGGAAGTGCTCCTCTTGCACAATACGGAAGGCGACCAGTGGGAAACGCTGATGAAGCCGGCCAAGAAGGCGCCGGTTGGCACCGTCATCGATTTTGGCGACGGCCTGCTTCAGGCCACTGTCAAGGAAGAACTCGACCACGGCGGTCGCATCATTGAGTTCCACTACGACGGCATTTTCATGGAAATTCTGGATAAACTTGGTGAAACACCGTTGCCACCGTACATCAAGGCCAAGCTTGATGACCCGGATATGTACCAAACGGTTTACGCCAAGGAAATGGGTTCCGCAGCGGCGCCAACGGCCGGGCTTCACTGGACGCCCGAGTTGTTGCAAAAGGTCCAGGACAAGGGGATCAAGCTGGTTTACCTGACTCTGCACGTCGGCCTCGGTACCTTCCGACCGGTTTCCGAGGATAACATCGAGGACCACAAGATGCACAGTGAGTTCTACCGCTTCTCCCAAGAAGCCGCTGACACCTTGAACGAGGTCAAGCAAAACGGTGGCCGCATCATCGCAACTGGGACCACGTCCATTCGCACGCTGGAAACGATTGGCACCAAGTTCCATGGCGCAATCAAGCCGAGTTCCGGTTGGACTGACATTTTTATTAAGCCAGGGTACCAGTGGCAGCTCGTCGACGCCTTTATCACGAACTTCCACCTGCCTAAGTCCACCCTGGTGATGCTGGTGGCGGCATTTACGGGACGCGAAAACATTCTGAATGCTTATCAGCACGCCATTCAGGAGAAGTACCGCTTCTTCAGCTTTGGGGATGCCATGTATATTCACAAGTAAAGGCTGCGCGCAGTCGCGCTTCGGTGAGCAACGCTCGAGCGCATAGCTACGCTCGGCACATGATCCGCAAGCGGCTCACGCACCAGGCTAGGCTATGCGTCGAGCTAAGCACGCTCACCTCAGCAGCCTAAAAAAAAGCCGCCGCAGATCACTCTGCGGCGGCACCACGTGGTTTATTGCGAAGGGCCCAGATAAATTCT
Source organism: Lacticaseibacillus camelliae DSM 22697 = JCM 13995 (assembly GCF_001311195.1). Taxonomy (GTDB): domain Bacteria; phylum Bacillota; class Bacilli; order Lactobacillales; family Lactobacillaceae; genus Lacticaseibacillus; species Lacticaseibacillus camelliae. The sequence goes on from NZ_BBAJ01000017.1 coordinate 22,893, forward strand.
CACTATCGAAAACGACAACCAACCAGATTTTCTTTTAACGCATCGCTGCGCGGAACTCTTAATCGAATTAATCGATCACGTATGACACTCTAGCTGGGTCCTTCGTAGTGACTATAACACCGTGTCATTACTCACTGCAATCAAAGTCTACCAGGAGGTTTTATGCCCGCACTCGAATATCACCTTAAACACATTGATAAGCACTCCGGCGCCCGGCTTGGCGAAATCGTCACGCCGCACGGGACGTTCCCGACGCCGATGTTCATGCCGGTGGGCACACAGGCCACGGTGAAGACGCTGGCCCCTGAAGAGCTCAAGACGATGGGCGCCGGCGTCATCCTGGCCAACACCTACCATCTTTGGCTGCGGCCGGGGGAAGACATTGTTGAAGAAGCCGGCGGGCTGCACAAGTTCATGAACTGGGATCGCGGTCTGCTGACTGATTCCGGCGGTTTTCAGGTGTTCTCACTGGCTAAAAATCGCGACATCACCGAGGAAGGCGTGACTTTTCGCAACCACCTGAACGGTGCCAAGATGTTCTTGTCCCCAGAAAAGGCGATCGGGATTGAAAACGCACTCGGCCCGGACATCATGATGAGTCTGGACGAATGCCCGCCGTTTTTTGAAAGCTACGATTACGTTAAAGCAAGCGTGGCGCGCACCAGCCGCTGGGCTGAGCGCGGGCTCAAGGCCCACCAACACCCCGACCGCCAGGCGCTGTTCGGTATTGTCCAGGGCGCCGGCTTCCGCGACTTGCGGGCGCAAAGCGCGAAGGACTTGGTCAGCCTGGATTTCCCGGGGTACTCCATCGGTGGTTTGTCCGTCGGCGAGTCGAAACAGGAAATGAACCACGTGCTCGATTTCACCGTGCCGATGCTGCCGGCCAACAAGCCCCGTTACCTGATGGGGGTTGGGTCGCCTGATGCGCTGATCGATGGTGTTTTGCGCGGCATTGACATGTTCGACTGCGTCCTGCCGACGCGAATTGCGCGCAAGGGCACCGTCATGACGTCGTACGGCCGTCTGGTCGTCAAAAACGCCCAGTACGCGCGTGACTTCACGCCGCTTGATGACAATTGCGACTGCTATACCTGTCGCAATTACAGCCGGGCTTACATTCGGCATCTGCTCAAAGCAAACGAGAGCTTCGGCGAGCGCCTGACGTCTTATCACAACGTCTATTTCCTGCTACATTTGATGAAGCAGGTTCGCGAGGCAATCGCGGAAGACGCTTTGAACGATTTTCGGCAGGACTTTTTCGCGCGGTATGGGTACTTCAAGCCGAACGCCAAGAACTTCTGAACTAGCTATCAAGCCTTAACTTTGGTACAGTGTTCCATGAACAATAAGAAAACGAGGTGCGTAATTTGGCAGGAAGTATATCTACAATTCTAATGATCGTCGTCATGTTTGCGTTTTTCTATTTCTTCATGATGCGGCCACAGAAAAAGCAGCAACAGCAACGTCAAGAAATGCTTAGCGGCCTGAAAAAAAAGGCGACAAGATCATCACGATTGGCGGGTTGCACGGGGTGATCGATAAAATCGACCGTAACAATAACACGGTAGACTTGGATCTTGACGGGGTTTATCTGACGTTTAACCTTTCGGCGATTCGCACAGTGACGCCGCAAGGGGAGACCCCGGCGCCGGTCGCCACGACAAACACCGCTAAAGATTCCAGTGACGACGATAAGCCGTACTCCGAAGGCGATGGCGATTCATCTGCCGATGACCAAGACGATACGAACAAGTAAATTTAGGCCTGAAGCGAGACTCCGCAGTTGCGGAGTTTTTTTTTGCCAAAATCTAATGAATGAATTCGGTTACGCTCATCCAGTCACTAAAGAAATTTTTTGTGAAAATGTTTTATTACCGGGGATAAACGCTGGTCGAGACCAAATCCGTGAAATTTTTCACTCAAACTTGTTTACAAATTCACATAGGTCCTGTATATTATTGTTTGTGAAATGGTTAACGAAAAACTTTGACAGACTTGTGGAGGGATATCAATGCTCAAACAGAAGCCAGAGACACAAACTGACATCGACGCGATGATCGACGACTTGGTCAAAAAAAGGCCAAGAAGCGCTCAAAGTGCTGAAGACCTATGATCAGGCCAAAATTGATCACATCGTGCACCGCATGGCGATTGCCGGGCTGGACCACCATATGGAACTGGCCAAGATGGCGGTTGAGGAAACCGGCCGTGGTGTGTACGAAGATAAAGCCATCAAGAACATGTTCGCCACCGAGGAAATTTGGCACTCGATCAAGAACGATAAGACGGTCGGCGTCATTTCTGAGGACAAGCAGCGCGGCTTGACCAAGATTGCTGAGCCAATTGGGGTCATCGCTGGGGTCACCCCGGTCACCAATCCGACTTCGACGGTCATGTTCAAGTCGGAAATCGCGATCAAGACCCGTAATCCGATCATCTTCTCTTTCCACCCAGGCGCGCAGAAGTCCTCTGCTAAGGCCCTGGAAGTGATTCGCGACGAGGCGATGAAGGTCGGTCTGCCAGAAGGCGCGTTGCAGTTTATCGCTGAGCCAAGCATTGAGGCCTGCCAAGCCCTGATGCACCACCCGGGCATTGCGACGATTCTGGCGACTGGCGGCCCGGGCATGGTCAAGTCCGCCTACTCAAGCGGCAAGCCTGCCTTAGGTGTTGGCGCGGGCAATGCGCCGGCCTACATTGAAAAGACGGCCAACATCAAGCAGGCGGTCAACGATATTGTGCTGTCCAAGAGCTTCGATAACGGCATGGTCTGCGCTTCCGAGCAAGGCATTATCGTGGACGAGCCGATTTACGCGGACGTTAAGAAAGAGTTCCAGGCCCAGGCGCTTACTTTGTTAAGCAAAAGGACATGAAGAAGTTCACTGAGACCGTGATCAACACCGAGAAGATGGCGGTCAACCCACGGATTGTCGGCCAAAGTGTTCAGCAGATCGCCGAATGGGCCGGCATCGAGATTCCTCAAGACACCACTATTCTGATTGCCGAGCTCAAGGGCGTCGGGGATGCTTACCCGCTGTCACACGAGAAACTGAGCCCAGTTCTAGCCATGATGAAGGCTAAGGACCACGAGGACGCGTTCACGCTGGCCGAAACGATGCTCGACATCGGCGGCCTGGGCCACACAGCCATCATCCACACCGCCGATCAGGACCTGGCACTGGATTACGCCGATAAAATGCAGGCGTGCCGGGTGCTGGTCAACAGCCCGTCGACCTTCGGGGGGATCGGAGATCTGTACAACGAAATGATTCCAAGTCTGACGCTTGGCTGCGGCTCGTACGGTGGTAACTCAATTTCACACAACGTGGGGACGATCGACTTGCTTAACATCAAAACTCTGGCAAAGCGCCGCAACAACATGCAATGGGTCAAGCTGCCGCCGAAGATTTACTTCGAACGCAACTCGGTTCGTTACCTCGAAAAGATGGACGGCCTGGACCGCGTCCTGATTGTTGGGGACCGTGGGATGGAGAAGTTAGGCTATGTCCGGATCGTTGAAGACGTGCTGAAGAACCGCAGTAATAAAGTCGACATCCAAACCTTCTTGGACGTTGAGCCGGATCCTTCGACCAACACGGTATACAAGGGCACAGCCATTGCAAAGGACTTCAAGCCTGACGCGATCGTTGCGGTCGGCGGCGGCTCTGTCATGGATGCGGCCAAAGGCATCTGGTTGTTCTACGACGGCGATGGCGACTTCTTCGGCGCCAAGCAGAAGTTCCTGGATATCCGCAAGCGGACTTATAAGTTCCCGAAGCCGACTAAGTCTAAGCTGGTCTGCATCCCGACCACTTCCGGGACGGGTTCCGAAGTGACCCCATTCGCGGTCATCACCGACTCCGACACCGGGATCAAATACCCGCTGGCCGACTATGCGCTGACCCCGGACGTTGCCCTAGTTGACTCTCAGTTCATCGAAACAGTGCCGCCGAAGGTTGTGGCCGACACTGGGCTGGATGTCATTTGCCACGCCACCGAAAGCTTTGTCTCGACCATGGCCAGTGATTATACGCGCGGCCTGTCCCTGCAAGCCTTGAAGCTGGCCTTCGAAAACTTGGAAGCCTCCTACAACGGCGATCTGGAAGCCAAAGCGAAGATGCACGACGCCTCGACCATCGCCGGGATGGCCTTTGCCAACGCCTTGCTGGGCATCAACCACAGTATCGCGCACAAGCTGGGTCAGACCTTCCACCTGCCTCACGGACGCTGCATTGCGATCACCTTCCCACACATCGTTCGCTACAACGCCGCACGGCCGAAGAAGCGTGCCGTATGGGCGAAGTACAACTACTTCCGTGCCGACGAAGATTACGCCCAAATTGCCCGCTTCCTGGGCTTGAAAGGCGACACGACCGCCGAGCTGGTTGAAGCCTTTGCGCATGCATACATTGACTTGGCCCACCGGGTCGGCGTCAAGATGAGCCTGAAGGACCAGGGTATCGCCAAGCAGGACGTGCTGGATAACGTTGATCGCATCGCCGAACTGGCCTACGAAGACAATTGCACGGTCACGAACAGTTGAGCCGTTGATCGCCGACATGAAGCAGATCGTGCTCGATGAGTACGAAGGAACCGCCTCAAGCGAGGGCACCAAGTAACCATTTCAAGCCTTCACACAAGTCTAGGGAAACCGGAAGAACACGTCGAAAGGCGTGTTTTTTTGTGCAAGTCATGCATAATAGGTAATGTGTATAAACTGAAAGTAAGGATGAGTATGACACCAAATAAAGAAGACTACCTCAAAATGATTTTCGAACTGGGCGGTGACACGGCTCTGATCTCCAACAAGCAGATTGTGGTCGGGCTGAACGTTTCGGCAGCCTCTGTCAGTGAGATGGTCACCAAATTGGTCGAGCAGCACTATGTGACCCACACGCCGTACCAAGGAATCAAGCTGACCGCCAGCGGCCAAAGCCGGGCGGCGGCCTTAGTGCGCAATCACCGGCTTTGGGAAGTCTTTTTGACTGAAGACTTAGGCTATCCGGTGGATAACGTGCACTCCGAAGCCGAAATGCTGGAGCACGCGATGACACCGGAAATGGCCGATCGCATGGCGAAATTTCTTGGCAACCCGAAGTATTGTCCGCACGGCGGCGTCATTCCCGACGCCGACGGTCATTACCTGGATCAAAGCCGCGTCACGCTGAGCCAGGTCGACGTGGGCACTCAAGGGCATATCGAGCGCATCGTTGACGAGCCGGGACTGATCGATTACGTCTTCGGTCTGGGACTGGCGATCGAGGACCACTTTGAAGTCATTGCCAAAAGCTCTTCGGCCATTCGTATCCGGCAGCGTGAGACGGGCAAGGAGCTCGACATTGACCCGGTCCGTGCGGAGCACATTTTTGTTGAATTATAATCATTTTTTTGAAAGCGGTGGCAGTATCACTATGAGTAACGAAGTCAATGCAGTAATTATCATGTTCGGTGGCTCGGGCGACCTCGCGCATCGCAAGCTGTACCCAGCCTTGTTTGGCCTGTTTCAGCACGGGGTATTGAAGGACCACTTTGCAGTGATTGGGACCGCGCGGCGGCCGTGGAGCGACGACCATTATCAGGAGGTCGTGCGTGATTCGGTCAAAGAAGCGGGCAACACTGATCAAGATGCCATTGCCGCTTTCGCTAAGCACTTTTATTACCAATCCCACGACGTCACCGACGCCGATCACTACGTCACCCTAAAACAATTGGCGGCCAAGTTGGACGAACAGTACGAAGTGGGGGGCAACCGCCTGTACTACATGGCGATGGCGCCGAAGTTCTTCAGCACGATCGCGACGCACCTCAAGTCGGAGTCGCTGTTGACCAATACCGGCTTCAACCGGCTGATCATTGAAAAACCGTTCGGTCACGATTACGAAAGCGCCAAGGCGCTAAACGACGCAATCACCGGGACGTTTAAGGAAGAGCAGATTTACCGCATCGATCATTACCTGGGTAAGGACATGGCCCAGGCTATCCTGGCGCTGCGCTTTGCCAATCCTTGGTTCAAGGCAGTTTGGGACAAGGATCACATCAAAGATATTCAGATCACGTTGGCCGAAGCGGTCGGGGTCGAGGAGCGGGCCGGTTACTACGAAACGGCTGGCGCGCTGCGGGACATGGTGCAAAATCATGTGATGCAGCTGCTCGCCTACCTGACTATGGATGAACCTGAGGCGCTGACTTCCGAGGCAATCCACGCGGTCAAGGCCAAGGCCTTCGACGACTTGCACCGGTACACCGAAGACGAGGCACGGCAGAACTTTGTCCGCGCTCAGTATGCCTCTGCCACTGTGGATGGCAAAAAGGTGCCTGGCTACCGCGAAGAAGACGGCGTGGCGCCGGATTCGCTGACGGATACCTTTGTGGCGGGGAAGATGCTGACGGACAACCCGAAGCTGGCCGGCGTGCCGATTTTCATTCGCACCGGCAAGCGGCTGACCCGCAAGTCGACGCAGGTCACGGTCACCTTTAAGGACGGCGACGGCCTGTTCGGCCACACCCCTGGCGATCAGCTCACGGTTTACATTGAGCCGAACGAAGCTACACGCTGGAGATCAACGCCAAGAAACTCGGTGAGACGGCCACGCTTGAGCGCGAGTGGCTCAACATGCGCCACGATGATCAGGCTGTTAGCGATGCGCCGGAAGCCTATGAACGCCTGATTGGCGATGTGCTGGCCGGCGATCAGACGAATTTTAACCACTGGAACGAGCTGGCCCAGATTTGGCGTTATGTGGATGTGATCACCCGCGCCTGGGCGAATGACAAGACCATGCCCACTTACAAGGCGGGGTCGATGGGTCCCCAAGCAGCGTTTGACTTGCTCAAACCCGGTGATCATAAGTGGTATTGGCAGCCGCGGCACACGCAGCTGGCTGATTAAATATGATGGATCAAGGTCGGCCGCGCGCCGGCCTTTTTGCCCGGAAAGGAGAGGGGCGACGTGCTTGAGATCCCAATGCAAAATGATACAACGCGCAAGATCGTGCACGTCGACATGGACGCCTTTTACGCGTCAATCGAGGAGCGCGACGACCCCAGCCTCAAACCCCGGGCGCTGGTGATGGCGCATGACCCGCGGCAAACTGGCGGCAAAGGCGTGGTGACCACGGCGAATTACGTGGCGCGCCAGTACGGCGTTCATTCGGCGATGCCGGCCAACGAGGCCCTGAAGCTGGTGCCGCAAAAGCTGTTGACCTTCAAGACCCCGGACTTTGAGAAGTACCGAGCCGTTTCGGATCAGATCCATCAGCTTTTTCACCAAGTGACGGACCTGATCGAGCCTGTGGCCTTGGACGAGGCGTACCTTGACGTCACGGCCAACCATGATTTCAACACCACGATTCAACTGGCGCTTTGGCTCCAAGATCAGATTCGTCAGCAGACGCAGCTCAGCAGCTCGATTGGCTTGTCGTACAACAAATTTCTGGCCAAGGAGGCCTCTGAGTACAACAAGCCGCGCGGGCGCACAGTGATTTTGCCGGAGCAGGCGCAGCTGTTTTTGGACCGACTGCCAATTGAGGAATTTCGCGGGGTCGGGAAAAAGACCGCGCCAATGCTGCAGGACCTGGGGATCACGAACGGTGCCACGCTGCGTGCGTATGGTCAAGACCGGCTGATCGCCAAGCTTGGAAAAATGGGCTACGAGCTGTACCGCCACGCGCTGGGCATCGACAACCGGCCCGTCCTAGTCCGCACAGCCAAGTCAATTGGTAAGGAGCGGACTTACCGCGCCTTTTTGACCAGTGAGGCAGCGGTGCGGGCTCAGCTGGAAAAGCTGGCGGGCATGGTGGCTGAAGCCCTGGCCAAGAAGCAAATGCATGGCAAGACTGTGGTGTTGAAGGTCCGGGATGGGGAATTCAACACGCAAACCAGGCGCCAGACTTCCGACCATTATTTCCGCTCCGCGCAGTCCATCCTCGACGCGGCCTGGCAGCTGTGGACGCAGGACACGGACCAGCCTGCGCAGATCCGCCTGCTCGGGATCACGGTGACCGGTCTTGACCCCCAGCAGTATGAGAATATCGACCTGCCGGTATAACAGCTTGACATGTGTTATACTACAGAAAAAGCAGGAAGCGAGGCGTCGTCTATGGCCACCAAACATGAACAAATTCTAGCCTACATCGGCAGTTTGCCGGTGGGCACGAAGATTTCTGTCAGGGCTGTTGCCAGGGAGCAACACGTCTCAGAAGGAACAGCTTACCGGGCAATCAAAGAGGCGGAAACCACAGGCTGGTGTCAACCATCGAACGGGTCGGGACGATCCGCATCGAGCAAAAACCGCTCAACAATATTGATTCGCTGACTTTTCGCGGCCTGCTATCGCTGACCGACGCGAAGATCTTAGGTGGCTCTGCCGGACTAGCGAAGCACCTGGACAAGTTTGTGATCGGGGCGATGACGCCGGACGAGATGCTGCGCTACATCACGAAAAATTCTCTGGTGATCGTCGGTAACCGAGAAGACGCGCAAATGCTGGCCTTACAAAACGGTGCCGCAGTGCTGATCACAGGGGGCTTTGCAACGACCGACCGGGTGATCCGGCTGGCCAACGAGATGGAGCTGCCGGTCATGCAAACCACGCACGATACGTTCACGGTGGCGACCATGATCAACCGGGCACTGTCTGACCAGGCCATCAAACAGGATATCCTGACGATTGCGGCTATTTACACGCCGCTGGCCGATGGGGTCCAAACCGGCCGGCCGGATCAGACAGTGGCGGACTTCACGAAGTTGCGGGCCGGCCGCAGCGATTTTGCTTTACCGATCGTCACGCCTGCCGGGCGCTGGTGGGCATGGTGGGGAAAAAGCAGGTGACCGGCAAGAAGCCGAGCACCGCGCTGGAGCGCGTCATGATCAAAGATTCGATCACGGTGCGGCCTTACTTAGGGGTCACTGCCGTCGGTCACATGATGCAAGGCAACGGCCTGTCCGTGCTGCCAGTGGTCGATGATTCCTGGCAGCTGCTGGGCATCGTGACGCGCGGATCGGTGTACTCGGCGCTGGCGGAGCTTGGGACCAACTCTCAAGGGACAACGATTGCCGATTCGGTTGCCACGGCAGTCACGCCGGCACCTTCCGAGTCGGCGCAAAGTGCGGCCTACACGCTGGTGACCACTCCGATGATGATGAACAAGCTGGGCACGCTGAGCTTTGGCGTCATGAATGAAATCGTCAATTATGCCGTGACGCATTTTCTTAACGCGCAGGGGCGCCGCAACGTGTTGATTGAACAACTCTCACTGCACGCGTTTCGCCCGATTCAGCTGGAAACCACGATTCACATTGCAGTGAAGACGTTGGAGCTGAACTCGCACACCGCAGTGTTTGAAGTGGCGCTGTCAGCGGACGGCATGCTGGCGGCCTGGCGCTGACCACTTGTCAGTTATTGGAAAGGACAACACGATGATTCAAGAAAAGATTCTAGAAGCCATTCAAAGTTATGCTACGATCATCATTCACCGGCACGTGAAGCCGGATCCCGACGCTTTGGGCTCTCAAGGTGGGTTAGCCGCGGCCATTCGCGAAGCCTACCCCAGCAAGCATGTCTACCAAGTCGGTGGGCCGGTCGGCGATCTGAACTGGCTGAGTACGATGCAGGAGGTGCCAGATGACACCTACCAGGGCGCACTGGTGATCGTGTGCGACACTGCCGATCGGCCACGCATCTCGGATGACCGGTTTGACCGTGGGGCCATGCTGATCAAAATCGACCACCACCCAAATGACGACGCGTACGGTGACTTGCAGTGGGTCGACGAGGATGCCAGCTCGGTGTCGGAAATGATTTTTGACTTGATCCAGGGTTCAACGCGCAAACTGTTTCTGACCGCGGCCAGCGCCCGCCTGCTGTATGCAGGCATTGTCGGTGACACCGGCCGCTTCCGGTTCAACAACACGCAGCCGCACACGCTGGCGGCAGCGGCCCGGCTGATTGAAGAGGACTTCGATCCGGCCGGCCTGAACAACCGCATGAACGCGATGACCTTTGCGCAGGCTAAGTTGCAGAGTTACATATTCGACCACATGACGATCTCAGACAGTGGCGCGGCGACGGTGACAATCCCGCTTGCGGAAACCGAAAAGCTCGGCCTGCAGCCTGACGAGGTCCACGCCGCAGTTGGCACTCCGGGCCGACTGGGTGAAGTCCAGGCCTGGGCGCTGTTTGTAGAGCAAGCAGGCGATGAGCTTACCGCGTCAACTTACGCTCCAAGGGGCCAATCATTAATGGCCTGGCCAAGGCCCATCGCGGCGGTGGGCATCCGCTCGCCAGTGGGGCTAAGGCAGAGGACCAAGCAGAGATTGCCAGATCACCAAAGAACTAGACGAGCTTACCGCAGGATTTTCGAAAGTAGGACATCATGACCAATCAATTTAAGCAATATCAGTTAGCCCCATTTTTATTCAAGGCGCTGGACGCTGAGCACATCGACACGCCCACGCCGATCCAGGAAAAAGTGATCCCGGCTTTGCTGCGGGGCGAAAGTGTCGTGGGCCAAAGTCAGACCGGGTCTGGTAAAACGCACGCCTTTTTGCTACCGCTGCTGTCGCGCATCGATCTGGCCAAAGACGAGGTGCAGCTTGTGATCACGCGCCTTCGCGCGAGCTGGCCGATCAGCTTTACGAAGTCGCCAGCGACCTGGCCCAGTTTGAGCCGCAGCTGCGAATCCAGCGTTACGTCGCGGCACGGACAAGAGCCGCCAGGAAGGTAAGCTAGAAAGCAAGCAGCGCAAGTGGCCATTGGCACTCCGGGCCGGCTGCTTGACCTGATCTCGGATCACGCGCTGACGGCATACACGGCGACCATGTTTGTGGTCGACGAGGCGGACATGACGCTGGACATGGGCTTTTTGGAGACTGTGGACCAGATCGCCGGCCAGTTTGGCGAGAATCTTCAGATGGCGGTATTTTCCGCCACGATTCCGCAAAAACTGCAGCCGTTTTTGAAAAAGTATATGGCCAACCCCACGGTGATCGAGCTCAAGCCCAAAACGGTGATTGCTGACACCGTCCAGAATGACCTGATTCAGGTCCCAGCCCGCGACCGCAACGCGCTGATTTATAAGCTGGCGACCATGGGGGAACCGTTCTTGGTGCTGATTTTTGCCAACACCAAGACGCACGTGGACGCGCTTCACAAGTACTTGACGGATCAAGCCTGAAAGTAGCCAAGATCCACGGCGACGTGGAGCCAAGGCGCCGGCGCAGGTGATGAAACAGATCGGCGAGCTCAAGTACCAGTACGTCGTTGCCACTGACCTGGCTTCGCGCGGAATCGACATCGACGGGGTATCACTGGTGATCAACGCCGAGCTGCCTAAAGACAACGAGTTCTTCATTCACCGCGTGGGTCGGACGGGGCGCAATGGCCAGTCCGGCACCGCCATCACGCTTTACGAGCCTGGGCAAGAAGCCCAAATCGCCGAGCTCGAGCACATGGGTGTGCACTTCACCCCGAAAGCGCTGAAAAACGGCGAGCTGGTGGACACGTATGATCGCAATCGCCGCATCCACCGGCAGAAGAAGGCCACCCCAGTGTCCGGCAAAATCGCCGGCATGGCCGCCAAGGAGGCCAAGAAAAAGATGCCAGGCTACAAGAAGAAGATCCGCAAGGCGGCGGAAAAAGAGGCCTGGTTCAACAACCGGGTCGAGAAGCGCAATTCTGCCCGGTCCGCCCGCAAGGCCAAAAAGACGCAGCAGTAGTCGTCGCTACTCCGGTAACCATCGCATTTAAAGGAGGGTCCCATGCCAAAAGTTGAACTGATGCTTTCAGAATGGAACGCACTGGCACCTGAACGTCAGCGCTTTATTGCGAGCCAGCTGAGTCGCTACTTTCTCAGTCCGCTGCTTTCAGTTGATGCCATCATGCCAGTTGCGGTGGATTATTTCGGCAATCACCTGAACACCTTTGACATTCTGATTGGCGGGGAGTGGCTCCGGTTTATTCCAGGGATGCGGCACGTGGCGCTGGGCGTCAAGCAGCCGATCCCGGCTGAGATGCAGGGGACGTTAAACGCGCTTGGGGTGAGCAAGACGACCGCGCAGCAGCACCTCAGTCCGGCGGCAGTGCGAGATATGCCGCCGATGCTGGTGGCGCGTACAAGCGTCAACACAGGGGAAGAAGTGATCGGGACGATTGACCTGACAACTCAGGTGTTTTCCGGCGATCATTTTGCCTACGTCCCGATCAAGAATCAGGTGCTGGCACTGCTGCGGCCAAAAGCGGCGGGGCTGACCCCGACTCGCGCAGACGCGTTTGCGCCTCGCCTGGAGAACGCGACCGTGGTGTTGCGGCTGGCCGGCGAACACACCTATCAGGTTGCCGTGAAGCGGGACTGGGACCAGGCGGGTTTAGTCAAGCGCCTTTCCGGGTTTGGCTTTGCTTTGCCGGATGAGCGCGAGTACGAGTACCTGATGGGCGGTGGGCTGGATTCGCTGTTTGGCTGGGGTAATCGGCTGCCCGAAGCGGGGATGCGGTACGTGCCGAACCGTTTTGGCTTGACTGTGCCAGTCGCGCGCAAAGGCGCCGAGCTGGTGCGCAGTGCCTTTGCCAAAAGCGCTGCTGTTTCGGCCGGGGCAACCGTCCAAGCGCTGCTGCCCCTGTCGCAGTTTTATCGCACGCGGCCTGGGGCCTTTAAGACCATGCGCTACCGTAAAATCGCCAAGGTCGAGCTACAGTAGGCCTGACCGGTGACCTGTTGACACCGTCTAACTCGGTTCGTATAATGAATCTTTGTTAGGATATGCAAACGTGTTGCCCACTTTCAGAAAGTCACCGGGTGCTGTGAGGCGATAGGGACAGACGTTTGTGCTCCCTGATCTGAAGACGATAATCAATTAATGAAGTGGTAAACGACCAACATCGTTGCAACCAAGGTGGTACCGCGCGCAAGCGTCCTTGGAATGCAGCGGTGTTTTTTTTCTTTTGCCAAGGAGGACAGCATGAAAAAAACTTTCAAGCGGCGAAATTCGCCAAATGTTTCTTGATTTTTTTCAAGTCCAAGGGTCACTCGGTTGAGCCCAGTGCCAGCCTGATCCCAGTGGACGACCCGACGCTCTTGTGGATCAACTCCGGGGTCGCGACGTTGAAGAAATACTTCGATGGCACGGTGATCCCGAAGAACCCGCGGATCACGAATGCGCAGAAGTCGATTCGCACCAACGATATTGAAAACGTCGGCAAAACAGCGCGGCATTTGACCTTTTTCGAAATGCTCGGCAACTTCAGTGTTGGTGACTACTTCAAAAAAAGAGGTCATTCCGTGGGCGTGGGAATTTCTGACGTCGGACAAGTGGCTTGGTCTGGACAAGGATAAGCTTTACGTGACGGTTTACCCGAAGGACAAAGACGCCAAGGAACTGTGGAGAAGACCGGCGTGCCGGCTTCGCACATTTACGAGGTAGAGGACAACTTCTGGGACATTGGTGAAGGACCCTCTGGTCCGGATACCGAAATCTTCTACGACCGGGGTCAAAGCTTCAACAATCTGCCGGAAGATGATCCGGAAAGTTATCCTGGTGGTGAAAACGAGCGCTACGAGGAAATCTGGAACATCGTGTTCTCTCAGTACAACCACTTGCCGGACGGCCGCTACGTCGACCAACCGCACAAGAATATTGATACAGGGATGGGGCTTGAACGCCTGGTGTCAGTTATCCAAGGCACCAAGACCAACTTCGAGACCGACCTGTTCCTGCCGATCATCAAGGCGACTGAAAAGCTTTCGGCCGGCAAGACCTACGGCAACGGCGGCCGCGACGACGTGGCCTTCAAGATCATTGCGGACCACGCGCGCACAGTCACCTTTGCCATTGGCGACGGCGCTCTGCCCAGCAACGAGGGCCGCGGCTACGTGCTGCGCCGCCTGATTCGGCGCGCGGCCGTCAATGGCCGCCGGCTGGGCATCAAGGATGCGTTCCTGTACAAACTGGTGCCGGTGGTTGGTGACATTATGGAAAGCTATTACCCGGAGATCAACCGGAACAAGGCCTTTATCCAGAAGGTCATTCGGTCTGAAGAGGATCGGTTTGCCGAGACCTTGGACGCGGGGCTGAGCCTGCTGAACCAAACCATTGCGGACCTGAAAGCCAATAACGAAACTGTGGTGCCCGGGGCAACTGCGTTCAAGCTGTTTGATACGTTCGGCTTCCCCGTTGAGCTAACGAAGGAGATTGCCGAGGATCAAGGCATTGACGTTGACATGAAGGGTTACGAAAAGAATATGGAGGCCCAGCGCACGCGCGCGCGGGCCGCACGCGGGGACGCGCAGTCGATGGGCAGTCAGGATAAGACGCTGATGGCCATCAAGACCCCCAGCAAGTTCACTGGCTGGACTGATTTGCAGGACGATGCCAAGCTGACTGACCTGATTCAGGATGATCAGGAACAAGACCGGGTCACCGGCGGCGTGGCCCAGCTGATTTTTGACCAGACCCCGTTTTACGCGGAAATGGGTGGCCAAGTGGCCGACCACGGCGAAATCGTCGATGGCACTGGCGCTGTCGTGGCCAAGGTCACTGACGTGCAGCATGCGCCCAACGGCCAGAATCTGCACACGGTTGAGGTCGAAAACACCCTGAAGAAGGGCGAGACTTACACCCTGAAGGTCGATGTCGAACGGCGTAAGAAGGTTTCCATGAACCACACCGCGACGCACCTGCTGGATCAGGCCCTGCGGCAGGTTCTGGGCGAGCACACGCACCAGGCGGGCTCGCTGGTCGAGCCGACCTATCTGCGCTTTGACTTCACCAACTTTGGGCAGGTCACCGAAGCACAGCTGCGGGAGGTCGAAACCGTCGTCAACCAACAGATCTGGCGGCAGCTGCCGATCACGTGGAAGGAAATGCCGATTGGAGAGGCCAAGAAGCAAGGCGCCATCGCGATGTTCGGCGATAAGTACGGCGAAACCGTCCGCGTTGTGACGATTGGGGACTTTAACCGTGAGTTCGATGGTGGCACGCATCCGACCAACACCGCCGCGCTTGGCCTGTTCAAAATCACCGGCGAGTCGGGAATTGGCGCCGGCATTCGGCGCATTGAGGCCGTGACGTCCAAAGAGGCGTACGACTACCTGACCAAGCAGCAAGACGAGCTGGCCCAAACGGCGCGGACGCTTAAAATCGATCACGTGGACGGCGTCCCGGCTAAGGTCGAAAGCTTGCAGCAGGAACTTAAGGCCAGCCAGAAGACGGTCGAAGGTTTGCAGGCCAAGCTCGCAAATGAAGCGGCGGCCGGCATCTTCGACGATGCGGAAAAGGCCGGTCAGTTTACCCTGATCGCCAAGCAGCTCAAGGTGGCTGGCATGAAGGAACTGCGTGATTTGGCTGACCAGTGGCGCGATAAGGATGCGTCTGACGTGCTGGTCTTGGCGACGGCCAACGGCGGCAAGGTCAGCCTGCTGGTGGGCGCTTCCAAGGCTGCCATTGCTAAGGGTGTGAAGGCCGGTGACCTCATCAAGGCCATTGCGCCGGCCATCGGTGGCGGTGGCGGCGGTCGGCCGGACATGGCTCAGGCCGGTGGTAAGAAGCCAGAGGGGATCCCATCAGCTGAAGCAGGCGCAAGAGGCGCTGGCAGCTAAGTAGTGTGACAAGGCTGAATGAGTTCAAAAGCCGCGGCGTCATGGCGCCGCGGCTTTTGTTTGCAATGAAAATGTAACGCACACGCCGTTGGTCGCACGGCCGCAATGGCTGGCACATCAAGCCCGAGGCGACTCGTGGCGGCCTTGACGGAACGTTGTACTTTAACCGGCTTTCAAGTAAAATAGAGGCTAGCTGGAAGGGATAGAGGTGTTGAAAATGGGCACATTAGATCAAACCGTTCATTTTGATTTTCCGGAGAATAATCCGAAAAACATTCATGAGACGCTGGAGACGGTCAGCAAGTCGCTGGAGGAGAAGGGGTACAACCCGATCAACCAGATTGTCGGCTACCTGATCTCAGGAGATCCGGCCTACATTCCGCGGTACAACGACTCGCGGAACTTGATTCGCAAATACGAACGCGACGTGATCATTGAGGAGCTTGTTCGCAACTACCTCGGCAAGGAGAAAAAGTAGTGCGCTACATGGGACTGGATGTGGGGTCACGCACGGTGGGCGTCGCGATTTCTGATCCTTTGGGGTGGACGGCTCAGGGACTTGAAATCATTCGCATCAACGAGGACAAGGAAGAATTTGGCCTCGCCCGCGTTGCGGAGTTGGTCACCCAGTACGAGGTGACCAACTTTGTTGTGGGCCTGCCCAAGAACATGAACAACACCGAAGGTCCGCGCGTCGAGAAATCGAAGGCGTACGGGCAGATGCTGGCCGACCGGTTCAAGTTGCCGGTCGCGTACACCGACGAGCGGCTGACGACCGTCGAAGCGAGTCGGATGCTCATTGAAGAGGCGGATGCCTCACGTAAACGACAAAAACAAGTCATCGACAAACTGGCGGCACAGCTGATTTTGCAGAATTACCTAGATCTTCACAGCCGCTAACAAGGAGGCCATCATGGCAGACAAGAATAACCATGTGCACGAAGGCGACGACCAGCAGCAGATCACGCTGATCGACGATAAAGGCAACGAAGAATTATATCAGGTGCTTTTCACTTTCGATTCAGAGGATTACGGCAAGAGTTACGTGTTGTTGTATCCAGAAAGCGCCAGCGACGATGAAGAGGTTGATATTCAAGCCTTTTCCTTCACCCCAGACGAAAACGGCGACGCCAGCTCGGGGAATCTTTACCCCATCGAAGACGACGACGAATGGGACATGGTCGAAGAGGTGCTCAATACCTTCTTGGCCGATGAGGATGAGGACGGCGAATAACCAATGCACCGCGCCGCAGTGATGGGGCGCGGTTTTTTTACGGAAGGGGACCAGTAATGGCTGAACGCAAGCGGCGGTTCAAAGCTGTGATTGACGGAAAAGAATACACGATCATTGGGCCGGGGACGACTGCCCACTTTGAGGCGGTCACTACGCTGTTGAATCAGCGCCTGGCGGCACTGCGTGAGGCCTCGCCCAAGTTAACGAAGGAAGACGCAGCGGTGCTGTTGGCGTTCAATGCGCTTTCCGACCAGGTGGATCAGGCGGCCGCCCAGCAAAAGACGGAGGAGCCGGATGCTTAGCTTTGCGATCATCGTCTTTCTGGCGTATTTCTTTTACGCAGGCGCTGAACGGGGGCTGTGGCTTCAGTTAGTTCACGTCGGCGGTTACTTAGTGAGCCTGGGCCTGGCGGCGCTGCTTTACCAGCCGGTCGCCAAGCTGCTTTCGCTTTGGGTCCCGTACCCTTCGGCCACTCAGTCCAGCCACTTTGTTTTCTTCTCGAACCGGGTCGGGCTGACACTGGATGATGCCTTTTACCGCGGCATCGCGTTTCTGCTGGTGCTGGCAGTCGGGTGGCTGCTGACGCGGTTTGGCGCGCTGTGGGTCCACGACCTGAAGTACCGCAAGGCGGACCGTGCCAGTTTCATCACCGGCGGCTTACTGAACCTGGTGATGGGCTACGTGTTCCTTTTCTTGGTCCTTTATGTGGTGGCGCTCATTCCTTTGGCCGGTCTCCAGAACATGTTGGCAAACTCGTTTCTGGCCCGCACGATTGTCCGGTACTCGCTGGGTCTGACAAACTGGGTCACGGCACTTTGGCTTTAACGACCAGCACATCATTGCGTGCTGGTTTTTCGCATTTTTAAGGAGTCTAAGCATGAATAAAAAAAATTTTGAGCACCCTTGGGTTTGACCAGATCAAAGCGGCTTTGGCCAAGGATGTCGTGACGGCGGCTGGCCACGCGCGGGCCCTCGCGCTGACCCCGACGGCCGAC